>NZ_JBFUKG010000021.1:0-94718 GCF_056400945.1 Polaromonas sp. P4_H1 | reverse complement strand
CCAGAGCTCCAACGGCGACATCGCCTGGAGCGGCGGCACGCTGGCTGCGGGCGTGGCCTCGGCGCTGGTGGCCGGCTTCTCGGTCGACCAGGACAGCTGGGACTACAGCGCCAGCCAGAACCTGGACTTCCTGCGCGCCGGTGAAACCATCACCTTCTCGTACAACGTGGTGGCCACCGACGACTCGGGGGCGGGCAACGCCGCCTCGGCGGCCACGACGGTGACGATCACCATCACCGGCAGCAACGATACGCCGAATATTCAGGTTGTATCGACCGACACCGCGGCGGTAACCCTGCTTGAAACCAATGCGGGTCTGAGCGATGGCGGTACGCTGACGGTCACTGACGTGGACCTCAGTGATACCGTGAGTACGACGGTACTGTCGGTGGCGGCTTCGGGCACCGTCGCGGGACTTGGGCTGACGGACGCTCAACTGCTGAGCATGTTCAATGTCGTGCCGTCATCAGGGCTCACGGCGGATGTGGGTGAGACACACAACCTGTCCTGGACATTCAACTCGGGGACGCAGGCCTTCGATTACCTGGCGGAGGGCCAGTCTCTCGTGCTGACCTACACGGTTAAAAGCACGGACCTCAGCGCCGCCTTTGACACCCAGACCGTGACGGTGACGATCAATGGCTCTTCTGATGTCGTGAATGCTGCACCCCATGCGAACAGCGACGTCTGGGTGCTCTCCGACAGCACCCCAATCGCGGCGGGAGTTATCACGGCATCGTGGTTCACCCACAACGATACCGATCCCGACGGCAACCCTCTTTTCGTCACCGCAGTCACTGGTCTGCCCTCCGGGCTTGCAGCGACCTATGACGGTGCAGGCCATCTTGTCGGTATCACCGGCACTTCGCCGGCGGCGGGCTCTTATACCCTCAGCTATACCTTGAGCGACGGAAGCCTTGCCGATGCGGGAAGCGTCACGATCAACGTGATTGACACTACCTCTGCCGCTAATAGCTTTACGCTGGATGGCAACGACTTCTCGTATATCGATGCACTTGGTGGTGGGGACACACTGATCGGTGATGTCACCCTTTCCGGCAACGCTGGCATCGACACTTTTATTGGTAACAACGGCACCGATACTCTGCGCGGCGGTGGTGGCAATGACACGCTGTTCGGCAATGAGAACGATGACGTTTTGAACGGTGGCGAAGGGAACGACGTGCTCGATGGCGGCAACAACGACGACACGCTTGCAGGTGGTTCCGGCAGCGATACGCTGACCGGTGGGAATGGTATTGATATCTTCAAATGGACGCTGGCGGATGCCAGTTCTTCATCTGTTCCAGTCGATACGATCACGGACTGGGTACCTGGCGGCGCCGACAAGCTGGATTTGAAGGATCTCCTGCAGGGCGAACATGCAACAGCTGTGAGTCTGGACGCCTATCTGGATTTCAACTTCAATTCGACAACTGGCGATACGACAATTTCGGTTAAATCCTCTGGTGTCGGCGGCTCGGTAGACCAGACAATCGTTTTGGACAACATCCAGTTGGTGGGTGCGAATGACCAGGCGATCATCACCAATCTGCTGAGCGCAAACAGGTTGACTGTCGACGCATAAACCCGTGATGCCGGCCGGAGGCTCTTTGTTCAAAAGGGCTCTGGGGGTATCGGTCGGGGCGCCTGGGCGCGCAGGCGTCCCACCAGGAGTGCGCCATTGGTGACATTGTTGCTACGGGGAGCGTAGCCGCCGGCGCGGCGCGCGTTGTTTATGACTAGCGCCCGGCGATGGTGGTGCGGTATCCTTTGCAGCCATGTACATGCCATTTTTCGGCCTGACACAGGCGCCGTTTTCGCTCGCTCCCGATCCGCGGCTGCTGTTTATGAGCGACCGGCATCGCGAAGCACTGGCGCACCTGCTGTACGGGCTGGGCGGCAGCGGTGGCTTTGTGCTGCTGACCGGCGAGATCGGCACTGGCAAGACCACGGTGTGCCGCTGCTTTCTGGAGCAGATTCCGGCCCACTGCAACGTCGCCTACATCTTCAATCCCAAGCTCACGGTAACCGAGCTGCTGCAGTCGATCTGCGACGAGTTCCACGTCACGGTGCCGCAAAAAGAGCTGCTGCCGCTCACGGTCAAGGACTACCTCGACCCGCTCAACACCTTCCTGCTGCAGGCCCATGCCGCCGGGCAGAACAACGTGCTGATCATTGACGAGGCGCAGAACCTGTCTGCCGAGGTGCTGGAGCAGCTGCGCCTGCTCACCAACCTGGAAACCAGCGAGCGCAAGCTGCTGCAGATCGTCCTGATCGGCCAGCCCGAGCTGCGCACCATGCTGCAGCGGCCCGAACTGGAGCAACTGGCTCAGCGCGTAATCGCACGCTTTCACCTCGATGCACTCACCGAGGCCGAGACGGCGCAGTACATCCTGCACCGCCTTGAAGTGTCGGGCCTGAATCGCGCGCTGCCGTTCGATCGCAAGGCGCTCAAACGCATTTACCAGCGGGCGCGCGGCGTGCCCCGCCGCATCAACCTGTTGTGCGATCGTGCCTTGCTGGGAGCCTTTGCGGGCGGCCAGGCCACGGTCAACCGCGGCATCGTCAACAAGGCGGCGGACGAGGTGTTCGACCAGCCGGTGCGCGCACCATGGCGTTGGCAGCGCAGCCTTGCCTTGGTGGGCCTGAGTGTCGCCGCCGGCGCCGGGCTGCTCGCCACGGCCCGCCTTGCGACGCAGGTGCCGCAAGCGCAGCAAGCGTCCGAGATTGCAGCGGTTGCGGCCTCCGGACCGGTGGTGGCCGCTGCGGCAGCCGACGCAACCCTCGCTCCGCCCGCACCGCCCCCCACCTTGCTGCGCGACGAAGGCCAGGCCTGGCGCGAACTGGCGCAGGCCTGGAAACTGACCCCCGGGGAGGGCGACCCCTGCCAGGCGCTGCAGCGCGAGCAGGTGCGGTGCTTCAGCAGCAACACCAGTCTGGCCCTGATCCGCCAGCTGGGCCGCCCCGGCATCGTCAAGCTCGACAGCCAGAGCGGCTCGCCTTCCTTTGCCTTGCTCACCGCCCTGACAGACGACAGCGCCACCTTGCGCGCCGGAGGCACCGAGCAGACCGTCACACTGGCCGCGCTGGCCGCGCGCTGGCAAGGCGACTTTTCCACGCTCTGGCGTTCACCCGCCGGTTATGGAGGCCGCCCCCTTGATGGTCAGCACGGTCCGGTGGTCGAATGGGTTGCGACCCGGTTGACCGCGGTGGATGGCACGGCGCCGCAGGCGGGCCGGCCCGTGCTGGATGCCTCGCTCAGAGCTCGCCTGCGCACTTTTCAACTGGCCCAGGGCCTGCCCACGGACGGCCGACTCGGGCCGTTGACTTTTATGCAGCTCAATCGCACGGCCGGCGTGGACGAGCCGCGCCTTCGAACCGGGCCTTGACCCCATGTCTTACATTCTCGACGCACTTCGGAAAGCCGACGCCCAGCGCGAACGCGACCCGGCACGGGGCATCCATGCTCAGCCCTTGCAGATGTCGGCACTCGAGCCACCTGAAGGCCCTCAGACCCGGTTTTGGCTGGGAGGGGCAGTGGTCATCGGCGCCGGCTTGCTGGCTGTGGCGGCATGGCAGCTGGCCGGGCCTGACGCGCCACCGGCCGTGTATTTGCCCGCTGCAGGGACCGGCACGTCCCCGGCGCCTGCCGTGATCAGGCCTCTGCCGGCGACCGAGGTGTTGCCCGCAGCACCACCGCCCGCCGCGCCTGTGGCCCCGCCCGCGGTTCCTTTGCGTGAAGCGCGAAAGCCGGCTCCGGCGCTGGCGGCTTCCTCACCGGCGCCCGCAGCGGCAGCCCCTGATCGCTTGCTGTCCGTCAATGAATTGCCGGCCGATGTACAGCGTGACCTGCCCAAGCTGGCCATCAGCGGCGGCGTCTATTCCGACAACCCAGCGCAGCGCATGCTGATTGTCAACGGCCAGGTGGTGGGCGAAGGCGCAGTGCCGGCCCCGGGCGTGGTGCTGGAGCAGATCCGTGCCAAGACCGCGGTGCTGAAGTATCGCGGCTATCGCTACGCGGTGGCGTACTGATTCCGTTCCTGCTTCAACACGATATGTCGTTGCCCCGCCTTGGCCGTTACAGCACTGTCTGCGGCGGTGCGCCTCATCTCGTATCGAGTTAGAAATGGAATAAGGCGATCAGCCAGCCATCGACCACAAGGTCGCCGCGCCCGCCAGCAGGGAAAGCGTGGGAATGATGGCCAGCAAGCAGCGGAGGGCGCGTGATGGCGGGTGCCCGCTGGCCAGCAGCAGGCCCAGGCTGGCCAGTGCTGTCGGCTCCGGCGCCATACCGAACACCTCCGCTTGGCGCAGCGGGTGGCCAGCGAGCAGCCCGGCCAGCGGGTAGAGCACCACGCCCGTCACGGCCAGCAGCCAGCCGAGGCGTTGCACGGTGACGCCGGCGGTCGGTGCGTGCGCGTCGCGGAGCAACACCCCCAGGGCAACAAGCAGCACGGCCTGGACGGCGAACGCCACGGCGAAGTAGGGCGCCGCCCAGTTGATCGTTGAGTAGCGCTGCCAATGAAAGGCCCAGCCCACCCAGAGCCAGGCCGCGGCGAGCAGGGCCGTGAGCACACGGCCTGCACCGGCGCGCCGGGTCCCGGCCAGCCAAAGCGAGGCGAGGCCGGCGGCGAGTGCGACCAGCTGCGCCGGCCAGACATCGCGGTTGTAGAGCTCGACCAGGCGCCAATAAGTCCCGGGTGAAAACATCAGGAAGTCCGAGAGCCGGTAGGTCCACCACTCGGACATGGCTCACAGCCTCTCGATGTGAGCGGCCATGCGCCTGCGAAACGCCTCGTCAGGCATCCGGCCGAACGCTGCGCCCATGTTTTCGCGCACGTGGGCCACATGGTTGGTGGCGGGAATCGCGCAGGTCACCGCGGGGTGAGAGACGATGAACTTCAGCGCGAACTGGGCCCAGTTCGCGCAGTCGATCTCGCTGGCCCAGGCCGGTAGCGGATGGCGCTGCAGCTGGTGCAGCAGGGCGCCTTGGCGGAACGGCCGGTTGACCAGCACGGCGATGCCACGCTCGCGCGCCAGCGGCAGCAGCCGCTCTTCAGCCTCGCGATCGAGCAGGTTGTAGCTGAGCTGTACGAAGTCAATACGGTGGCCGCGCATGATCTGTTCCATCTCGTGGTGGCGGCGCCCCTCCGAGGTGGTGATTCCCACGTAACGCAGTTGGCCTGCGGCTTTCATGGCCTGCAGCAGTGGCAGCTGTTCCTGCCAGGCCACCAGGTTGTGAACCTGCAGCAGGTCGAAACGAGGCAGCCGCCAGAGCCGGCGCGACATCTCGATCTGCGCCGCCCCGGCCGAGGAAGTCCAGACCTTGTCGGCGGAAAAGACGCGCTGCTGTACCGAGAGTTTTTGCAGGCCATCGCCAATCACGCCTTGCGAGGAGCCGTACATCGGCGAGGAATCGATCAGGCGGCCGCCGGCATCGAAAAAATGGCGCATGACCTCGGCGCAATGCGCGCGCGCCGGGCGGTCGTTGCCGACGTTGAAGGTGATCCAGCTGCCCAGCCCGACCACCGGAATCTGTTCGCCGGACGAGGGAACGGGCCTGGACATCGGCAGTGACGGCGCAGCGTTTTGTGCGTAGGCTCCCACCATGCCCAGCGCGCTTGACGCGGGAAGCAGGTGCAGCAGCAGGGTGCGGCGTCTCATTTTTCCAGACCGGTGTGGTGTTGCATGCTTGCAGGTACCCATAAAACCGATGGATTTTTGTTCAGGGCAAGGCGAAAACCGCAGCCATAGCCCAACCATGGCGAGGATTTGCAACGCGGCCATGGGAAAAAAAGCGCGGTTTTATGTGCCTGATAGCGTGCAACACCACACTAACACAGGGACAAGGGCAGGGACAAGGCGGGCGGCGTAGTATGAATACCAATCAATGCCCATCCTACGGAGACTGCATGATGAACCTGAGCCGAATCGCGCGGCTGCTCCCGCTGTTGCTTGCCGCGCTGGCCTGGACGCCGTTCGCGTCGGCCGATGAAGCGCTGTGGTCGCTGCTCAAGGGCGGCGGCCAGGTTATCCTGATCCGGCACGCGCTGACGACCCCGGGCGTGGGCGACCCGGAGGGAATGACGCTCGGCGATTGCAGCACGCAGCGCAACCTGAACGACGAGGGCCGCGCCCATGCGCGGCAGCTTGGCGACGCTTTCCGTACCCGAGGCGTTGCGGTGGGGAAGCTGCTCTCCAGCCCATGGTGCCGTTGCACCGAAACCGCCAGGCTGGCCTTCGGCAAGGCCCCCGAGATCTCGCCGGCGCTGGGCAACCTGTTTGGCCGTCCGGAGCTGGCGGCCCGTCAGGTGGCTGAGCTCAAACCGCTGGCCAGCCAGCTACCTGCGGGCGGCAACACGGTGCTGGTTTCGCACGGCTCCACCATCGCGGCGCTAACCGGCATTTCACCCGGCATGGCGGAGATGGTGGTGCTCACGCCCCAAGGCGGCGGGCGCTTCACGGTCGCCGGGCGGCTGACCGCTCATAAGCCCTGACGCGTGAATCTGTGAATCTATTGGGGTACTACCACTGCGTCGAACATAGCGCCATAATGAAGCCGGAGCAGAGCCGGCCACCCGCGCCGGAACCGCAACGCAAGCAAGGAGATGACGGCATGAGCAATTCGAATCCCCCCCAAGGCGGCGATTTCGCGCATTGGGTCGACGAGAAATCACAGGCGCTGAAATTCGAACTCGGCGAGAAATTTCCTGTGCCGCCCACTGCACTGCATTCACCTTCGGTACATGTCGAGACTGGCCAGCAAAAGCTTGAAGAAGTGCTGCTGGAGCATGAAGAGCCGACGCAGGAGTTTCTTGAAGAACTGGCGGCTCTTGAGGATGCGCCACCGTTGAGTGACGAAGAGCTGGCCAAGCAGGCACTGGCAGCCGGCGGTGCAGACAGCGACAACAACACGCCCGAGTAGCGCATTTCCCCCGGTCGATACGGCAGCAGTGCGCCCCCTATCCGAACTGATCTGATTGGGCGGCCCGGGCAAGTACAGCCTCCTTGGAGCATCCTTCGACAGGCTCAGGACGAATAGGACCCTGAAAGCACGGCGGCATTTTTCCACAGGGCCGCCCCAAGGAAAACGGCCCCCGAGGGGCTGGAGCCCGCGGCTCCAAGCCTGCCTGCGCAGGCTTGGACGGGCGACAGAGGCGAAGCGTCTCGCGAGCCGCGGCCTGCAAGGCCTCGCGCAGTACACGAAGTGACAAGCGTGGGGGCAATTTCCCAGCGCGGCACAATACGGCCCATGACTACACAACTTGCGGGCCACCTTCTCGTTGACTGCCTGATTGCCCAGGGCGTTACCCATGCGTTTGGCGTACCCGGTGAAAGCTACCTGGCCGTCCTTGACGGCTTGCATGCACGTCAGGGCCAGATTGAATTCATCACCTGCCGCCAGGAGGGCGGTGCGGCCTTCATGGCCGAGGCGCACGGCAAGCTCACCGGCCGGCCGGGCGTTTGCATGGTGACGCGTGGGCCGGGCGCCACCAACGCTTCCATCGGTGTCCACACCGCGTTTCAGGACTCGACGCCCATGGTGCTGCTGGTGGGCGATGTGGCCAGCGACTGCCGCGACCGGGAGGCCTTCCAGGAGGTGGATTACGCCAGCTTTTTCGGACCAAGCACCAAGGGCTTTGCCAAGCGCGTGGAGCGCATTGACGACGCCGACCGGATTCCCGAGTATGTGGCGCGTGCTTTTGCGACGGCCATGAACGGCAGGCCCGGTCCGGTCGTGCTGGTGTTGCCTGAAGACATGCTGACGCAGATGACCGGCGCCCAGCCCTTGCCCCGCGTGGAGGCGGTCCAGGCCTGGAGCGACCCCGGCTCCGTGCGTACGCTGCGCGAGATGCTGCTCCAATCGCAGCGGCCGTTTGTCATTGCCGGGGGCGGCGGCTGGACGCCGCAGTCGGCGCAGGCCTTGCAGCGCTTTGCCGAAAACTGGAAACTGCCGGTGGGCAACGCCTTTCGTTTCCAGGACACGTTTGACAACCACCATCCGCAATACGCCGGCGACGTGGGAATCGGCCTCAACCCCAAACTGGCCGCGCGCATCAAGGCCAGCGACCTCATCCTCGCCATCGGCCCGCGCCTGGGGGAAATGACGACCGGCAATTACACCTTGCTGGAAGCGCCCCGGCCCAAGCAGAAGCTGGTGCACATCCATTCAAGTGCCGAAGAGCTCAACCGCGTCTACCAGGCCGACCTGGCCATCAACGCCACCATGAATGCCGCTGCGCGCTCGCTGGAGGTGCTGACGGCGCCGGTGACGGTAGCCTGGGAGGCCTGGACGGCGTCGGCGAACGAGGACTATCTGGAAAACCTCAAGCCGACGCCTTCGGCCAATCTGCCGGGCGATATCGACATGCCTGCCATCGTCGGCCTGTTGCAAAAGCATTTGCCGGAAGATGCGGTACTGACCAACGGCGCGGGCAACTTCGCGAGCTGGGTGCACCGCTTCTACCGGCACCACGGCCTCGTCAAGGGCCACAAGACGCAGCTGGCGCCCACCGTGGGCGCCATGGGTTATGGTGTGCCGGCGGGCATTGCGGCGGCCATCACGACCGGCCGGGTGGCTTTCACGATTGCGGGCGACGGCGACTTCCTGATGAACGGCCAGGAGCTGGCCACAGCGGTGCAGCATGGCGCCAAAAGCATCATCGTGCTGCTCAACAACGGTATGTACGGAACCATACGCATGCACCAGGAAAGGGAGTACCCGCAGCACGAGAGCGGCTCCCGCCTGAACAACCCGGACTTCGCCGCCCTGGCGCGTGCCTACGGCTATGCGGGTGTGCGCATCGCGCGCACCGCCGAATTCGAGGCCGAGCTGCTGGCCGCACTGGCGCGCAAGGAGGGCACGGTGATCGAGGTCACGCTGGACCCGGAAGTCATCACCACGCGCGGCACGCTGTCGTCAATTACTCAGACTGCATTGACTCAATCGCTACAAAAAAAATAGCAAGCTATCGAGGTTTTATATGGGCTATTGGTCTATAACGATCTATAACCGTCTTTGCTATTTCTTGCCTTGTCCGGAAAAACGGTGCTCCCAATAGGTGTGCATTCCGGTAAGGCATAGCGTCAACCAGGCAATTCCTTCCGCAAACGCTGCCAGCACATCACTGAGGTAATGAACACCGAGATACACACGCGTCAGCGCTACCAGTGCCACCAGCGTGATCGCAACGAGTACCACCATGACACGCCAGCGCCAGGCGTTGATTTTCGTTATCAGCATTGCCGCTATGACGCCATAAAACAAGGTCGCTCCAGCGACATGACCGCTGGGAAAGCTGTAAGTCGTCAGCACCACCAGCGGGTTGTCGAAGCTGGGGCGCGCCCGGTGAATTGCATACTTCATGAAAACATTTAGCAGCATTCCGAACGGGACTGCCATGCTCACGCAGATCAGCCAGTACCAGTTCCGCTTCCAGGCCAGACAGGCTGCGATCAACGCTACAGCCAGCGCGATGGAAATTGGGTCGTGTAGATGAGTCACCGCCAGCATTGCCCGGGTCAACCGTTCTGTGGAATGGGCATGAAACCATTGCGCCACTTGCAAATCGACGAGAGTCAGCGGGTCGCCGGTTATCACGTCTTCTGTAATCCCGCCAAATAACCAGCTTGCGCCGATCAGAACTGTTGCCCCTATGGTCAGCTGCAACCCAAGATAGCTTTGGGGCGACAACCTGGCCTGTACAAACGCAATTTGTGGCGCAAAGCGGTGGCGCAATGCCTTAACGCGTGGGCGCTGAAGAAAACCAGTCCAGGCTTGTTTGATTGCGGTCTCATGCCGCACCGTCCAGCGCCACAGCCAGACAAGCAACAACACGAACACCACGATGCCGCCAAGGATGGCGCTGGCGCGTCCGATCCATCGCTCAGCCGTCTGCCAGCTGGCGCCCAAAAAGTACCCCAGCAACACCACACCAGAGGCCCACAGTACCGCACCGCCAGCGTTATAGGACAGGAACTTCCGGTAGGTCATTCGGGACGAGCCGGCAAGGAAGGGCACCAGGGCGCGGGCAAAGCCAACGAATCGCCCGAGGAACACTGCCTTGCTACCGTGCCGTGTAAAAAAAGCATCCGCTTTACCGACGCGCGCCTCAGTCAGTCCGAAGTGACTGCCATAGCGAACCAATGCCGGACGCCCCATCCGGCGCCCCAATTCGTAGCCAATGCTGTCGCCCAGCGCCGCCCCCATCGCGACGGTGATGATCAGCACATCGACATCGAGCAAGCCTTGTGCCGCAAAGAAGCCTGCAACCAACACAAGACTCTCTCCTGGAATGAGCAATCCCAAAAAAGCTGCTGATTCAAGCATCGCTCCAAGGAAGACAACCAGGTAGCCCCATTGCCCCAGGCGTCCGATCAGGTTGACCAAATACTCCAGCATGGATCATCTCGCCTATGGTTTGGGCATGACCTTCACAGAAGCCCTTTGGCGACGGGCCTACCCCAGGTCGGTGCATTGTGGCCCCTTGCAAGGCTTGGCGTAAATCCTGTCCTCTTGCAAGCGGTGGAAGAGCGGCAAGAGCACGCTGGAGTGGAGCGTTGACCTGGCAAAAAAAAACCCTCCCGGATCCCAGGAGGGCATCTTACGCTTCAGCGTTTTGGAGGACGCCCGGGAGAACCCCGGCGTTTCCCATCCCGCTACGGCCTATTCCTTGATGTCGACGCCGTAGAAGTTGTGGCGACCAAACGGGCTGTTCTTGAAGTCGATCACGCTCTTGCGTACCGGCTTGAGCTGCACCGCATGGGCAATGGTGAACCAGGGAGCCTGCTCTTTAAAGATGACCTGCGCCTGCTGGTAGAGCTTGGTGCGCTCAGCCGGGTTGGTGACAGTCTTGGCTTTCAGGACCAGATCTTCATAAGGCTGGTAGCAGAACTTGGCGATGTTGGAACCACTGGCGGACTGGGCCGAAGCGCAACCGAGCAGGGTGTACATGAAGTTGTCCGGATCGCCGTTGTCGCCGGTCCAGCCCAGCATGCCCATCTGGTGCTCGCCCGCCTGCAGGCGCTTGCGGTACTCGCCCCACTCAAAGCTCTTGATCTCGGCCGTGACGCCCACTTTGACCAGATCCGCCTGCATCAGCTCGGCAATGCGTTTGGCGTTGGGGTTGTAGGGGCGCTGTACCGGCATGGCCCACAAATCGGTGGTGAAACCGTTCGGGTAGCCTGCTTCTGCCAGGAGTTTTTTGGCGGCTTCAGGGTTGTACGCATCGTCCTTGATACTGTCGTTGTAGGCAGCCATCGACGGTGGGATCGGGTTTTTCGCGGGAATGCCGGTGCCCAGGTACACGCCGTCAACAATGGCTTTCTTGTTGATGGACATGTTGATGGCCTTGCGAACGCGCACGTCATCGAACGGTTTTTTCGTGGTGTTGTAAGCCATATAGCCCACGTTCAAACCGGGCTGCTCGATGACCTGGATATTCGGGTCCTTGCGGATGGCCTCGAGGTCAGCCGGAGCGGGGTAGGGCATGACATGGCACTCGCCCTTTTGCAGCTTCGCCCATCGTACCGACGCGTCCGGGGTGATGGCGTAAACCAGGTCGTCAATTTTCGCTTTGCCGGCCCAGTGTGCGGGGAACGCCTTGTAGCGAATGATCGCGTCTTTCTGGTACTGCACCAGGTAAAAGGGGCCGGTACCAATAGGGTCCTGGTCAATTTTTTCAGGCGTGCCGGCCTTGAGCATGGCGTCGGCATATTCCTTGGACTGCACCGCTGCATAAGGCATGGCCAGGTTGGACAGGAATGGCGCTTCAGGTTTGTCAAGCGTGACCTTGACGGTGTAGTCGTTGACTTTTTGCACCGATTTCAGCAGCTTGGGCATGCCCATGTCGCTGAAGTAGGAGTGGTTAGGGCTGGTAACCTTGAAGAAGGCGTTGTCTTCCTTCCACTGGCGCTCGAACATGAACAGCACGTCGTCGGCATTGAAGTCGCGCGTGGGTTTGAAACCCTTGTTGGTGTTATGCCATTTCACACCTTTGCGCAGGTAGAAGGTGTACTCCTTGCCGTCGGCGGAAATGTCCCATTTCTCGGCCAGACCGGGAATGACCTTGGTGCCACCACGCTCGAACTCCACGATGCGGTTGTAGATCGGTTCGTTGGCATCAAACGAGGTACCCGTGGTGTTGATACCGGGGTAGAAGTTTTCAGGACTGCCTTCAGAGCAGAACACCAGCGTCTTGGCGGAGACTGGCGTGAGCGCCAGCAATGCTGGCAGGGCGACCGCGCACAGCAATGCGCGCTGGACCGGGCGTAGCCGGCTTGCACTTGGTTTGGTCTGAATCATTTGATGGACTCCCTTTGGGGGTTAATGCTGCGATGCAGCGGGCTGGCGGCCAGTTTGCGCGAATTGTGTTCTGCGCTCCCCGGTCTTTGAAAAACGTGGCATGGGGCAATACATGGTTTGTACTGCACCATATCACGCGGTAATGAAATTTTCTGCATAGTGGCAAGCCACCTGCCGGCCTGCCACTTCGCGCAGAACCGGCCTTTCGGCACGGCATCGATCGGTCACATGGGGGCAACGGGTGGAAAACACGCAGCCCGTGGGCGGATTGAGCGGTGAGGGCAATTCGCCCTTGAGCACAATGCGGTGCCTGACCCCAGTGCTGCCAGCCAGGCCTGGTGTGGATGCCAGCAAGGCCTGGGTGTAAGGATGCAGTGGCTGCGCGAACAGCGCGTTTTTTTCGCCTTGCTCGACCGCATGGCCGAGGTACATCACCAGTACATCGTGGGCAATGTGGCGCACCACGCCCAGGTCATGCGAGATGAACAGGTAGGCCAGCCCCATCGACTGCTGCAGGTCGGCCAGCAGGTTCAGCACCTGGGCCTGAATTGACACGTCCAGCGCCGACACCGGTTCGTCGGCCACCACCAGGGTGGGGTTGAGCATCAGGGCGCGTGCGATGGCGATGCGCTGGCGCTGCCCCCCCGAAAACATGTGGGGATATCGGTCATAGTGCTCGGGGCGCAGGCCCACCTTGGCGAGCATGGCGCGCGCGCGCGCGGCACGGTCGGCGGGAGACAGGTCGGTATTGATTTCGAGCGGTGCTTCCAGAATGGCGCCGACCTTCTTGCGCGGATTGAGCGAGCCGTAAGGGTTCTGGAACACCAGCTGCACAGCCTTGCGAAGGCCCTGGCGCTCTTCGTGACGTGCGGTGACCGCATCTACGCCCTTGATGCGCAGCTGGCCGCTGGTAGGGGTTTCAATGAGGGAAACCATGCGCGCCAGCGTGGACTTGCCGCAGCCCGATTCCCCCACGACGGCCAGTGTCTTGCCGGCATGGACTGCAAAGGAGACGCCGCCGACGGCCTGCAGGTGATCGGGGGCGCGCATGAAGCCGCGCCGTATTTCATAAACGCGCTTGAGATCCCGGGCTTCCACCACGGGCTGCGCTGCCAGCGCTGACAGCGCCGGGGCATCTTGCAGCGCGCTCATGGTGCCTCCTCCACCAGCACAGGGGTGTCGCGCAGTATGGCCGCTTCACGGTCGGGGTCACCCAGCGGATAGTGGCAGCGCACCTTGCCGTCTTTCCAGGCGCGCAGCAACGGGCGCTCGGTGCGCGAATGCTCGGTGGCGTAGGCGCAACGCGGCGCAAACAGGCAGCCGGCTGGCCGATCGTAAAGGCCGGGCACCATGCCGGGGATGGTCGCCAGGCGGGTGCTGCCATCGCTGCGCTCCGGCAGGGCTGACAGCAGCGCTTCGGTATAGGGGTGCTGGGGGGTGTTGAAAAGCGCGTGCGAGCTTTGCTCTTCCATGATCTGGCCGGCATACATGACGGCTACACGTTGCGCCATTTCGGATACCACGCCCATGTTGTGGGTAATGAGCACCAGGGCCATGCCGCGCTCCTTTTGCAGGCTGCGCAGCAGGTCCAGGATTTGCGCCTGGATGGTCACATCCAGGGCTGTGGTGGGTTCGTCGGCAATCAGCAGGCGCGGATTGCAGGCAATGGCCATGGCGATCATCACGCGCTGATTCATGCCGCCCGACAGCTGGTGCGGATAGGCTTTCAAGCGGCTTTCGGGCGAATTGATACCAACCTGCTCGAGCAGTTCTATGGCCTTGCGCGTGGCGGCCTTGCGGTCCATGCCCAAATGCAGGCGCAGGGTTTCGGTGATTTGAAAGCCGACGGTGAAGCAGGGGTTCAGGCTGGTCGTGGGCTCCTGAAAAATCATGGCCACGTCTTTGCCGGTGAGCTTGCTGCGCTCGCTGGCCGACAGGGATAGCAGGTCATGGCCGGCAAAGCGGAGTTTGTCGGCGCGAACCCGTCCCGGATAGGCCACGAGCCCCATCAGCGCCATCATGGTGACGCTTTTTCCGGAGCCGGATTCACCGACGATACCCAGCACTTCGCCTTCTTCGAGCGACAGGCTGACGCCGTCAACGGCGTACATGATGCCGTTTTGCGAGGGAAACTCGACGGACAGGTTTTCTATTTCAAGCAGGGCCATGTTTAGTAACTCCCCCTTCTCGGCTCACTTCGTGTAGCCGGATCCCCCCTCCGGGGGCAACAGCTGCGGCCCGGCGAAGCCGGTTCCGCGCTGTTACTTGCGAAGAGGCTCATGAGGGGTGGGTGGATCTTGTTCATCGTTTAAGTTTTGGATCGAACGCATCGCGCAGTCCGTCTCCGAGCAGGTTGAAGGCCAGCACAGTGATCAAAATCGCGAGGCCGGGGAAAGTCACCACCCACCAGGCACGCAGCACGAATTCGCGGGCGTCAGCCAGCATGGTGCCCCATTCCGGGGAGGGCGGCTGGGCGCCAAGACCCAGAAAGCCCAGCGCCGCCGCATCCAGGATGGCGGTGGACACCCCCAGCGAGGCTTGCACGATCAGGGGCGCCGTGCAGTTCGGAAGGATTTCGCTGAACATCAGGCGGGCGCGGCTGGCACCGCTCATGCGCGCGGCGGTAACGTAGTCACGGGAGGTTTCGGCAATCACCGCCGCGCGGGTAATGCGCACGTAATGCGGCAGCACCACGATGGCGACGGCCAGCATCGCATTCATCAGGCCGGGGCCCAGGATGGCCACGATGACGATGGCCAGCAGCAGGCTGGGCAGGGTCAGGATGATGTCCATCAGGCGCATGACCGCGATCTCGAAGATGCCGCGGAAAAATCCCGACAGCAGGCCCAGCACGGTCCCGACCACCACCGACAGCGTAACCACGGCCAGCCCGATAACCAGGGACAGGCGGGCGCCGTGCATCAGGCGCGACAGGATGTCGCGGCCGATCGCGTCGGTGCCCAGGGGGTAGGTCCACGATCCGCCCGTCTGCCAGGCAGGGGGTTTGAGAAACACCGCATTGTTGGTGATGTTGGGTGGGTGCGGCGCCAGCCAGGGCGCGAAAAGTGCGACCAGCAGAACACCGACCACAATGATCAGGCCCATGACGGCGCCGCGGTTGGAGCTGAAGTAGCTCCAGAACTCGCGCAGCGGATGCGGCGGTGCCGGTGGTGTACCCGGCGCAACGGTTGCTGTTTTCAAGGTGGCCGTGCTCATCGCTGATACCTGATGCGTGGGTTGATGATGCCGTAGGTGATGTCCACCAGCAGGTTGACCGCCATCACGATCGCGCCCAGCAGCAGGATGCCGCCTTGCAGGACCGGGTAGTCGCGGCGGCTGATGGCTTCGATCAGCCATTTGCCGACGCCGGGCCAGGAAAAGATGGTCTCGGTGAGGATGGCCCCCGTGAACAGGACGCCGACCTGCAGGCCGATCACGGTCACCACCGGGATCAAGGCATTGCGCAGGGCATGCAGGGCGACGACGCGCAGGTTGGAAAGACCCTTGGCGCGTGCGGTCCGGATGTAGTCTTCACCCAGCACTTCCAGCATGGCCGAGCGCGTCATGCGTGCGATCACCGCCAGCGGGTTGGTCCCCAGCACAATCATCGGCAAAATCAGGTGCGATGCAGCCGACCAGAATGCGCCTTTGTCCTCCGACAGTAGCGAGTCGATGAGCAGGAAGCCGGTCGTGGGTTCAATGAAGTACTGCACCGCCATACGGCCCGAGACAGGGGTCCAGCCGAGCTGCACCGAAAAAAGCAGGATCAGCAGCAGGCCCCACCAGAAAATCGGCATGGAGTAACCGGTCAGGGAGACGCCCATGACCCCGTGGTCCAGTATCGAGTTGCGCTTGACCGCGGCCAGAATGCCGGCAGGAATGCCGATCACCAGGGCGAACACAATCGCGCAGAGAGCCAGTTCGATGGTGGCGGGGAAAAGCGTCAGGAATTCACGCAGCACGGGTTCCTGCGTGATGAGGGATTTGCCGAGATCGCCATTGAGCACGCGGCCGATGTAGATGCCGTACTGCACCAGAATCGGCCGGTCCAGGCCGTATTCCTTGAGCAGCTGTGCATGCCGCACCGGATCAATGCCACGCTCCCCAGCGAGGGTTTCGATGGGGTCGCCCGGCACCAGGCGGATCAGAAAAAAGGCCAGCAGTGTCATGCCCAAAAAAGTGGGGATGATCAGGCTGAACCGGGTAAAAATAAAGCGGAGCATTATTGTGGGCGACCCTGGCAGGCACTCACGCGGGCTGCAGAAAATTCATCGTGGAAGCGGCAAATCGGGATCACGAAAATCTTTGCCACGCTGGTTTTTATTGGATGCATGTGCATGAAATGATGGTTTTGTACCTTCGCGCGCCGGTAGCCGGTAGCGTCGCAGGCAAATTTTTATCTTATCAACAAACCCGTTTATTTTTGGCAGGGTTGCCGGCAATCTGCTACCGAGTAACCCGTATTGCCTCGCGAAGCTTTTGATGATCGCGAGGCCACGGGGTTACGCAGGAAGCGTGCCACGAGACGCCAGTGAGCAGCGACGGATCCGTCGGCGCGTTTCGAGGCGCTGCTTTCGGCAGGCAGTGCGTCGGAGCATAAAAAAAGGCCGGTGGAAACCGGCCTTTGGGGTGTCGGCAAAGCCGATTACTTGACGTGCTTGCCAATGAGGCCAGCCATCTCGAACATCGACACTTGCGGTTTGCCAAATACGGCCTTGAGCTTTTCGTCGGCATTGATCATGCGCTTGTTGACCTTGTCCTGCAGGCCCTTGGATTTGATGTAAACCCACAGCTTGCTGACAATTTCGGTGCGTGGCAGAGGCTTGTCGCCCACCACGGCAGCCAGGGCGGGGCTCAAGGTCAGCGCTTTCATGAACGCTGCATTGGGCGTACGCTTTTTGGCGGGCGCTTTTTTCGCTGCTGGCTTTTTGGCCGCAACCTTCTTGGCAGGCGCTGCTTTCTTCGCAGCTACCTTTTTGGCGGGCGCTGCTTTTTTTGCGGCGACCTTCTTGGCAGGAGCTGCTTTCTTCGCAGCTACTTTCTTTGCCGGAGCAGCCTTTTTAGCAGGCGCTTTTTTAGCCGGTGCTTTTTTTGCAGTTGCCATGATTGATTTTCCTTCTAGAAGTTGATAAATCACCGCAGGGATAACTACTTCCTTGCGGCAATGCGGATGCTACTGGAGAAAAACGCAGTTTCATAGCGAAAAAGCACTTTATTTGCGCCCGCCTGTTGCAGATTTACCTCTGAAAATCAAAAAAACGCCTGTGAGAATCACACCGCAAGCCACCCACTCGCCACGGGTGACTTGCTCGCCGGCAAAAAACGCACCCAGAAAAATCGCGATCAACGGGTTCACAAAGGCATAGCTGGTGGCCACTGCAGGGGAGGAATTGGCCAGCAGGTAGAGGTAGGCGCTGAACGCTATTAGCGAGCCGAACACCACGAGGTACAGCCAGGCCATCATGGCTGCGGGCTGGAAAGGCCAGTTGCTGGCGACCTCGTGCTGCTCACCCAGTGCAAGAGAGATCGCCATTAACACCGCGCCGCCACACAACATTTCACTCGCGAAACCCGCGGGGCCGTTGGCCAGAGGCAGTCGTTCGGTGGACAACACGGAGCCCAGCGACCACAGCAGGGTTGCGCCTGCGATGCAGGCCAGGCCCACGGGCGCCGCGGAAAAGCTGGCGCCTCTCACCAGCAGCAGCACGCCAGCCACCCCCACGGCCATGCCCACCAGTTCCAGCCGGCTGGGGCGTTGGCCCAGCAACAGGCCCCATGCGGACACCATCAGGGGAACCACCGCAATGAAGGTGGCGATCAGGCCGGAGCCAATGTGGACTTCCGCACTGGCGGTGAGCCCCATGCCGCCGCCGAGCATCAGCGTGCCTATGGCGAGCGCATTGCGCCATTCGCGCAGGGTAGGGAGAGCCTGCCGGCGGATGATCACCCAGGCCATGACCAGCATGCCCGCCACCAGGAAGCGGGTGCCCATCTGGAAAAAAGGCGGGAAGCTCACCAGTGCGAAACGGATCGCCAGGTAGGTGGAACCCCACACCACATAGCAGGCGATCAAGGCGGGGACCAGCAGCGGTGCTGCCCGGGTGGGCGGGGAAGGGAGGGAGATTGCGGAGCTCATCCACGTCATCGTAAATTGCCAATAACGGCCAAGCCATGCAAAATTAAAGGTGAAAAGCCGGGACTACTTTAAATTTAACGCTTGAAAAGCACGATGACCGAAACTGACGAATACGATCACTACGACAGCCGCATCCTGACTGAATTGCAGCGGGATGCCCGCATCACCATGGCGGAGTTGGGGCGACGCGTCCATCTGAGCCAGCCCGCAGTCACGGAACGTGTACGCAAGCTGGAGCTGGGCGGCGTGATCAGGGGTTACCGCGCCGAGGTCGACCTGGCGCGGCTGGGTTATGGGATTCGCGCCATCATGCGCGTGGCACGGGCTGAGTACGCCCGGGTGGTCAAGCTGATTGAGCAGACGCCGGAAGTGATCAATGCCTACAACGTGACGGGAGAAGACAGCTGGGTGCTGGAAATCGCCGTCATTGATGTCTCGCACCTGGATGCCGTCGTGACCAAATTCTGCATCCTGACCGAGACTTCTACCGCGATCGTGCTCAACGCCCCTCGTGAGAACGCCATTGTGCTGCCAGCCCGCAGGGAAAACATCAAACCCACCATCAACAAGGTCACGGGGAAATGACAAGGACCACCCCTGTTTTGTTCGCCACCTGCGACCTTTGCGGTGCCCATAAAAATGACAGCTCAGGCAGCCTTCGGGTGCTGCCGCCGCCGCTGGAAGAAGCTTGAGCTTCGCCGCGCAGCGGTCGCGGCTCAGGTCCGCAGCTTGATGCCGAGGCGCTTCAATTGCTCTGTGCCTGCGGCGGTGATGCTCACCACGCGTGTGTGTTTTTTACGCTCTATCCAGCCCTGCTGCGTGAAGTGCGTTGCCAGCGCGGCACCGAGTGCACCACCCAGGTGGTCCTGCCGCTCCGACCAGTCCAGGCAGGTGCAGGCAAACTGCCGGCGCCTGCCGCGCACCTCGGTGACGTTGATGCCCAGCGCGCCGAGGGCCTGATCGCCTTTGGGCAAAAGTGCCAGGGCCTTCGGCAGGTCCTGGCTGGCGTCCGCTACCAGCCAGCCTTTGCGGCGCATCATGGCCAGCAGGGTCGTACCGAGTTCGCCGGCGAGATGGTCATAACAGTAGCGTGCCTGGCGGATCGGCTCAGGAGCTGCAGGGCTCGCGGATTTCGTCGTGCGCGGCGCAACGCGCATCAGCGACTCGACCAGATGAGCCACGTGCTCTGAAGCAAGGCGAAAATACTTGTGGCGGCCTTGCGCGGTGGATACCAGCAGGCCATCGTCAAGCAGCCGTTTGAGGTGCGAAGTGGCTGTGGCGGGCTCAATCCTCGCGCCGAGCGCCAGTTCCTTTGCGGTGAGTGCGCGGCCTTCCATCAGCAGTGCCAGCATCTGGATGCGGCGCGGATCGCCCACGGTGGATGCCAGCCTGGCAAGGTCGGGTTCTGCATTCATGATTTGATCCTAACCAAACTGTTGTTGCTCGACAAGCGGGGGGCGGCTGGCGACACTGGAGGTCTTGTCAAACAAACAGAGCGAGCAACCATGGCCCAGTACAGCGCAGAGATTCTCTGGCAGCGCGGCGGACAGGATTTTCCTGGCAACCGTTATGGCCAGCTATCGCCGTCAAATACAAGTTTTGCGTGGATTGTCATGCCGATGCGTGAGCAGATTGACCAGCTCCACCACGAAGCCCACGCAGAGTGTTTTATCGCCAACCCGGTCAAGACTGAAGTGTGCAGCGAGCCGGTGTATGCCCATGAGTGAAGGCGTTCTTCCACAACCCGGCAACCCGATCGAGGCGGTCACCCATGCCGACCCTTACCCCTACTACCGGCAGTTGCGGGAACAGCGGCCGCTGTATTTTGATGAAGGCCTGAAGCTCTGGGTGGCCAGCAGCCATGCCGTGATAGAAGAGGCCTTTCACAACGCGGCGCTGCGTGTGCGCCCGCCGGCCGAGCCGGTGCCCCAAGTCCTGCTGGGTACAGCCGCGGGCGAGGTTTTTGCCCAGCTGGTACGCATGACGGACGGTGAATTTCACGCTGCCCACAAGCCCGCGGTGGAGCAAGCCGCGCGCCGCTGGAGCCTGGCCGATGTGGCGCAGGCCAGTGAAGCGGCAGCACGGGATCTGGATCTGTTTGCCGCCGGGCCGCCCCAAGGCAAACATGGCCCCCTTGGGGGGCAGCGTAGCGTGGGGCTCAAATTTTCGCGTCTGACCGTCAACGATTTCATGGCTATGCTGCCGGTGCAGGCCATGGCGCGCCTGCTGGGCGTGCCTGGCGACAAGCTTGATGACACCGGCCGCTGGGTGCAGCAATTCACCCAGGGAATCGCGCCTGGCGCCCCGGCGCTGGCCGTGTCCCTGGCCGCCAGCGCCGCGGAGGCACTGATGGCGCAGGGCAGGGTGCTGGGTTTGTCGCCGGTGCAGGCCGCGAACCGCATCGCGTTTATGCAGCAATCGCTGGATGCCACATCAGGGTTGATTGGGCATACGGCACTGATGCTTGCGCAGAACCCGGCCCTTGCCGCCGCGGCGGACCGCTCGCAGGGCGCGATGCGCGAATTCGTGGCCGAGGTCGAACGCCATCAAGCGCCTATCCAGAACACGCGGCGCTTTGCCGCCGATCCCGTGGTGCTGGCGGGCCGGTCGATCGAGGCAGGGCAGGGCGTGCTGCTCGTGCTGGCCAGCGCCAACCGCGATGAAGCGCTTAACCCGCAGTCTGACTGCTTCGATCCGCAGCGTAGCGAACGCCGCAGCATGGGCTTCGGTGCGGGCGCCCATGCCTGCCCCGGCGCCGCAATCGCTATCGAAATAGTAGCCGCTTGCGTCCGATGGATCAGGGCTGAAGGTCGATTTGATGATTATTTTGGGCGTCAAATGGGTTTTCGGCCACTCGCCAACGCCCGCATCCCTGTTTTTGAAACCTGAAAGGAAGCAAATATGGTGTCCGTGATTTTCGAAGTCTGGCCTGATCCGGCCCATCGCGAGGGCTACCTGAACTGGGCGGCCGAACTCAAGAGCGAGCTGGTGAAGATGGACGGCTTTATTTCCATCGAACGCTTCCAGAGCTTGAGCGAGCCCGACAAGCTGCTGTCCCTGCAGTTCTGGCGCGACGACGCCTGCCTGACGGCCTGGCGCAACCTGGAAGCGCACCGCGCAGCGCAGGCTGCGGGCCGCAGCACCATGTTCAAGGACTATCGGCTGCGCATTGCCGAGGTGACGCGCGACTACGGGCTGAAGGAACGCGACGAGGCGCCGGCCGATTCACGCCAGGCGCACGGCTGAGGCCGCCGGGACTGTTTACGCCGCGCTCAAAGCGATGGAATTCTCCAGCGCCAGTCCGCCGCCGTAGCTGGCCTGCTGGGGCGGCGTGCCGCCCAGCGAAACCTTGATGGCGCAGTACTTGAATTCCGGGATCTTGGCGAACGGATCCAGCGCGGCATTGGTCAGCTTGTTGATGGCCGCCTCGTAGTAGCAGAAGGGCACGAAGACCGCACCGCGCGGCGAGCTTTCGTCGGCCCGCGCGTACAGCGCGACCTCCCCGCGGCGCGACGCTATGGTCACGACGTCGCCCGGTTTGCCGCCTAGGTCAGCAAGGTCAAGGGGGTGGACAAGGGCCACCGGATCGGGTTCGATCGCATCCAGCACCGTGGCGCGCCGCGTCATGCTGCCGGTGTGCCAGTGCTCCAACTGGCGGCCAGTGATCAGCACCATGGGGTACTCGGTGTCGGGGCGTTCGGCCGCCGGGATGATGTCGGCCGGCACGAAGCGCGCCCGGCCGTTGTCGCGCGGAAAATCCTCCACGAACACCACCGACTGGCCGGGGTCGCCTTCCTTCAGACAGGGGTAGGTGACCGCGTGCTCGCGATCCAGCCGGTCCCAGGTGATGCCTCCGATGCTGGGCATGGTGTGCCGCATCTCGTCGAACACTTCCGACACGTGCTTGTAGTTCCAGCCGCAACCCAGCTTGTTCGCGATCTCCTGGATGATCCACAGGTCCTGGCGCGCGTCGCCCGGCGGGTTGATGGCCTTGCGGCCCATCTGGACCAGACGGTCGGTGTTGGTAAAGCTGCCGTCCTTCTCGGGGAAGGCGCTCGCAGGCAGGATCACGTCGGCGAGGTAGGCCGTCTCGGTCAGGAAGATGTCCTGCACGACGAGGTGGTCCAGCGCCGCCAGTGACTCACGCGCATGGTTGGCGTCGGGATCGGACATCGCCGGGTTTTCGCCCTGGACGTACATGCCGCGGATGCCGCCCTTCTTGATGGCGTGCATCACCTCGACCACCGTGAGGCCTGGCTTGTCGTCCAGCGTGCCGGCCGGCACGTCCCAGGCCTTTTCGAAGGTGGCGCGCACCTTCGGGTCGGACACGTGCTGGTAGTCGGGAAACATCATCGGGATCAGGCCCGCGTCCGAGGCGCCCTGCACGTTATTCTGGCCGCGCAGCGGATGCAGGCCGGTGCCGGGACGTCCGATCTGGCCGGTCATCAGCGACAGGGCGATCAGGCAGCGCGCGTTGTCAGTGCCGTGCACATGCTGCGACACGCCCATGCCCCACAGGATCATGGAGGCCTTCGAGCTGGCATAGAGCCGTGCGACATAGCGCAGCGTGTCAGCGTCGATACCGCAGATCGGCGCCATCAGCTCGGGCGTATAGCCCTCGACATTCTTGCGCAGCTCCTCGTAGCCGATGGTGCGGCTGGCGATGAACTCCTCGTCCACCAGGCCCTCGGTCACGATGACATTCATCATCGCGTTGAGCATCGGCACGTCGGTGTCGGGCTTGAATTGCAGGTGCCGGTGCGCCATGCGCGTCAGGTCCGAGCGGCGCGGGTCCATCACGACCAGCTTGGTGCCGTTCTTCACGGCGTTTTTGATCCAGGTCGCGGCCACCGGGTGGTTCACTGTCGGGTTGGCGCCGATGATGACCACCACTTCGGCCTTGGTGACGTCCATCACGGGGTTGGACACGGCGCCGGAGCCAATGCCCTCGAGCAATGCAACGACCGAAGAGGCGTGGCACAGGCGGGTGCAATGGTCGACGTTGTTGCTGCCGAAACCGGTACGCACCAGCTTCTGGAACAGGTAGGCTTCTTCGTTGCTGCCCTTGGCGGAGCCGAAGCCGGCCAGGGATTTCTTGCCGTACTGGTCACGAATGGCGGCGAGCTTGCCGCCGGCGAACTCCAGTGCTTCTTCCCAGCTGGCTTCGCGGAACACGTCCATCACGCGGTCAGGGTCCATGGTGAAGTCGCCGGTTTTCGGCATGCCTTCGCGGCGGATCAGCGGTTTGGTCAGGCGCTGCGGGTGGTGGGCGTAGTCAAAGCCGTAGCGGCCCTTGACGCAAAGCCGGTTGTGGTTGGCCGGGCCGTCACGGCCCTCCACGAACAGGATCTTGTCGTCTTTTACGTTGTAGGTAAGCTGGCAGCCGACGCCGCAGTAGGGGCAGACAGAAGCCACCTGTTTGTCGGGTACCGCGAGCGCAGCATCGCGGGCCGGCATCAGCGCACCGGTGGGACAGGCTTGCACGCATTCGCCACAGGCAACGCAGGTTGAGCTTCCCATGGAGTCATCCATGTCGAAAACGATTTTGGCCTGGTCGCCCCGGAATGCCAGTCCGATCACGTCGTTGACCTGTTCGTCGCGGCAGGCGCGCAGGCAACGCGTGCACTGGATGCAGGCGTCGAGGTTGACGGCGATGGCCGGGTGTGTCAGGTCCTGGCGCACCTGCTGGCGTGCCTCGAAGCGCGGCTTGCCGACGCCGATTTTGCTGGCCCACTGGTCCACCTCGTTGTTGCGGGTGTATTCCTTCTCGGGCATGTCGGACAGCAGCAGCTCAAGCACCATCTTCTGCGATGCCACGGCGCGCTCGCTGTCGGTGACGACTTTCATGCCGGCCGTCGGCGCGCGGCAGCAGGAGGGCGCCAGCACCCGTTCACCGTTGATTTCGACCATGCAGGAGCGGCAGTTGCCTACCGCCTCCATGCCTTCCTTGTAGCAAAGGTGGGGGATCTCCACGCCTTCGCGTTTTGCCACCTGCAGCAGGGTTTCGGTGGCCCGTCCGGTCACTTCACGGCCGTTGAGGCTGAAGCTCACGAGCGGCACGTCAAGCTGGGCTAGTTCATGTCTGGTAATCGCGTTCATCGTGGTCCTTAAATTCAGCAGGTTCAGCAAAGCTGCTCAGGCCGCAGCGCCGGGCCGCCCCAAGCAAGGCCAGCCCCCTCGGGGGGCAGCGCAGTACGCGAAGCGACAAGCGTGGGGGCTCATAGTTCGTGCGGGAAATATTTGATAACGCAGTCCATCGGGTTGGGTGCCGCTTGGCCCAAGCCGCAGATCGATGCATCGCGCATGACCAGCGACAGGTCTGCCAGCAGTGCCAGATCCCATTTGGGCTTTTCCATCAGATGCGCGGCCTTGGCCGTGCCGACGCGGCAGGGCGTGCACTGGCCGCAAGACTCGTGGTGGAAGAATCGCATCATGTTGCGCGCCGCATTGGTGGCGGTGTCCTGGTCGGACAGCACGATCACGGCGGCCGATCCGATGAAGCAGCCATAGGGCTGCAGCGTGTCGAAATCCAGCGGGATGTTGTTCATGGTGGCCGGCAGAATGCCACCCGATGCGCCGCCCGGCAGGTAGGCGTAGAAGGTGTGCCCGTCCTGCATTCCGCCGCAGTGTTCGTCGATCAATTCCTGGATGGTGATACCCGCGGGCGCCAGTTTGACCCCCGGGCTCTTCACGCGACCCGAGACCGAGAACGAGCGCAGGCCCTTGCGCCCGTTGCGGCCGTGCGAGGTGAACCAGGCGCCGCCTTTTTCCAGGATCTCGCGTACCCAGAACAGGGTCTCGAAGTTGTGTTCCAGCGTCGGCCGGCCGAACAGGCCTACTTGCGCCACATAGGGCGGGCGCAGCCGCGGCATGCCGCGCTTGCCTTCGATCGATTCGATCATGGCCGACTCTTCGCCGCAGATGTAGGCGCCGGCGCCGCGGCGCAACTCGATTTGCGGCATGCCGGCCATGGGAGGGGCGAGCCTGAGCTTGTCCAGCTCGGTTTCGAGCATGGCGCGGCAGCCATGGTATTCGTCGCGCAGGTAGATATAGATCTTCTCGATGCCCACGGCCCAGGCGGCGATCAGCATGCCTTCAAGGAAGCGGTGCGGGTCGCGTTCGAGATAGACACGGTCCTTGAAGGTGCCCGGTTCGCCCTCGTCGATGTTGACCGCCATCAGGCGCGGGCCGGCTTCGGCGCGAACAATGCGCCACTTGCGGCCGGCCGGAAAACCGGCGCCACCCAGGCCGCGCAGGCCAGAATCTTCCATGGTTTTGAGGACTGATTCGACGTCGCGGTCTCCCGAGACGCATTGCCCGAGCAGCGCATAACCGCCGGCGGCCCGGTAGCTGGAAAAGTCGACAAAGTCTTCGGGGGCGTGCTGCGCAGCCCCCGCTGCCACGGTGGCCACGACAGCTTCAGCGGTGGCGTTCGGTACCGGGTTTTGCCCAACCACCGCGGCAGGCGCCTGCTCGCAGCGGCCTATGCAAGGCGCCGCGATCACGCGTACCTCGCGGCCCAGCAGGGCAGGCAGCCGGGCCAGTAAATCGCGTGCGCCCGCCATCTCGCAGGACAGGCCATCGCATACGCGCACGGTGAGCGGCGCCGGCGCGGCTTCACCTTCCTTGACCACGTCGAAATGATGGTAGAAAGTCGCGACCTCATACACCTCGGTTTGCGCCAGGCGCATCTCCTGCGCCAGCGCCGCCAGGTGGGCTGCCGACAGGTGGCCAAAGTGATCCTGGATCTTGTGCAGGTGTTCGATGAGCAGGTCGGCCTGACGCGACTCGGAGCCCAGCAGGCGTTGCACGTCGGCCAGCGCGCTCGGGTCCACGCGGCGTCCCTTGGGTGCCTGGCGTTTTCGCTCCTTGGAAACCGCTTGCACGACGGCAATAGGGATGATGGGATGGTTCATGGGGGCTCGCTTACATTTGCATTTTGTTTGGAATCGACTCGCGGGACGCCCGCGCCGCGGGCTCGCCGGTACTTTGCGCGTGGTTCAGATCACCCGTTCTGCGCGCAATTCCGCGATATACCCTGCGCCATAACCCAATTGCGCCAGAACCTCGTCGGTGTGCTCGCCCAGCAGGGGAGAGCGTGTCACCTCGGTGGGGCTGTCCGACATCTTGATCGGGTTGCCCACGGTCAGGTATTTGCCGCGCGTGGGATGGTCAACTTCGACGATGGTGCCGGTTTCGCGCAGGGCAGGCTCCTCGGCGATCTCCTTCATCGACAGAATCGGTCCGCAGGGGATGTCGTACTTGTTGAGAATCTCCATGGCCTCGAACTTGGTCTTGGTCATGGTCCATTGCTCGATGCGAGCAAAAATCGGCTTCAGGTGCAGCAGACGCGCCGCGGGCGTTTCGAATGCCTCGTCGGTGATCCAGCCTTCCTCGCCAATCACCTTGCACACGGCGGGCCACACGGCCGCCTGCGTGATGAAGTAAATGTAGGCGTTGGGGTCGGTTTCCCAGCCCTTGCACTTGAGGACGGAGCCGGGCTGGCCGCCGCCCGATGCGTTGCCCGCGCGCGGCACGGCGTCGTGGAACTTGCCGTCCGGGTATTGCGGGTATTCGTGCAAGGTGTGTGTTCGCTCCAGGCGCTGCTGGTCGCGCAGCTTGACGCGGCACAGGTTCAGCACCGCGTCCTGCATCGGCGCGAGCACCTTCTGGCCGCGGCCTGTCGTGTTGCGCTGGTACAGTGCCGCGACTATGCCCAGGGCCAGGTGCAGGCCGGTGCCGCTGTCGCCGATCTGCGCGCCCGTGACGATCGGCGGGCCGTCGTCGAAACCGGTGGTGGAGGCGGCTCCGCCCGCGCATTGCGCCACGTTTTCATAGACCTTGAGGTCTTCGTACCGGCCGGGGCCGAAGCCCTTGACCGACGCCACGATCATCCGCGGGTTGATCGACTGGATATGCTCCCAGGTGATGCCCATGCGGTCCAGCGCACCGGGGGCGAAGTTTTCAACCATCACGTCGCACTGCTTGATGAGCCTGTCCAGGACTTCCCGGCCCTTGGCACTCTTGGTATCCAGGGTAATCGAGCGCTTGTTGTGGTTCAGCATGGTGAAATACAGGCTGTCCACTCCGGGGATGTCACGCAGCTGCCCGCGCGTCGCGTCGCCTTCGCCGGCGCGCTCCACCTTGATCACGTCGGCACCGAACCAGGCCAGCAACTGGGTACAGGTGGGGCCCGACTGGACGTGGGTGAAATCAAGAATGCGAACGCCGTCTAACGCTTTGCTCATGAAAAATCCTGCTGGGAAGTTGAATCGGTTACTGGTACACGGTTTGAGCCATGGTGCCGGACGCCCAAGCGGCCGGTTATCCCCCTATGTTAATCACTGCGCCAGCGACGTGCCTTTGACACCTGTGCCGTGCTGGATTTCAAGTTCCGTGAGGCGTTTGCGCAGGTTGCGCTCCTCGGCGAAGCGGCTGGTTTCATCGCGGATGGCCGCAACAATGGCCGACACCTTGCCGTCCGCAGAGTGAAGCAGGGCAACGGTAAACGCAATGGAGATTGCGTGCCCATCCTTGTGCATGGCAGGTACCCGCAGCACGTCATTGCCATACCGGGTTTGCCCCGTTGCCATGGTTTTGTGGTAGCCATCCCAGTGACGCTGTTGCTGGCGCTGCGGAATGATCAGGTCCAGCGACTGGCCCAGGGCCTCGCTTTCGGTGAAGCCGAACATGCGCTCGGCGGCAGGGTTCCACAGCACGATGGTGCCACCGGCGTCGGAGGCCACGATCGCATCGCCTATTGCCTCCACGAGTTGTTTCATATCAATTCCGGATTGCATGGGCCTACTCCTTGTGCTGAAAAAAGGTCTCTGAAGTAAAGACGGCGCCTGGGTCGGGCGCCGTTCCACATTGAAGGGTCGCTGTTCAGATGCCCGTTTTAGACCGCCTTGTTGGCGTGCATTGTTGCGATCTGGTCCTTGCTGTAGCCCAGTTCAGCCAACACCTCGTCGGTGTGCTCGCCCAACAGGGGCGAGGCCGTGACTTCGGGTTTGAGGTCCGAGAACTTGATCGGGCTGCCGATCGTGTAGTAGCTGCCGCGCACCTTGTGCGGCACTTCGACGATGGAGCCGCTCTTGCGCAGCGACTCGTCGCGCAGCAGTTCTTTCATGGACAGCACCGGGGCGCAAGGGATGTCGAACTTGCGGAAGATGTCGACCGCTTCGAACTTGGTCTTGTCCTTGATGAAGTCTTCGATGGTGGCGAAGATGTCCATGATGTGCGGCTGGCGACCCTTGGGCGTGTTGTAGGCCGGATCGGTCTTCCACTCGGGTTTGCCCAGTGCGTCGCAGATCGGCTCCCAGGCGTGGCCCTGGACCGTGAAGTAGATGTAGGCGTTGGGGTCGGTTTCCCAGCCCTTGCACTTCAGGATCCAGCCCGGCTGGCCGCCGCCGCCGGCATTGCCGCCGCGCGGCGTCACCTTGTCGGCGAAAGCTTCCATCTCGTGCGGGTACTGCGGGTATTCCTCGAGGTAGCCCACCTTCTCCAGGCGCTGCTGGTCGCGCATCTTGACGCGGCACAGGTTCAGCACGGCGTCCTGCATGGCCACGGCCACCTTCTGGCCCTTGCCGGTCTGCTGGCGGCCGATGATGGCCGTCAGGATGCCGATGGCCAGGTGCATGCCGGTGTTGGTGTCACCCAGGGCAGCAGCGGAAATCGTGGGCTCGGAGTTCTCGCCCTTCCACCAGCCGGTGGTGGAGGCGGCGCCGCCGGCGCATTGGGCCACGTTCTCGTAGACCTTGAGGTCTTCGTAGTGGTGGCCTTCGCTGAAGCCCTTGACCGAGGCCAGGATCATCTTGGGGTTGAGCTTCTGGATGTACTCCCAGGTGAAGCCCATGCGGTCCAGCGCGCCGGGGCCAAAGTTTTCGACCATGACGTCGGATTCCTTGATCAGCCGCTCGAGCACCTCCTTGCCTTCGGGCTTCTTGGTGTCCAGCGTCAGACCGCGCTTGTTGCTGTTGAGCATGGTGAAGTACAGCGCGTCGGCATCGGGGATGTCGCGCAACTGGCTGCGCGTGACGTCGCCCGAACCGGGGCGCTCGACCTTGATGACGTCGGCGCCGAACCAGGCCAGCATCTGCGTGCAAGCCGGGCCGGCCTGCACATGGGTGAAGTCGATGATCTTGATGCCGTTAAGCGGTTTGTTTGACATTTTCCATATCTCCTTGTGAATTGCTCGGGGTAATTTACTTCTTTTTCGCAGCGCTTTGCGGGTTCAGGCTGGTGATGCGGCCACTCTCGGTGCCGGCGGTCTCATCGATGACGGCATTGATCAGGGTTGGCCTGCCGGACTTGATCGCTTCGTCCATGGCGCGGCGCAGTTCGGCCGGGGTGGTGGCGTTCACGCCGACACCACCGAAGGCTTCCATCAGCTTGTCGTAGCGCGCGTTCTTGACGAACACGGTGGGGGCCACGTCGGGGGTGCCGGACGAGTTGACGTCGGTGCCGCGGTACACGCCGTTGTTGTTCATGATGACCACGCACACCGGCAGGTTGTAACGGCAGATGGTCTCGACTTCCATGCCGCTGAAGCCGAAGGCGCTGTCGCCCTCGATGGCGACGACCGGCTTTTTGGTGACCACGGCTGCGGCCACGGCAAAGCCCATGCCGATGCCCATGATGCCCCAGGTGCCGACGTCCAGGCGCTTGCGCGGCTGGTACATGTCCACGATGCTGCGCGTGAAGTCCAGCGCGTTGGCGCCTTCGTTCACCATGATGGTCTCCGGGTTGGCCTTGAAGACGTCGCGGACCACAGCCAGGGCGCTGTGGAAATTCATTGGCGACGGGTTCTTGTTCAGGGTCTCGGCCATCTTGGCGATGTTCTTGCTCTTGCGCTCGGCGATGGCACCCAGCCAATCGGCCGGCGGCTTGGCCCAGCCTGAACCAATGCCGGCCAGCAGGGCCGAGACGCAGGAGCCGATGTCGCCGACGAGCGGGGCGTCGATGGCCACGTTGCTGTCGGCCTCGGTGGGGGAGATATCGATCTGGATGAATTTCTGGCGGCCCCAGTCCTTGTGGTCCTTGCCGCCCCAGGTCTTGCCCTTGCCGTGCGAGAGCAGCCAGTTTAGGCGCGCGCCGATCAGCAGCACCACGTCAGCTTCGGGCAGCACATAGGAACGCGCGGCCGCGGCGGACTGCTCATGCGTGTCAGGCAGGAGGCCCTTGGCCATGGACATCGGCAGGTAGGGGATGCCAGTCTTCTCGACCAAGGCACGGACCTCGGCATCGGCCTGGGCATAGGCTGCGCCCTTGCCCAGCAGGATGAGAGGGCGTTTGGCGCCCTTGAGCAGGTCCAGCGCACGCTGGACGGCGTCGGGCGCTGGAATCTGGCGCGGGGCCGGATCGACGACCTTGATCAGGGAGTCCTTGCCGGCTTGCGCGTCCATGGTCTGCGCGAACAGCTTGGCGGGCAGGTCCAGATAGACGCCGCCTGGCCGGCCAGAGACGGCGGAGCGGATAGCGCGCGCGATGCCCACGCCAATGTCTTCGGCGTTCAGCACGCGGAAAGCCGCCTTGCACAGGGGCTTGGCGATGGCCAGCTGATCCATCTCTTCATAGTCGCCCTGCTGCAGGTCGACGATTTCGCGCTCGCTGGAGCCGCTGATCAGGATCATCGGGAAGCAATTCGTCGTCGCGTTGGCCAGCGCGGTCAGGCCATTCAGGAAGCCGGGGGCGGAAACCGTCAGGCAGATGCCTGGCTTCTGCGTCAGAAAGCCGGCGATGGCGGCGGCATTGCCGGCGTTCTGCTCGTGACGAAATGAAATGACCCGCATGCCTTCGGCTTGCGCCATACGCGTCAGATCGGTGATGGGAATACCGGGCAGACCGAAGATTGTGTCGATCCCGTTGAGTTTCAGGGCATCGATTACAAGATGAAACCCGTCGGTCAGTTCTGGTGATTGAGTGTCGTTTGTCATGATGAAATGTCTCTTCGTTTGACTTCGATAAAGGTTGAGCTAGCGGCTGGCAATATCGGTTGGCGCCAGAAAAAAACCGTTGACTCAAGCCAACGCCTCCGTAGGTGGATTTCCCGCCTCGCTCGTCTGCCCAGGCGGGTCATTCACACCGTCGAGGTATCATAGGAATTGATCCAGTTTTCACCATTGACCACGGTCAACTTTCGCTGTATTTGAAGCGGGCGAAAGACTGAATCCTGCATCCCTCCTACCCTAACGTATTCATGTCATCCATACAAAACCATCCCGAGAGAAACGTCATTCGCGTCCAGCTGGCGCAGAACATCGTTCTGAAGGGAATGACCGCAGAACAAAGCGCAGAACTTGAATCACACCTGGTCATTGTTGACTGCCAGAAGGGGGAGACGCTCCTGAATCAGGGCGCGCACGAAATGGAGCAGTATTTCATCCTGGAGGGCATCCTGAAGCGGGTCGTGACCAATCAGGAGGCCAAGGAGATGATTCTTCGCTTTGCCGATGAGCGTGACATGGAAACCAGCTATGCAGCCTGGCGGCTGGGTACGCCGACGCCTTACAGCACCGTTTGCGTGACCAAAGTGCGGGTGGCCAAGCTGCCGCTGCCGGAATGGGTGGCATTCCTGGAGCGCCACCACGAGATCAAACAGTCCTTCGAGTATTACGTCATGCGCCTGATGAGCGAGATCATGGCTCACACCATCACGCTGCACCTGCTGGATGCACCGGGGCGTGTCCAGCGCTTCCGGCGCAAACATCCCGAGCTGTTTGACCGCATCCCGAAGAAGGAGCTGGCGTCCTACCTGAATCTGTCGGCGGAAACCCTTAGCCGGCTGAAGCAGCGCGGCAAGATATAAGCGCCTCCAGGAGGGCCCCGCGGGGCGGGCCGCGACTTCGACTGCAGGCGCCAGAGCGCCTATTTTCCAGTGTCTAGTATTTGGCCGATGTGAATCGCCGGGTCGTGGCCATCAGGCGCAACTGGTTGTCGACGCGCGCAGTGCCGGCCACCGTACTGGCCACCCTGGCGGCTTCCGCGCTTTCCTGCGCGTTCAGAACGATCCCGCTGAGGACCACCTGGCCTGCATCTGATTCGATGCTGATGTTGATATCGCGGGTCGATTCATGGTCTTTCAGCGCCGCCCGGACGCGCGCGTTCAGTGCCAGGTTTGCCAGCATCGCCCTCGACTCCGGGGTTTCCTGGAATTCCGGCCTGCTGGCCAGCTGCTGGATCTGGGCCACGCAGCTTTCCACGGACACGCGATCGGTGTTGAGTACCAGATCGTAGAGCAGCGGGTCACCCCAGGTCACGCCGAACTGTTCATGCATGCGTGAGGCGTGGGCGCCGTCGCTGCGCTGTACCTCCGCCTCGGCAAATGCCTTGTCGTCCGTGCCCAGGTGGTCCATCAGCCACTCCACGCGTTTTTTGAACGAGCGGGTTACCCGAACCCGCACCACATGCTGCACAGGGCGCAGCAGGCAGGTCGCGCCCCAGCCACGCAGCACGATATTGCCTTTGTCGGCCAGGTCGAAAACTTCCTGTGCGGTGTACACGGCAACCCGTTCCTTGTCCGTGGTCAGGCGCTCGACCAGGCCGGCCTTGCCTTCCCGCAACCGGCTGATCAGGCTGCCGGGCACGTGCATCCTATCGGCCACATGTTCCTGCACCTCATGGCGCATCACGGCCAGATTGGCTGTCTGGGCCAGCTGCAGGGAGACGTCCTTGGCGAGGGAACCCATCTCCTGGGTCATGGCGATTACCGGCATGGTGTTTCTCCTCGGGGTTTAATCAACAGGTTGCTCTGCCGCGAACTCCGCATGTTTGGGAGGGCGAATTTTGGCCAGAATGCGGGAGATCAGCGGCCAGAACAGCAGGATCATGGCCAGCGTGCTGATGCCGCCAACCAGCGGGTTGGACCACATGATGGACACCTCGCCCTGGGAAACCAGCATGGCCTGGCGGAAGGAGTCTTCGGCCTTGTCGCCCAGTACCAGTGCCAGGACCAGCGGTGCCAGCGGATAGTCCAGCTTCTTGAAGAGGTAGCCGATCACGCCGAACAGCATCATGAACCAGATGTCCAGCATGGCGTTGTGGACTGTGTAGGCACCTATGGCGCAGATCACCACGATCACCGGGGCAATGATGGAAAACGGAATGCGCAGGATGGAGGCGAACAGCGGCACCGTGGTCAGCACGACGATCAGTCCGACCAGGTTGCCCAGGTACATGCTGGCGATCAGGCCCCAGACAAAGTCTTTTTGCTCCACGAACAGCAGCGGCCCGGGCTGCAGGCCCCAGATCAGCAAACCGCCCAGCAGCACGGCAGCGGTCGGCGAGCCTGGGATACCCAGGGCCAGCATGGGCAGCAGGGCGCTCGTGCCCGCAGCATGTGCGGCAGTTTCAGGGGCGATGACGCCCTCGATTTCGCCGGTGCCGAACTTGGCCCCGTTCTTGGACATTTTCTTGGCCAGGCCATAACTCATGAACGATGCAGGCGTTGCGCCGCCGGGGGTGATGCCCATCCAGATGCCGATCAGGGAACTGCGCAGCGAGGTCATCCAGTATTTGGGCAGCTTCTTCCACGTCTCCAGCACCACCTTGGGGTCGATCTTGGCGCTTTTGCCGGAGAAGGCCAGGCCTTCTTCCATGGACAACAGGATTTCGCCGATGCCGAACAGGCCGATCACGGCGATCAGGAAGTCGAAGCCGCGCATCAGGTCAGGAATACCGAAGGTCAGGCGCAGCTGGCCGGTAACCGTGTCCATGCCCACGGCCGCCAGTGCAAAACCGATGGCCATGGAGGCCAGAATCTTGAACGGGGAGCCTTTGCCCATGCCCACGAAGCTGCAGAAAGTCAGCAGGTAGACGGCAAAAAATTCGGGCGGGCCGAACTTGAGTGCGAATTTGGCAACCAGCGGCGCCAGGAAGGTAATCATCAATACGGCCACGAAAGCGCCGATGAACGACGAAGTGAAAGCTGTCGTCAGCGCCGCGCCGGCCTGCCCATTCTGGGCCATGGGGTAGCCGTCGAAGGTGGTGGCTACCGACCAGGGTTCACCCGGTATGTTGAACAGGATCGAGGTGATCGCCCCGCCGAACAGCGCGCCCCAGTAGATGCACGACAGCATGATGATGGCCGAGGTCGGCGACATGGTAAAGGTCAGCGGCAGCAGGATGGCCACGCCGTTGGCGCCGCCCAGGCCGGGCAGCACTCCGATCAGTACGCCAAGAATGATGCCGACGAACATCAGTACGATGTTCATCGGCGTCAAGATGACGCTGAATCCGTGAAAAAGCGCGTTTAGTTCGTCCATTTCATTGTCCGGTCAGTAAAGGTTCAGTATTCGGTGAGCTAGAGGCGGGTGGGGTGTGGTTCAGTAGCCGAGGAAACTCAGGGGGTCAAAGTAGCCCTTGAACAGGGGCACCTTGAACCAGACTTCGAACATGCAGAAAAACAGCACGACCACCATGAGCGCTGTGATCACGCTCTTGATGGGGGAAAACTTGCCCAGGATGATCATGAACAGGGCGATGTAAAAGGCCGAAGCCACATAAAGGCCGACGACCTGAACCACCAGGACGTAGACCAAAGCCGGTAACAGCACGGACAAGACGCGCTTGAGTTGTTCGCCGTCGACAAAAACCTCGGTATTGCGGTTTTTCCCAAACAGGGCCTGGTACAGGGTGCCAGCGCCGGATACGCAGAGGATGATGCCGATGTAGAAGGGGAAATAGCCCGAGCCCGGGCCGTCGCTGGTCCAGCCCGACCCCAGCGCGCGGCTGCCCTGTATGACCACGGCGCCCATGACGATGATGCCGAATGCCACGATGGCTTCAATGATATTGGTGGCGACGCCCGTGCGACGCTCCGTGCCGGATTGCTCGTTTGGCTCCATCAGGAACTCCCGCTGAATTGAATAACCCTGGAGAGGGCAACATTGATTGAATGACAGGCCGGCGCAGGAACTGCCCGGCCCGTGGTGGAGGCCCCTCCGTGAGGGGCGTTCCTTATTTCGCGATGAAGCCGGCTTCTTTCATCAGCTCCCGATGTGTGTTCTCGGCGGTGCCGAGCCATTTGGTGAACTCTTCGCCGGACATGGCTGTCTGGTTGAAAGCACCTTTTTCCATGTAGTCCTTCCACTCCGGGGTCTCGCGGACTTTCTTGAGCAGGTTGTTGTAGAACTCAAGCTGGTCCTTGGACACGCCGGACGGCATAAAGATGCCACGCAGCATCGTGTAGTCGGCAGGCACGCCTGCCTCCTTGCAGGTGGGGATGTCGGCCCACGACATGGTATCGGTCACCTTGGTCTTGTAGGGCATGCGCTGATCATCGAAGACGCAGAGGGCACGCAACTGGCCGGCGCGCCATTGCGCCACGGCTTCAATCGGGTTGTTCACGGAAGAGTCGACATGCTTGCCCACCAGTTGCACAGCCACTTCGCCGCCGCCCTTGAATGGAATGTAAATGAACTTGGTACCGGTGGCGCGCTCGATGCCGACGGTCAGGATCTGGTCTTCCTGCTTGGAGCCGGTGCCGCCCATCTTCATTTTGCTGGGACCGGCGGCCTTCACGGCTGCCAGGTAGTCCTTGGCGTTTTTGTAGGGCGCTTCAGCGTTGACCCACAAAACGAACTGGTCGAGAGCCATCATTGACACTGGGGTCATGTCGCGCCAGTTGAAAGGCACGCCGGTTGCCAGCGGGGTGGTGAACAGATTGGACAACGTGATGATGATCTTGTGGGGGTCGCCCTTGGCATTCTTGACCTCGAGAAAGCCTTCAGAGCCGGCGCCACCGGATTTGTTGACGACGATCAGCGGCTCTTTCATCAGCTTGTGCTTGATGACAATCCCCTGGATCAGGCGGGCCATCTGGTCGGCGCCGCCGCCGGTACCCGCCGGCACCACGAACTCCACCGGCTTGGTGGGCTCCCAGGCCGCCTGGGCCGGGGCTGCGACTGTCAGCATTGCCGCTGCAATTGCCCCTGTGGTGGCCATCGCCAAGCCATTCCTGATGTTTGCAAGTCTGGTATTCATCACGTTGTCTCCTGTGTTTGGTAACTCTGCTTTGTTTTCGCCTGGAATTCTTCGCTGATCCCATGGTTTGAACGTATCACGGTCGTATGGTCTTCCTAAGTAGGTGGAAAAGCTCTTGACGACGATCAAGTTTGTCCAAATTTCGAACCGTTCTAGGGTTTCTCCGGAGGGGTTTGTAGCCACTCCCACAAGGACGACGGTAGCGTATTCTCCTAGAAGAAATCTGTCACATCCGCATTACCATGAGGACGGGTAGGGAGCTGGCACTCTGCAGCAACCCGGGGGGTCCACGCAGTTTAAAAAAGGTGGAAAAGCCATGAACAAGCTGTTGCTGTTGGTTGGCACGTTGCTCTGCGGGGCGCAAGTCCATGCACAGTCGTGTGAGGGGGGCCTGTACCTCAATCCGCAGGTCATTCGCGGCGAGGGATCCTCGCAAACTGAAAGTGCGCTCAAGGAACTGATCGAGTTTGTGCGGCCGACCGGCCTGTCGGTCACGCCGGTTCTCAACATCAAGGAAACCCAGGAAGTCCTGACGGCGGTCAAGCGGCCAGCGCCTCCGTGCTGGGTCTACGGCAATCCCGTGGTGGGCCTGGCCTCGGGTTATCGCCCCGTGGCGATCAACATGGAACCCATCCAGTCGGCGGTGCTTATTCTTGCGGACATCGGTTCTGTCAAGGATGGCAAACCCGTTGAATTGAAAAGTCTGCCGGCCGACGAACAGGCGAAGGTGCTCGCCAAACTCAAGGCCACCAGCTGCTTTGGCATGAAAAGCGGCGTCACCACCACGCTGGTGAAGGCCGAAAGTCTTTGCGGCACGGTGATCGAAGTGACGCCCCAGCAAGGTTTGGGGCAGAGCTATCTGCCCACCAAGGCAGCCTTTCACTGGCAGGCGGACCGGTGGGTGGGCCTGATCACCCGGCTTCAGACGGCCCAGGCTTCCAGCATGAAAAACCACTACGGCACCGACGAGCGGATTCACATGGCGCGGCTGGTGGTCGTGCCTGCGGCCAATCCCAGCTGGGGTTACGGCATGTATGTTCATCCCGATGTCGCGGCCGACGCCCTGAAAAAGATCGCGAACCAGTTCACGTCCCTCAAGACGAGCAATCCCTCGCTGCTGCGGGCGCTGGATTTGGGCAGCAAATACGAGTTTTCCACCCCCTCCGAGAAGTCCGTCCAGGCAATGAAGCAGTCGCTGGGCACAACCCCCTGAACAGGACTTCCCTGTGACGGCCTGCGAGTGACTGGGGGGAGGTGGTGGCGGCTCCAGGTCTGCAGACGCAGGCCGGTGCGGTCCGCATCACCAAGCCTCGTCGCGGCATGACCCGGCTCGACCTGGCCGCAGGCCTGAGCCTTCTGCGCCGCTTTCAAACAGCGGACTGAAGCCGCACCTGGCCGCGTTCTTCTTCCATGGTCTTGGCGAGCAGCTTGACCAGCGCGTACACGGTATCGATGTGGGGGGTCGGCGTTTGCGTGAGACGGCCCAGTTCCACAACCGATCCCACGAGTGCGTCGATTTCAGGCGCACGGCCGGCTTCGATATCCTGCAGCATGGAGGTCTTGTGCTTGCCCACCTTTTCTGCGCCGGCGATGCGCTTGTCCAGCGTCACGCGGAATTCAATCCCGAGCTTGTGGGCCACGTCCTGCGCCTCGCGCATCATGCTGGCGGCCAGTTCACGCGACAGCGGGAACTGGCAAATGTCTACCAGCGTGGAGTGGGCCAGGGCGCTGATCGGGTTGAACGTCAGGTTACCCCACAGCTTGAGCCAGATTTCGCAGCGGATATTGTCCAGTACGGGCGCCTTGAACCCGGCCTTGCCGAAGCACTCTGAAATACGCGCGACACGCTCGCTTGACGAGCCGTCCAGCTCGCCCAAAGGGAAGCGGTCGCCTTCAATGTGCTTGACCACGCCCGGTGCCACCAGCTCCGAGGCCGGATAGACAACGCAGCCGATGACGCGTCGAGCCGGAATCATCTCCGCGATCATGCCGGTAGGGTCCACGCTGTGCACCTGGCTGCCCTCGAGGGCGCCGCCGTGCTGGTGGAAGTACCAGTAGGGGATGCCGTTTTGCATGGTCACCACCGCCGTGTCGGGGCCGAAGAGCTTGGGCAGGTCGCCGGCAACCGCTTCAAGCTGGTGTGCCTTCATCGCCAGGATCACCAGGTCCTGCGGGCCGGCCTCGGCGTAGTCATTGGTGGCCTTGACGCCGAAAGCAACATGCTCCACGCCGTCATGCATGATGAGTTTCATGCCGTTTTTCCGGATGGCTTCCAGGTTGGCGCCCCGCACGATGAAGGTAACGTCTTCGCCGGCCAGCGCCAGCTTCACCCCCACGTAGCCGCCGATCGCTCCTGCGCCAATGATTGCAATTTTCACACCGTGCTCCAAAAAAGTTATTCGAACTGGTTTCTGAGTCTGCCGATACCGGCAATCTCGATCTCAACAGTGCTTCCTGGCTTCATGGACCCCACCCCGATCGAGGTGCCGCACAGGATGACATCGCCAGGGTACAGCGTCATGTCCTTCGAGATCAGGCTCACCAGTTGCTGCACTGAAAATCGCATGTCGCTGATGGGGTAGTCCTGGCGGATGTCTCCGTTGAGGATAGTTTTCACCACCAGCTTTGTCGGGTCAAGACCTGTTGCCACCACCGGTCCGAGAGGGCAAAAGGTGTCGAAGCCCTTGGCGCGCACCCATTGGGCAAAGGACGCATCGCGGTTCAGGATGTCGGCCACCGTCACATCGTTGGCGCAGGTGTAGCCAAACACATGGTCCAGCGCATGGCCCTCGGCAACAGCCTTGCAGGTCTTGCCAATCACGATGCCGAGTTCCCCTTCGAAAACCACCTTGCCGTCGCAGGCGGGCTTGCGGATGGTTTCGTTGGGGTTCAGGTAGGAATTTGGGGCTTTGAGCAGGTACAGCGGCTCGGCAGGCACGGGCAGGTTGAGCTTTTCCCCCAGTGCGCGGAAGTTGTTCCACAGCGCAATGACTTTGCCGGGCTGTACCGGCATCAGCAGCGTCACGTCGGCCAGCGGGAACATCCGGTCCGTGTGTGTGGCGCCGGCGAACATGTCGCCGTCCCACATTCTCACGCGCTCGCCCTCCAGGGTTCCAAAGCGAATCGTGTTGCCGTCTCGAAAACGCACCCATTGTTTTGACATACCAACCTCTCAAGTTTTAAAAAAATCGGCGCAGACCGGGTAACGGCACCCCGGTCTGCGCGCCCTGGCGTGGCCAATGAGCGGTTCAGGCTGTCAGCCGTGTGCGCGAATCACGGGCCCAGCTGACGCAGGGGGCGGGGCGTGCCGGGATATTCGCCATGCTGGCGTAGCAACGAACCTTGGCGGTTTCGATGGCGGCAACCAGGAAGTCCGCCTCGTAGGCGCGCAGCAGGTGCGACTGCTCGGTTTCCAGGTAGGTGCGCACGGCGTCACGGCCTTGGGCCTGGAGGCGGGCGTAGGTGGTGGCGTCCCAGTGCCAGTTCAGGCCCAGTTCCCCGAAAGCGGCGTTGTAGGCATGGCGGTGGGCTTCGACGGCGTGGTCGGCGGCGTGATCCAGGGCATTGAACATGGCAAGTCTCCTTCTATGGTTGGGTGCTTTTGAGGCACTGCCGGTGCGTCTTGCACCGGGCTTGAAGCAAATGTAGGAAAAAATAACGATTAGCGATAGTTAAAGTATTTAATAATGTTGATTACGTTTAAGTTATGGATTAAAAGGAAACCCGCATGAAGAACGCCACGTTGCGCCAGCTCAAGGTGTTCGAGGCCGTGGCCCGCCACCTGAGTTTTTCGCGGGCCGCCGAAGAGCTGCACCTCACCCAGCCGGCGGTGTCCATCCAGGTGAAGAAGCTGGAGGACCACGCAGGCCTTCCGCTGTTCGAGCAACTGGGCAAGAAAATTCACCTCACGCCTGCGGGGGTGGAGATGCTGCATTCCAGCCGGCTCATCATCCAGCAGTTCAAGGAGCTCGAGGAGGCGATGACGCAATTCAAGGGCGTCTCGGGCGGCAAGCTGAACGTGGCCGTCATCAGCGCCGGCGATTATTTCTTCCCGCGGCTGCTGGTGGAATTTGCGCGGCGCCACTCGGGTGTGACGCTGAACTTTGGCGTCTGCAACCGCGAAGAGTTGCTGGACCAGCTGGCCAACAATGTCACCGACCTGGCCATCATGGTGCGCCCTCCGCTGGACATGGACACCGTGAGCGAGCCTTTTGCGCCGCACCCCTACGTCATCGTGGCGCCGCCTGACCATCCGCTGGCTCGGAAGAAGCGCATCCCGGTGTCGCGCCTGGCCCGCGAGCCATTCGTGGTGCGCGAAAAAGGCTCCGACACCTGGAACTCCATGGAGGAGGGTTTCAGGGGGCACCTCGCCGATCTCAACATCGCCATGGAGATCAAGAGCACGGAGACCATCAAGCAGGCGCTGATCGCGGGCATGGGCGTGAGCTTTCTGTCAGCTCACACGGTCAGCCGGGAGTTGCAGGCGGGCAGTCTCGCGGTGCTTGACGTGCAGGGCTTCCCGCTGATGCTCAATTGGTACGTGGTGCACCGCAAGCACAAGCGCCTGCCGCCCGTGGCGCAGGCTTTCAAGGGATTTTTGCTGACCGACGGCGCGGCCTGGATCGAGCAGACGGTCGGCTTCAGCGTGAAGCGCTGACGCTGCCTGGGCTCCTGCGTCAGCGCAGCAGGAAGTAGCCTGCCAGAACGTACAACACTGCTGCGAAGACCTTTTTCAGCGGTTGTATGTCCATGCGGTGGGCTGTGCGCGCGCCCAGCGGCGCCGTGCTGATGCTGGCCAGCGAAATCACCAGCAGGCCCGGCAAATAGATGTAGCCCACCGAGCCGGCTGGCATCTGCGGCAGGTCCTGGCCCGCCCACATGTAGCCCAGCGTGCCCGCCAGCGCGATCGGGAACCCCAGCGCCGCCGACGTACCCACGGCGTCGTGGATCTTCACGTTGCACCAGGTCATGAAAGGCACGGAGACGAAGGCGCCGCCGGCGCCCACCAGTGAAGACAGCATGCCGATCAGCCCGCCCATGCTGAAGGTTCCCAGGTGGCCGGGCAAGGTGCGGGTGGGCTTGGGCTTGCGGTTCAGGAACATCTGGGTGGCAGAGAAGGCCACGAAGATCGCGAACAGCACCCCGAGGATCTTGCCTGGCAGCGCCACCGCCACCTGGGCGCCGACCACTGAACCCAGCAGGATGCCGGGCGCCAGCAGGCGAACGATGGGCCACAGCACCGCACCGCGCTGGTGGTGCGCGCGTACCGACGACAGCGAGGTGAAGCAGATCGTGGCCAGCGACGTGGCCACGGCCATCTTCACCGTGTACTCCGGCGGATAGCCTTGGGAAGTCAGGATCAGGGTGATGAAAGGCACCATCAGCATGCCGCCACCGATTCCCAGCAGGCCCGCCAGAAAACCGGTGCAGACACCCAGCAGGGCCATTTCAAGGATGAGCAGGGGTTCGAGGGTCATGTTTTGCCAGAGCCTGAAGACCCCGTTGACAGGTGAAACAGAGCGCCCGAAAAAAGCGGGCGAAGGATGCGGCGCGGGCCGGCGGTACACCGTCCGGTAAAGGGATAAAGGTGTCTGCGAGTGCCACCGGACCGTCATCCTGAACGCAGGGTTCAGGTGGGCGAGGGCAGTTTGGTTTCGGGTTCGCCTGACGCGAGACGATCACGCCTGCCAAACAATTTACCAAGCCCGAGCTCTATGAGCATTGGTTCAAGGAAATATAAAGCCCGGTGCGCATCGCAGACAGGCTCGATTGTAGGCCCTCGCCGCAGATCGTGCCCGGAAGATGGTGGATGCCGCCTGCCATGGGCGGCGTGCGGGAAACCGCTTCAGAGCAGGCGGCCGTCAATGCCGAGGGCATTGTCAAGGCGCTGCAGCAGGGCGGTCAGTTGCGGCTGGCTTGCGTGCTCCGCGCTGCTGGGGGTGCTGCTGCCGGTCGTTGTGGATTTCACGGCTGGAGCCGGCGCCTGGGCCGGGCGGTCAGACAATTCGAACGCCAGATTCAGGGCCGCCAAAACCGCAATCCGGTCACGCGCCTTGAGCTTGCCGGCGTCGCGGATTTTGCACATGGCAAGGTCGACCCGGTTGACCGCGTCGAGCATGCGGGCATCGCCATTTTCGGGGCAGCTCAGCAGATAGCTCTGGCCCATGATTTGCACTTCAAGCTGTTTCATCATTCGGTTCCCACGGGCGTTTGGGCCGCATGATCGCCGTTTTCGGGCAGGCGTTCCAGCAGGGCGTCGACGCGTGCACGCGCCGCGGCGAGCCGCGATCGGAGTGAATCCCGCTCATGCGTCAGGACGCTGACCTGTTCGCTGAGCAGTGCATTGGTCCGCTGCAATTCCTCGTAGCGCACCAGCAGCCGTTCGACGCGTTCGGTGATCTGGTCGATTTGGGTTTGATTCGACATGGCAATGTTGATTGTATGGTTTGCCGCATGAGGCGGCGTAGAATCCTGTTTGTTGGTGCTCGCGGTGTGGTTCACATGCCGCAGTTCAACGGGAAGCAGGAGGAAGTCAAAGCCATCCGGTCAGGGTCAACCCTAGGCTGCAGGCGCTGCGACTTTTAACCTGCGCTGCCCCCGCAACGGTAAACGGACGAATGCCACTCCCACTTCACAGTGGAGGACGCATTCAGCTTTCATCACTAGCCACTGAGCGTCTTGAACACGCGCTTGGGAAGGCGATGAAAGCAGTTCCGCCAGCCCGGATACCGGCCAACAAGGTGAACGCGCGCGTCCGTAACTTGACGAGCGTTCGTAACGCTCATGCACTGGCGGGGAAGCCGGTGAGGGCATTTTGTTGATTGTTTGACCCATGAAAACCTGTGTTTCCGGTGCACGCCTTGCTGTACTTCCGCTGGCTATGGCCGCCGCATTTCCTTCCTTTTCGCAAAACCCGGATACGCCGCAATTGAAAGAGACCGTGGTGACGGCGACGCGCTTTGCTGAGTCTGGCAGCGGACTGACCTTTGGCGTCAGCGTGATCACGGCAGATGAGATTCAAAAGTCGGGGGCCACCACGGTGAATGAGGCCATCAGCAAACTGCTGGGCGTGCCTGCACGGCTCGACTTTTTTGGGGGCGGCAACTCTACGCTGGATTTGCGAGGCTTTGGAGCGACGGCTAGCAGCAATCAGGTCGTGGTGGTGGACGGCTTGCGCCTCAATGAGGCCGATCTTTCCAGCCCCAGCCTGGCCGGCATCCCGGTGGATTCCGTGGAACGCATCGAGGTCTTGCGGGGCAACGGGGCTGTGCTGTATGGTGAGGGCGCTACAGGCGGTGTCATCGTGATCACGACCAAGGCTGGCAAAGGGGTTAAACGGGGCAATACCGCGCAGCTTTATGGCGCGGTGGGTAGTTATGGCCTGCGTGACGCAGGTGCCAGCGCTACGGTAGCAGCCGGAGATTTTTCTCTTGACGTAGCGGCCAATCGCCGCGAAACGGACAATCATCGGGATAATTTTCACTCTGTCATTGATGGTGCTTCACTCACGGGCCAGTGGAGCAATGACTGGCTTCGATTGGGTGCCCGGTATGGCCGTGACTCCCTGGAAAGCGGGCTTCCCGGCGGACTGACTGCCGCGCAATACGCGTCGAATCCGAAGCAGGCGAGCAGACCCTTTGACAACGGATCCGTTGACAATGAGCGCCAGGGTGTTTTCGCCGAGGCCCTGGTAGGCGACTGGCAGCTCGGGGCTGATCTCGGCTGGCGTACCAAGAAATTCATCAGCCGCAGGCCCACCAGTGTTTTCGAGTACGACGTGGATGCGTCGACCATGGGCTTGCGCGCACGGCATGAGGCTAAAGGGTCCAGTCTGTCCAACGTGTTGATCTTCGGCACGGATAACAGCGATTGGAAACGCGTGATCGCAGGGGCTTTCGGCACCGAGAGCAATGCGAAGTCGCGCGCCTACTACGTCAAGGATGACGTCACCCTGCTTTCGACGGGCACACGCCTGAGCGTCGGCTTGCGCACGGAACAGATCAAGAAAGACCTGACCCCCCCGACGACCAGGCTGGAAGATCGCCTGCATGCTTGGGATCTTGGACTCAGCCAGCCTTTGAGCCAGGACGTGACGATGTATGGGCGCGTTGGGCGCAGCTTCAGGCTGGCGAATGCGGACGAATTCTCCTTTACGACACCCCTGATTCCCATCAAGCCGCAAACCTCAAAAGACCTGGAGCTGGGGACGCGCTGGAATTACGGTGAAGGCAAGGCGGAAGTTCGTGCATACCGCAGTGATTTGACCAACGAGATTGGTTTCGATCCGCTCTTTCCCAATCCAATCGCCTTTTCGGGCTTCGGGGCCAACGTCAATTTTGACCCCACGCGGCGCCAGGGACTGGAGCTGGAGGTCTCGCACGCATTGACAAAAACCATTGACATGCGGGTTAATGCGGCGCTGCGCAAGGCCAGCTTCAGGAGCGGTTCCTACGCCGGAAAAGACGTTCCCCTGACGCCGCGCCAAACGCTGGCAATTCAGGCAGACTGGCAAGTGGCCGCAGCGCACCGACTCAGCGGCGGTGTCAACTGGGTGGCGAAACAGCACCCTGATTTTTCGAACGCCTGCACCATACCGGCATACGCCACGGCGGATGCCCGCTATGCCTACAAGTTTAAAAATGCAGAGTTCTCGCTGGGGGTCAGCAATCTGACCGATCGCAAGTATTACTCGCAGGCTTTTTCCTGTACCGCCGGGGTCACCTCGTCAATTTATCCGGAAGCCGGTAGGGTCTTCACGGCTGCGGTGCGCGTGAACTTCTAGGGATGACGACTCAGGCCCGCCTGAACGATGTGAACGCCTAAAAAGGAAAGGGATCCCATTGTCCAACGCTTGTTGCCCCGCCATCCTCGTCGCCGCCCCGGCCTCCGGCCAGGGCAAGACAACGGTGGCCTGCGCCCTGGCGCGGTTGCACGCGCGCCAGGGCCGGCGGGTGCGTGTCTTCAAGTGCGGGCCCGACTTTCTGGATCCCTATTGGCTGACCCTGGCCAGCGGCGCGCCGGTGCACCAACTCGATTTGTGGATGACCGGCGAGGCCGACTGCGCCCAACGCCTGCATGCCGCCGCGCAGGAGGCTGACCTCATCATTGTGGAAGGGGTCATGGGCTTGTTTGACGGTGAGCCCAGCGCCGCGGACCTGGCGCAGCGCTTCGGCCTGCCGGTGCTGGCGGTGATTGACGCCAGTGCCATGGCCGGCACCTTTGGCGCGCTGGCGTGGGGCCTGCAGCATTACCGCGAAGGCCTGCGGTTCGCCGGCGTGCTGGCCAACCGCGTGGCCTCGCCGGGTCATGCCGCGATGCTGGAAGGCGGCCTGCGCGATGCGGCGCAGTGGCAAGGCGCGCTAATGCGCAGCGAGGCTTTTACGCTGCCCGAGCGGCATCTGGGCCTGGTCATGTCGGATGAGTTAGGTGACGCCCTGCCGCGGCTGGACGCGGCCGCCGACGCGCTGGCGGGTACGCCGCTGGGGCAGATGGGAACGACAGAGTTGCTGGCTTGGTCCGTGACCTTCGAAGCGCCTGAAGCGCCGGGCGAAGCTTTCCCCGCCGGTGCACTGCAGGGGCGGACCATCGCGGTGGCGCGTGATGCGGCCTTCTGTTTTCTCTACGCTGCCAACCTCGACTGTTTGCGTGCGCTGGGGGCTCAGTTGGTGTTTTTCTCGCCCCTGGTAGACACGGCTTTACCTGAATGCGACGCCCTCTGGCTGCCCGGCGGCTACCCTGAACTGCACGGCGAAACCCTTGCGGCCAACCGTGCCATGAAAAGCAGTATTACCGCCCATGTGCAGGCCGACAGGCCGGTCTGGGCCGAATGCGGCGGCATGATGGCGCTGTTTGAGCAGCTCGTGACAGTCGATGGCGCCAGCTACCCCATGTGGGGCGTGCTGCCCGGCAGCGTCAGCATGCAAAAACGTCTCGCCGCCCTGGGCCCCCAGCAGCTCGATGTGGTGGGCGGTACCTTGCGCGGCCATGCTTTTCATTACTCCACCTGCGTCACGCCGCTGCAAGCCGTCGCGCGAACCCGGGCGGCCCCCGGGCGCACGCTGCGTGGTGAGGGCGAGGCGCTGTTTGTGGCCGGGCCGACCTCCTCGGTGAGGGCCAGTTATTTTCACGCCTGGTTCGCCTCCTGCCCGGTTGCGACCGCGCAGTTGTTTGGCGCGCCTGTTCCTGAAAGATCGCCATGACTGACAAGAAAATGGGCTGGCAAATGGACTGGCGTGCGCTGGCTGGCCAGCAGGACACCTCGGCCGTCCGTCAACTGTATGGCCCGCAGCGCATCGTCTGCCTGACGGAAGAGCCCACCGAGTGGTTGTACCTGCTCGGTGAAGAGCGCCGCATTGTCGGCATTTCCGGCTACACCGTGCGGCCGCCGCGTGCGCGCGAAGAAAAACCCAAGGTCAGCGCTTTCCTGAGCGCGAAGATAGACAAGATTGTGGAATTGCAGCCCGACTGCGTGATCGGGTTTTCCGATCTGCAGGCCGACATTGCCTCGCAACTGGTCAAAAAGGGCATTCAGGTCACGATCTTCAACCAGCGCAGCGTGGCCGAGATTTTTTCCATGCTGTACCAGCTGGCGGCCATGGTGGGCCAGGAAGCGCGGGGCCTGGAGTTAATGCAGGGCATGCAGCGCCGCCTGCTGGAGATTGAGCAGGTCGCGGCCACGCTCAAGCGCCGCCCGCGCGTGTATTTTGAAGAGTGGTACGACCCGCATATCAGCGGGATTGCCTGGGTGTCGGAAGTGATCGGCATTGCCGGGGGTGACGACTGCTTTCCCGAGCTCGCCGCCAAGGCCATGGGCAAGGACCGCATCATTGCCGACGGCAGCGAGATCGTGCGGCGCAACCCCGACATTATTTTCGGCTCCTGGTGCGGCCGCAAGTTTCGCCCCGAGCATGTGGTGGCGCGCCCCGGCTGGGAAAACGTCAATGCCGTCAGAAACAGGCAGCTGTTCGAGATCAAGTCGGCCGAAATTCTGCAGCCAGGTCCGGCCGCCCTGACAGATGGCGTGGAGCAATTGCACCGGATCATCATGGCCTGGAGCCAAACCGTGGGCGCTACGGCCGGCACCGGCGGGTCGTCCTTGCCCCCCGAAAGCACGCCATGACGAACATGCCGGTGGTCCGCAGTGAACTGATTCTGGGTGGCCAGAGAAGCGGCAAGTCGCGTCGCGCAGAAAGGCTCGCGCAAGCCTGGCTGGCTGATTCACCGGACCATGGCGCCGTGTTCATCGCCACGGCCCAGGCTTGGGATGATGAAATGCGCGAACGCGTTGCACGCCACCGGCAGGACCGGGCCGAGCGGCTGCCCGGCATGGCCACTGTGGAGGAGCCGCTGCACCTGGCGCAGGCCATCGCGCAGCGCAGCCGCAGCAACACCCTGGTCGTGGTCGACTGCCTGACCCTGTGGCTGACCAATCGCTTGATGCCTGCGGAAAGGCCAGGTGAAAGGCCAGGTGAAAGTTCACGGCCAACAGAAGCTCCAGCCCGTGATTTATCCGCGGATATCGCCATGATTTCGAGCGCAATCCATGGGGCTGCCGGTCCGGTGGTGCTGGTCAGCAATGAAATCGGGCTGGGCGTGATTCCGATGGGCCGTGAGACGCGCGCCTTTGTCGATGCGCTGGGTTGGCTCAACCAGGACGTGGCCGGCGCCTGCGAACGCGTGACCCTGATGGCGGCCGGGTTGCCGCTCACGCTGAAAGGCTCGCCGTGAAGCGCATCGCCGGTTGGCTGGTTTTGCTGTGCCTGGTGCTGGCAGCGCCGGCCCGCGCCTTGCCCTTGCAATTGACCGATGACCGCGGCGTGACCCTCACGTTTGCGCAGTCGCCGCAGCACATCGTCAGCATGCTGCCTTCGCTGACCGAAAGCGTCTGCGCGCTCGAGCAGTGCCATCGCCTTATAGGGGTGGATCGTTATTCCAATTACCCGGCCAGCGTGAAGCGCCTGCCCGTGCTGGGCGGCGGAATCGATCCCAACATCGAGGGCATCGTGGCGCTCAAGCCCGATGTGGTCCTGGTGGCCACGTCTTCCCGGGCCACCGGCCGGCTGGAGGCGCTGGGCATAAAAGTCGTGGCGCTGGAGCCAAAAACCCATGCCGATGTGCGGCGCGTGCTTCGCAAGCTCGGCGCGCTGCTGGAGGTTCCCGACGACGTTGGCGCCGACCGCCTGTGGCGCGTCATCGACAGCAGTGTCTCGGCCGCCGCGCAATCGCTCTCGCCCAAAGCCAGGGAGAGTCGGGTTTACTTTGAGGTCAGCCGGGGGCCCTATGCCGCCGGCGAGTCCTCCTTCATTGGCGAAACGCTCACCCGGCTGGGCGTGAAGAATGTGGTGCCGGCGTCGCTCGGCCCCTTCCCCAAGCTGAACCCCGAATTTGTGGTGCGCGCCAATCCGGACGTGATCATGATCGGCAACCGCAGCATGCAGGCCATGGAGCCTTACCCCGGCTGGGGCAGCATCAAGGCGGTCAGGGAGCGGCGTATTTGCGTGTTCGACGTGGACGAGTCCGACGTGGTGGTGCGTCCCGGCCCGCGCATGGCCGAGGCGGCGCGCATCATGGCCAAGTGCCTTGAAGGCAAGCAGCGGTGAGGGCACCGGACCGTTCGTTCGCCGTGCATGACCAGCACCGCAAGGCCTTCTGGCTGGCCGGCGCACTGCTGGTGGCCACCGCGGCGCTGTTGCTGCTGGGCGCCAGCGTGGGCAGCATCGGCTTTGAGAGCGTGATGAGCATGCAACGCGACCCGCAGGCCATGCAAATCGTCTGGGAGATTCGCCTGCCGCGCACGGCTGGTGCGTGGCTGGCGGGGGCGCTGTTCGGCCTGGCAGGCGCCGTGGCGCAGGGCCTGTTTCGCAATCCGCTGGCCGACCCGTATTTGCTGGGCAGCGCCTCGGGTGCTTTGCTGGGTGAGGCGTGTGCGATGGTGCTGCTGGGCGTATCGCCTCTGGCCGCGCATTGGCTCGTGCGGATTGGCTTGACGGGCGCTGCCTTTGTCGGCGCCGTGCTTGCCGTGTTGCTGACCCTGGTGCTGGCCAAGGGCGTGCAACACACGCTGCGGCTGCTGCTGGCCGGTGTGGTCGTGGGGGTGGTGCTGGGCGCCGTCAGCTCGCTCATTTTGCTGCTGAGCCCAAACATCATGCAGGCCATGCAGTCTTTCATGTTGGGTAGCACGGCGTTTGTGGACTGGACCGCCTGTGCCGTGATGGCCCTGGTGCTGGCCGTCAGCGTGATTGCTGCCTGGATGATGAGCCATGTGCTGGATGGCCTGGCGCTGGGTGAGGCCACCGCGCAAAGCCTGGGCTTGCAGCTGCCGCAGATGCGGGCCGCGCTGGTGGCGGTGCTGGCGCTGGCCACCGGTGCGGCAGTGGCGCAAACCGGGCTGATCGCCTTTGTCGGCCTGGCCGCGCCGCACCTGGTGCGCTCGGTCGTCAAGACGACGCACGGCCGGCTCATTGTGCTGTCCAGCCTGATGGGCGCGGTGCTGCTGATGGCCGCCGACATTCTGGCGCGCTGGCTGATTGCGCCGCAGGAGTTGCCCGTGGGCGTGCTCACGGCGGTGTTGGGCGGCGGCTACCTGCTGTGGCTGATGCACCGGCATACCGGAAGAGGGGCAGGATTGTGATGGCTTCCATGGATCCGGTCGCCATGAATCCCATAGCGGTTGGCGCCCATGCCGTCAGGGCTCGCCTCGGAAATGTCGAAGTGTTGCACGGCATAACGCTGGCGCTGCCGCTGGCACGCTGGAGCAGCATCGTGGGGCCCAACGGTGCGGGCAAGTCCACCTTGCTCAAGGTGCTGGCAGGCCTGCTGCCTCACGCCGGCGACGTGGCCCTGCTGGGCCGTCCGCTGGCCGCGCTGCGCGCGCGCGAGCGTGCCCGGCAGCTGTCCTGGCTGGGCCAGAACGAAAGCTCGGCGGAAGATCTGACCGCCTACGACGTCGCCATGCTGGGCCGTCTGCCGCACCAGGCCTGGCTGGCGCCGCCCAGCGCGGCCGATCGCGCGGCGGTGGAGCGGGCCCTGCGCACCACGCAGGCCTGGGACTGGCGCGGCCGCCCCTTAGGCCAGCTCTCGGGCGGCGAGCGCCAGCGCGTGCTGCTGGCGCGTGCGCTGGCGGTAGAGGCGCAGGTGCTGCTGATGGACGAGCCCCTTGCCAACCTGGACCCGCCGCACCAGACCGACTGGCTGCTTATGGTGCGCGAGCTGGTGGCGGGCGGCAAAACGGTGGTCAGCGTGCTGCACGAAATTTCAATCGCGTTGCAGGCCGATGAATTGGTCGTCATGGACAAAGGCCGGGTGACGCACCAGGGGGCCTGCACCGATGCCGCCACGCACCGCGCGCTGGAGGAGGTGTTTGATCATCGCATCACCGTGCACCAGCTCTCGGGCCAGTGGGTGACTTTGCCAAAAATCTAGCGCGTCACCAGCAAACTTCAAACCCCAACACATCATGAAAACTCTCACTTCGCATCCGGAGGCTGATCGCGACACTGCTGCGTCGGGCAAGGTCTGGTTTGTCGGTGCAGGGCCGGGCGACCCGGAACTCATCACCGTCAAGGGCCGCGCGCTGATTGAGCGTGCGGGCGCCATCCTGTTTGCCGGTTCGCTGGTCAGCGAGGCTGCCACGCGCTGGGCCCCAGTGGGTTGCGTGATTGTTGACAGCAAGGACATGACGCTGGAGCAGATGTCGGCCTGGCTGATTGAGCAGGCTGGGCGCTGCGAAACCGTGGTGCGCCTGCAAACCGGCGATCCCGGTTTGTATGGGGCGCTGATTGAGTTGGTGCAACCGCTGGACGCTGCTGGAATCGCCATCGAGGTCGTTCCCGGTGTGTCGTCCGCCATGGCCTCCGCTGCGGCTGCGGTGGAAAGCCTGACGCTGCCTGAGGTGACACAAACGGTGATCTTTACCCGAGTGGAAGGCCGCACGCCCATGCCCGAGGGCGAGTCGCTGGAGGTGCTGGCCGCGCACCACAGCACGCTGTGCATTTTCTTGAGTATTACCTTGATGGGCCGCGTTACCGCGGCGTTGACCGCGGCGGGCTGGTCGCCGGATGCCCCCATCGTGGTGGTGCACAAGGCCAGCTGGCCCGGCGAGGAGAAGATCGTTCGCGGCACCGTGAGCACCATCCAGAGCCTGTGCCGCGAGGCCAAAATTGTCAGCCAGGCCATGATCATTGCCAGCCCGACGCTGGGCGCGCGCCAGTGGACGACCCTGGCCAAGTCAAAGCTGTATGACGCCAGTTTCACGCATCGCTTCCGGCGCGCCAGCGTCCCAGTCTCAAACCTCATCCAGGAGACCCCATGACCATGACAACCATTTTGCTGGTGGGCCACGGCTCGCGCGAGCCCGCCGGTAACGACGAGATCGAGGCCTTTACCGCGCGCTGGCGCCTGGCCCATCCGCAATGGCATACCGAGCTGTGTTTCATCGAATTCGCCGACACCGGCGTGGACCAGGGACTGGCGCGCGCTGCACAACAGGCGCAACGGGTGATCGTGGTGCCGCTGATCCTCAATGCGGCCGGCCACGTGAAGATGGAGATCCCGGCGCATATCGCGCAGGCCCGCCAGCGCTTTCCCGGTGTGCGCTTTGACTACGCACCGCACCTGGGTGTGTGCGATCCGCTGCTGACGGTGTTGCAGCGCCAGCTGCGCGATTGCATGCAGGCGCTGGACATGCCCGACCCCGGTGGCACCGGTGTCGTGTTGCTGGGGCGCGGCTCGTCGGACCGCCTGGCCAATGGCGAGATGGCCAAGATGGCGCGCTGGCTGCAGGAGGAGAGTCGCCATGAACTGGTCGACCTCGCTTTCACGGGTATCACGACCCCGCGGCTGGAACGCGTGGTGCAGCGCCAGGCGCTCATCGGTCTGCGCCAGATTGTGGTGTTGCCGTACTACCTGTTCACGGGTACGCTGATCCAGCGCATCGGGCGCCAGGTGGCGCATTTGCGGCTGCAGTACCCTGGTGTGCGCTTCGCGCTGGGTTCGTACTTTGGTTTCGAGCCCGAGGTGGCCGAGCTGCTGGCCGAGCGGGTGCAGGGCCTGCTTAATGGGAGCCTGGCGGCGGTGCCCGTCAGCGCGGAAGCGGCGCAGTGGCAAGGGCATCGCCATGACGACGCTCACCATGACCATGGTCACGATCATCCCCACGATCACGAGCATCACGAACATCACCAGCACGCTCCCAGCGCAGTCCGGGCATGAGCAGCGTCAACACTGTCACCGAGCAGCTCACTGCGGCCGGCCGGGCCATCGAGCACGACTCGTTTGCCGTGATCGACCGCGAAGTGGGGCCGCACGCCTACAGCCTCGACCAGTGGCCCATTGTGCGTCGCATGATTCACGCCAATGCGGATTTTGATTTCAACGGCCTGACCGATTTCCATCCCGCGGCGGTTAACGCGGGTTTGGCCGCCATCGTGTCGCGCGCCACCCGCGTGGTGGCCGATGTCGAGATGATTTGCGTCGGTCTGTCGGCGCCACGCCTGGGGCACTTCGGCATGCGCACGCACCAATTCATCAGCGATGCCGATGTGATCGAGACCGCCAAAGACGAGGGCACCACCCGTGCGGTACAGGCCATGCGCAAGGCACACCGGCTGGGCCTGATCGACGGCGCCATCGTCGGCATCGGCAATGCGCCCACCGCGCTGATCGAGATCGTGCGGCTGATTCACGAAGAGGGCGCCCGCCCGGCGCTGGTGGTGGGCATGCCGGTGGGTTTTGTTTCAGCCGCCGAATCCAAGGACTTGATGGCCCTGGAAACCGAGGTGCCCTGGGTCGTGATCCGTGGGCGCAAGGGCGGCTCTACCCTGGTGGTGGCAGCCATCCATGCGCTCCTGGGTCTGGCCGAGGCCAGGGAACTCGCCGCATGATGAAAAAAGACGCGCCCCGCGGCACCCGCACCGGTTTCACCACCGGTGCGTGTTCTGCTGCAGCGGCGCGTGCGGCGGTGATTGGCCTGGTCACCGGTCAGGTGCCCGATGCGGTGGAGTGCCTGCTGCCCAATGGCGACCTGGTGACCTTCGCCGTGCAGGATGGCCGCGTTGAGGGCGTGGGTGGAGGCGTGGGTGGGGGCGCATCAGCCCACGCCATGGTCATCAAGGACGCGGGCGATGACCCGGATTGCACCGACAAAGCGCATCTCACCGCCGATGTGCGGCTGCGTCATGATCTGCCGGGCCAGGTGTTGCTGGCCGGTGGTTTTGGCGTGGGCACGGTCACCATGCCGGGCCTGGGTCTGGCGGTGGGTGGCCCGGCCATCAACCCGGTGCCGCGCCGCAACATCGAGGCCAATGTGCGTGCCGTGGGGCAGGGCCTGCTGGATGAAGTGGGGCTGGAAGTGACCATTTCCGTGCCGCAGGGCGAGGAGATGACCAAGAAGACCTTGAACGCGCGGCTGGGCATTCTGGGCGGTATCTCCATCCTGGGCACCACCGGCATCGTGAAGCCGTATTCCACTGCTGCCTACCGCGCCAGCGTGGTGCAGGGCGTGCAGGTAGCGGGCACGCTGGGCCACGGCGTGGTGGTGCTCACCACCGGCGGGCGCACCGAAAAGTTTGTCATGGAAGAAATGCCCGAACTGCCCGAGCCCGCGTTTGTGCAGATGGGCGACTTCCTGCGCTACGCCATGGGTGCGGCGGTCAAGGCGGGCCTGAAGAAAGTCGTCATCGGCGGCATGGTCGGCAAGCTCACCAAGATTGCCCAAGGCGAAACCATCACCCACGCGGGCCGGGCCGAGGTGGACACAGGTTTGCTGGCCGAACTCGCTGCCAGCGTGGGCGCAGCGCCCGATGTGTGCGATGCCATCCGTGGCAACGAAACCGCCCGCTACGCCGGCGAGCGCATGGACGCGCTGGGCCTGGGGCAGGCCTTTCACACCGCGCTGGCGCAGCGGGTCATACAGACCCTGCGCACGCGCTACCCCGATCAATTTGAACTGAAAGTGCTGGTCTGCGACTTTGACGGTCGCAAGATTGCGGAGGCCTCTTGAATTCTGAACCGATCGAAACTATCGAAGCCATGGAAACCACGGAAGCCGTGGAAGCCATTGAAAAATGCCGCATCCTGGGCGTGCTGGACGACGGCATCAACAGCCTGAGCCAGAGTGCGCTGGCGCATCTGCAATCTGCCCAGCTGGTGATTGGCGGCGCACGCACGCTGCAGTTGCTGGCCGTGCAGATCTCCCCCGATGCGGTGCAGCGCGACCTGACCGGAGCCTTGTCGCAGGTCCCCGAGTGGATTCGTGCCGCGCAGGCCATCGGGCAGCGCGTGGTGGTGCTGGCCACGGGCGATCCGCTGTGCCACGGCATTGCGGCTTACCTGGCTTCGCGGCTGTGCATCGAGGCGATCGAGGTGCTGCCCAATGTCTCTACACTGCAGCTGGCTTGCGCCCGCCTGGGGCTGCCGTGGCAGGAAATGAAATTTTCTTCCGTGCACAGCCGCGACGCGGGCGACTGGGTGGCAGGCGCCGAGCCCAGCCACGGCCTGTACGCGCTGCTGCGCGACATCCGCCAGCACGACCGCCTGGCCGTGCTGACCAGCCCCGACAACACGCCCGATCGCATCGCCCGCATGCTGGTGACGGAAGGCCTGGCCGATGACTTTGAAATGGCGGTGGCCGAGCGCCTTTGCCAGAACGATGAACGCATCGTCAGCGGAATCAGCATTCATGCCGCCGCCCAAATGCCGTTTGCCGACCCCAACGTGGTGCTGCTGTGGCGCAGCAAATTGCGTGCACCGCAGGTGTTGTTTGGCCTGCCCGATGCCAGCTTTGAGCAGCGTCACCCGGATAAGGGCTTGATCACCAAAAACGAGGTGCGCGCCGTCTCGCTGGCGCGTATGCAGCTGCGTGCCGACAGCGTGGTGTGGGACATCGGTGCAGGCTCCGGTTCGGTCGGCCTGGAGGCGGCGCGGCTGTGCCGCCAGGGCCATGTCTATGCCATCGAGAAAAACGTCGACGACAGCACCATCGTGGGCCGTAACCGGCAGGCCATGGGCATCAGCAACCATACCCTGGTGCACGGCAAAGCCCCCGAGGGCCTGGCGGCCTGGGCTGACCCGGACGCGGTGTTTATCGGTGGCTCGGGCGGTGAATTGGCCGAGCTGATTGCGCTGACTCTGAGACGCCTGAAACCGGGTGGCTGGCTGGTGATGAATTTTGTGACCATTGAAAACCTGGGCACGGCGGTCGAAACGCTCAAAACCCTGGGCGCCAGCTGGGATGTCCTGCAGCTCCAGGCCTCGCGCAGCAAACCTATTTTGCACATGAACCGCATGGCGGCCGAGAACCCGGTGTGGCTGGTGTGTGCGCAGGCGGGAGTTCAGCATGGTTAAGCCCGGTCAACTCTACGGCGTATCGCTGGGCCCCGGTGACCCGGGCCTCATCACCCGCCGCGCCTGGGCCTTGCTTGAGCGCGCCGATGCCGTCTGGACCTACCCGGTGCGCAGCCTGCGCAAGGAAAGCTATGCGCTGGACATCGCTTTGCGCGCTGGCCTGCCTTTGCCCGAAAAACACCAGTCACTGCTGTTTCCGATGACGCATGACGTGGAAAAACTGGCGCGCCATTGGCTCAAGGCGGCCGAGACCGTGCGCGACTTGTTGGCGACCGGGCAAGACGTGCTGTTTCTGGTCGAAGGTGATGCCTCCACCTACGCCAGCTTTTGTTACCTGGCGCGCGTCCTGCGCGAGCTCGATGCGGACGCGCGAATCGACATCGTGCCCGGTGTGACCTCGTTCAACGCGGCGTGCGCTCAACTGCACATGCCGTTGTCGGAGCAGGACGACACGATCGCCATCGTGCCGGCCGCCTACGGCATTGCAGCGGTGGAGCGCATGCTGGACGATTTCGACACGCTGGTGCTGATGAAGGTCAAGCCGCTGCTCGATGACCTGATTGATTTGCTGGCGCGCCGGGGTCTGCTGGCGCACAGCCGTTTTATCGAGAAGGCTGGCTCCCCGGTGGAGCGCATCGTGCACGACGTGGCCGAACTCAAGGGCACCAAGGTCAACTACCTGTCGCTGCTGCTGGTCAAAAACCCCAACCGCGAACGCGGCGAAATGCTGCGCGGCTGCCGCAAGAAAACAAGCACTGAAATTGAAGAGGAAAACGAAGCATGACCCCCGACACACTGTCAAACGCCAATTCCACACCCGTTGCGGCGACCGACCAGGCCGTGCGCGTGGTATTGGTTGCCATCACCAAGCATGGCGCGCAGCAAACCGCCGAACTGGCGCGCCAACTGCCCCAGGCCAGCGTCTGCGTGGCCGACAAGTTCGCGCCGCTGATGGCCGGCCTGCCCAACCCGGTGCGCGCCTACAGCGGGGCTTTTCGCGACGAGATCGCCACGCTGTTCACCGACTTTGACCAGGTGGTGTTCTTCGTCTCGCTGGGCGCGGTGGTGCGACTGATCGCGCCGCACCTGAAGAGCAAGGATGAAGACCCCGGTGTGCTGGTGGTCGATGACGCGGCGCAGTTCGTCATTCCCGTGCTCTCGGGCCATGTGGGTGGCGCCAACGCCATGGCCGAGCAGGTTGCCGCGCTGCTGGGGGCAACACCGGTGCTGACGACTGCTTCCGACGTGGGCAAGACCATTCCGGTGGACATTCTGGGCCGCGAGCTGGGCTGGAAGGTCGAGGCGCCCAAGATCAACATCACCCGCGTGTCGGCCCACGTAGTGAATGGCGAGCCGATTGCGGTGGTGCAGGAGGCGGGCAGCCCGAACTGGTGGACCCGGCCTACGCCGCTGCCTGCCACCATCCATAGATTTCAACGCTTTGAAGACGTTGATCTGAACCACTTCAAGGCCGTGTTGTGGATCACCCACGCCGAGGTCGCGGCTGAACGCTGGCAGCAATTGAACGAGCGCCTGGTGGTGTACCGCCCGCCGCAAGTGCCGGCAGCATGAAGCGCATCTCGATGCAAGTCGCCGTGGGCCTGGGCTGCGACCGCGGCACTCCGCTGGCCACGCTACAGCAGGCACTGGACGAGGCGCTGGCCCTGGCTGGTGTCCGCCTGGATGACGTGGCAGCGGCCGCCAGCATTGACCTGAAGGCTGACGAGCCGGGTCTGCTGGCCCTGGCCGCGCAGCACGGCTGGCCGTTGACCTTCTACACCCCTGAACAGCTGGCAGCCGTGTCCGTGCCCAACCCGTCCGAGACGGTGCGCAAGTACACCGGCAGCCCGTCCGTCAGTGAAGCCGCCGCCTTGCTGATGGCGGCATCGCAAGCCGGGCAAGCGCTTACCGCCATTGCACTGCTGGTCGAAAAACACAAGTACCGGGGCGCCGATGGACGCAATGCCACGGTGTCCGTGGCGCGCTGCTCCGGCGCACACGAACCCCAATGATTTCAACTCCGACAAACAAAAAAAACAATGAAACCTTCTCTTCTTGCCATGGGCAGCACCGTCGCGCTGCTTGCTTACTGCCCCCTCGTGGCCCATGCAGGGCGTCCGCTGGGAACCGACGATGCCGGAACTGTTGGTGCCGACACCTGCCAGGTTGAGAGCTGGCTTAAACGCAGCTCCAACCCGAAGGCCAGGACATGGGTTTTGTCGCCAGCCTGCGGCCTCGGCGAGGCCGTGGAGCTCAATGTCGAAATGGCGCGCACTGTGCCCGACGACGGCATCCGGTTCGAGAGCGGCCTGGCGGTCAAATGGGTAGATCCAGCCTGGAAAGCAGGTGCGCTGAACTGGGGGCTCAAGGCGTGGCGTGGCACGGCGCATGGCCGCGAGGCACCGCGCTGGGCGGCGACCACTTCCGGCGCGATGGGGCTGCTGACCTGGCAGGCGAGTGAGGCCGTTGCAGTACACGGCAATTTCGGGTTCGAGAAGGACCACGCCAGTCGCAGCACCGAGCCTTTGCTTAATCTCGCCCTCAGCTGGGACGCCACGCCCTCGTTGACTCTGGTGGCCGAGGCAATGACCGTGCGGCACAGCCCGACCCAGCGCAACCTGGGCGCTCGCTGGTGGCTGCAACCGGAACGCCTCGCGCTGGATTTCACCGTCGGCCGCAGCACCGGTGCCGAGTCGGCGCGCAACGTCACCGTCGGGCTGGGCTGGTACGGCATCGGGTGGTGAGATGAAGGAATTTTTTTGTTCCAGCCCTGAAAGGAGCCTTCAATGAACTTCCCTCTCATCGTTCCCGCGTCGACTGCTGCGTCAGAGGTCGGTGCGACGTAGCAGGTCTTGAGCCGATTCGCAGCCGCGGCAGAGCAACGTGCCACGGTGTCGTTAGCCCCATGTGACAGTTTCCTTTGGTCATCTTTTTTTTTGTTTCTTAACCCTGAAATGGAGCAACCCATGAACGCATCTTCTGCATCTCCTACCTCCCTGGTCACCAGTGGTAGCGCAACCCGCAGCCTGTTGCTGCAATTGGCCGCCGGCGCCGCTTTGGGCCTGGTGGTGCTGTACGGCGTGGCTTTCGCTGAAAGCCCGCTGGCCCACAACGCCGCCCACGACGTGCGCCACGTCACGGTCAAACCCTGCCACTGAGCCCTGGAGCTTTTCATGTTGTTTCAACGATTGATTTGGGCCGCACTGGCTGCAGCCTTGCTGGTGGGCAGTGTGCAGTCCGGCGTGCAGCAGTGGCAGGCCGTGCCGATTATTCTGGCGGCCGAGGTGTATGAGGGGCAAAAGGCAGAGGCACCTGCAGAGCCGCCCGCACCCGCTGCGCACGTCCATGCCGAAGGCGTGGCAGCTGAACACGCGCACGACCATGGCAGCGCTGAGGAATGGGCGCCGGCTGAGGGTGCCGAGCGCATTTTCTGGACCTGGGTGGCCAATGTCCTGCACGCCTTCAGCATGGCGCTTTTGGTGTTTGCCGTGATGGGCGCCTGCCTGTGGCGCGGCACGGCCGTGCGTTCGCTGCCGCTGGCTTTGCTGGTGGCTGCGGCGGGCTGGCTCAGCTTTCACTTCTGGCCATCACTGGGCCTGCACGCCGAGATTCCCGGCATGGATGCGGCCCGTCTGGGCTCGCGCCAGGGCTGGTGGGTGTTGGCCGCGGGCAGTGCTGCATTGGCCTGTGCCTCGCTGGCGGGCCTGCGTCATTCCTTGCGCTGGGCTGCCGCAGCGGCGTGGCTGGCTTTGCCTTTTGTGGTGGGTGCTCCGCACATTAGCGCCGACCCGTTGGCAGGCTTCAGCGGCGCAGCGCAGCTTGCCTTGCGCGAACTCGGCACGCAGTTCATCTGGGCCACCACTTGGGTATCACTGTCGTTCTGGGCCTGCATGGGGCTGGTGTGTGGCGCGGCGTTTCAGCGCTGGCTGCGTCCGGTGCTGGAAGCAACTTTTGAACGCTCGAAGCCGGTTGCATCGGCTGGCACGGCGGTGAGCCCATGACCGGCCCCAAAGGAAAAATCATGCTGGTGGGCATTGGTCCCGGCAGCCATGACCATATGACGCAGCGCGCCCGTTCCGCTATTGCCGAGGCCGATGTGGTGGTGGGCTACGTCACCTACATCAAGCTGGTGGCCGATTTGCTGGAAGGCAAAGAGGTCGTGCGCAAAGGCATGACTGAAGAGCTGGACCGCGCGGTGCACGCGCTGGCCAGCGCCCGCGAAGGCAAGAAGGTTGCGCTCATCTCCAGTGGCGACGCTGGGGTGTATGGCATGGCCGGGCCCACCTATGAGGTGCTGTTTCAGGCTGGCTGGACGCCGGAGTCTGACGTGGAAGTCGAAGTCGTGCCGGGCGCGTCGGCTATCAACGCCTGTGCGGCACTGGTGGGCGCACCCCTGACGCACGACTTCTGCTCGATCTCCCTGTCCGATCTGCTCACGCCCTGGCCGGTGATTGCACGCCGCCTGGATGCGGTGGCGGCCGCCGACTTTGTGGTGGCGCTCTATAACCCCAAGAGCGGCCGCCGTACGCAGCAAATCGTGCAGGCACAGCAGCTGTTCTTGCGGCACCGCCGGCCCGACACGCCGGTGGCCGTGGTCAAGTCGGCTTACCGCAGGCGCGAGCGGATCGAGTTCACCACACTGGACAAGATGAGCGACTGCGACATCGGCATGCTCACCACGGTGCTGATTGGCAACAGCCACACCTTTGTGCAGCATGGCCTGATGGTCACGCCGCGCGGCTACGCCAACAAGTACGAGCTGCACGGCGATGGCAGCACGCGCGAGGGCGAAAGGCCTGGCCGCTCGCTGTCCACCGGCCTGCTGGGCTGGATGGAAAACCTGCGCATTGACCATGCTGAAGGCGAGAGTGTTGCCGCATTGGCGCTGCGTCACAAACTGCCGGCTGACTACATCGAGGCCGTGCTGACAGCGCCGATTGAAGAAGAAGCCGTCAAGGAAGAAACGGCCAGCACGGAGGAATCGGAAGCATGAGCGAAGCGGTGGTCAAACCCAAAATTGGCGCTTACAAACGCCATTTGCTGATCTGCACCGGCCCGCGCTGCACGCAGGATGGTGCGTCGCAGGAGCTGTTCGACAGCCTGGGCGACAAGTTCAAGGCGGCCGGGCTGCACGACGGCGAGATGCGTGTCAAGCGCAGCCGGGTGAGCTGTTTTGCTGCCTGCAAGGGCGGGCCGGTCATGTGCGTGCAGCCTGATGGCACCTGGTACTACAACGTCACGCCCGCCAACATGGACCGCATCATTGACCAGCATCTGGTGGGCGGGCTGCCTGTGGCTGATCTGGTGTTTCACCAGGGACCGGGGGACTGCCATGACGTTTGAGGCACAGGAGCAAACCAGCCGCGGATTCGTGTCCATCGTGGGTGCAGGGCCGGGCCCGGTCGATTTGATGACGTTGCGGGCATTCGACCGGCTTCAGCGGGCCGAGGTGGTGGTGCACGACCGCCTGATCGCGCCGGAGGTACTGGCTTTGATCCCCCAGGCGGCCCAGCGCGTGTATGTGGGCAAGGCCTTGGGCAATCACGCCGTGCCGCAAGAGGGCATCCATGACTTGCTGGTGGCGCATGCGCGCCTGGGCAAACGGGTGGTGCGCCTCAAGGGCGGTGATCCCTATGTGTTTGGGCGCGGGGGCGAAGAGGTGCAGGCCCTGCAGGCGGTGGCGATTGCCTTTGAAGTGGTGCCGGGGGTGACTGCTGCCAGTGGCTGCTCGGCAGCGGCGGGTATTCCGCTGACGCACCGCGACCTGGCGGGCAGCTGCGTATTTTTGCCCGGCCACCTGGCTGACGACGAGGCCACGCATGACTGGCAGGCCTTGGCGCGGCCGGGCCAGACCCGTGTTTTTTACATGGGCGTACAGCGCCTGGCGCAGATCGCCCACCAGCTCATCGTGCATGGCTTGGCACCCGATACCCCGGCCGCCATCGTGCGCGATGGTGCCCGCGCCACGCAGACCGTCATCGCCACCGGGCTGCGCGACCTGGTGGCACGCGCGCCGGCGTATGGTCCCCAGCCTGGCTTGCTCATCATCGGTGAGACCGTGCAACTCAGCCCCTATTTCAACCTTTAGGTGATTGCCATGCAAATTGAAACCCCACCGTCCGACAAGCCCTATGACAAACCCGAGGGTGAACGCCGCGGCCTCATCATCGTCAATACCGGCGACGGCAAGGGCAAAAGCACCGCTGCCTTTGGCCTGGCCCTGCGCGCGCACGGGCGCCACCATGTGCATGGCAAGGCCGTCAAGATTTTCCAGTTCATGAAAGTGCCCAGCGCCCGCTTTGGCGAGCACCGCATGTTCGAACAGCTGGGCATTCCGATCGAAGGGCTGGGCGACGGCTTTAGCTGGAAAAGCCAGGACCTGGAACATTCCGCGCAACTGGCACGCGATGGCTGGGAAAAAGCCAAGGCAGCTATCCTGGGCGGTGAGTACTTCATGGTGGTGCTGGACGAAATCACCTACCCGCTGATTTACGGCTGGATGCCGCTCGACGACGTGCTGCAGACGCTGCGCGATCGCCCGAAGGACGTGCACGTGGTCATCACCGGCCGGCGCTGCCCGCCCGAAATCATCGAGCTGGCCGATACCGTGACCGAGATGACCAAGGTCAAGCACGCGTTCAATGCCGGCATTCCCGCCCAGCGCGGCATCGAAGACTGAAGATGCCAGTAAATCTACTGCGCAACCCAATCTCGCACCTGCGGTCCTCGCCGTACGAATGTACGGCTCCGGTCCTCGGCACGACCTTGGGCTGCTCGCTACGATTTCCCGGCATCTTCGCTACCTGGGGGCCGCGTTCGTGACTGAAGCACTTTCTTCTGTGGCAGCGCACGCCTTCAGCCTGCCCGAGCAGCAGGCGGTGTACCGCGCCATTTACGAGCGGCGCGACATGCGCCATTTCAGCGGCGGGGTGGTGGCCGATGAGGTGTTGCAGCGCCTGCTGGCTGCCGCCCACCATGCGCCCAGCGTCGGCTTCATGCAACCCTGGCGCTTTATCCGCGTGCGCAGCCAGCCGCTGCGCGCCGCTGTGCATGCGCTGATCGAGGAGGAGCGCATCCTGACGGCCCGGGCGCTGGGCGAGCGTGAAGACGAGTTCATGAAGCTCAAGGTGCAGGGCGTGCTCGATGCCGCCGAAGTGCTGGTGGTGGCGCTGCCGCCAGGGCGCGAGCAGCATGTCTTTGGCCGCCGTACCCTGCCTGAAATGGACCTGGCCTCCGCCGCCTGCGCCATTCAAAACCTCTGGCTGGCCGCGCGGTCGGAAGGGCTGGGCATGGGGTGGGTGTCGATGTTCCCCCCGCAGCAACTGGCGCAACTGCTGCAGATGCCCGAGGGCAGCAAACCCATTGCTGTGCTGTGCCTGGGCCCTGTCCAGGCGTTTTACGAGCAGCCCATGCTGCAGGCTGAACACTGGGCGCACCGTGCGCCGCTGGCTGACATGGTTTTTGAAGACTACTGGGCCAGGCCGGCTTTACCCCATGAGTGATGGCGCGCTGCTCGTGGCGGCAGCGTTGTTGCTCGCCTTGCTCATGGATAGGGCATTCGGCGAACCACCCGCCTGGATGCATCCGGTGGTGGGCATGGGCAAGTACCTGTCGCGGTGTGGCAAGCTGTTGCCTGGTTTGCAGCCCTCGCTGGCGTTCGGCTCGGGGGCTCTGGCGTGGCTGGCGGGTGCGGCTTTGGTGGGGGGCCTGGCCTGGTTTGCCCAGCAGCAGATGGTTTTTAGCCTGCATCCGGTCATTGCTGCGGTGTTCATGGCCGTGCTGCTCAAGCCCATGCTGGCCTGGCGCATGCTGCGCACCGAAGTCGATGCGGTTGAAGCGGCGCTGCAGCAATCGCTGGAAGCAGGACGCGAACGGTTGTCGTGGCTGGTCAGCCGCAACACCGTGCTGCTCAATGAAAGCGAAGTGCGTGAGAGCGCCATCGAATCGCTGGCTGAAAACCTCAACGACTCGGTGGTGGCTCCCATCTTCTGGTTTGTGCTGTTCGGCTTGCCCGGCGCCGCCATTTACCGCTTTGCCAACACCGCCGACGCGATGTGGGGCTACCGCGGGATTTACAAGGGGAAAAACTGGGAGTGGGCCGGCAAATGGGCGGCGCGGGCTGACGATGTGTTGTCATGGATTCCGGCGCGCCTGACGGCTTTGCTGCTGGCCCTGGTGGCGGGTGGCTTGTCCTTTAAAAACTTGCAGACTTTGCGACGGGAAGCCCGCAAAACGCCATCCCCGAATAGCGGCTGGCCGATGGCGGCCATGGCCCTGGCGCTGGGCGTCAGCCTGCGCAAACCCGGTGTTTACACGCTCAACCCTGAGGGCAAACCGCCACAGGCTCCTGACACCGTTTCTGCGCAAAAACACGCATCCAAAGTGGTTTTGGCTATTGTTTTATGTGCGCTGACAGCCATCATATTCATAGCGTTCACGCATTTTTCATGATGAGCACGCAGCAACCGCAAAGCCTGCGAATTCACGGTGGCCCCGACCCGTATGGCGTGCCGCTTCATGACTTCTCCACCAACAGCAATGCCCGCGGGCCGTGCCCTCTGGCGCAAGCCGCTGTCAGCCAGGCCGATGCCAGCCAGTACCCTGATGGGAGCTACACCGCCCTGCGCCAGCAACTGGCCGGGTTTCACGGGGTGGAAGTGCGGCGTGTATTGCTGGCTGGCAGCGCCAGCGAATTTATTTTCCGCATCACCGCCTTGGTGGCGTTGGCGGCGAAGGCGGGCGGGCGTTCGGTCTGGCTGCCGCCGCACAGCTATGGCGACTATGCGCAAGCGGCCCATGCACATCGCTTGACAGTGGCGGACCAGGTCGCCGACGCACAGCTGCGCTGGAGTTGCGACCCATCCAGCCCGCTGGGCGCGGCGCATGCGGGTCTGGATGATCTGGTCAATGAAGCCGGCTCGCCCGCTATCAGTGTGCTCGACCGGGCCTACGAACCCTTGCGACTGAGTGGGGCGCTGGCGCTCACCGATGCGCAACTGCAAAAACTTTGGCAACTCTGGACACCGAACAAAGCGCTGGGCTTGACGGGCGTGCGTGCCGCGTACGCCATTGCACCCGTCGATGCGGGGGAGGAGGTGCTTGCGCTGGAGCAGCTGTGTCCTTCGTGGCCGCTGGGGGCGCACGGCGTGGCCATGCTGCACGCCTGGCTGCGTCCTGACGTGCAAGACTGGCTGGTGGACAGCCTGAAGACCCTGCGCGAGTGGAAAGCACGGCAAATTGCCATGTGCGAATCCCTGGGCTGGACCTGCCTGCCCAGCCATGCCAATTTTTTCTGCGCCCGGCCCGCATTACCGGCGGGCGTCGCGTTGCAGCAGGTGCTGGCTGCATTGCGCCTCCAGGGCATCAAGCTGCGCGACACGACCTCCTTCGGCTTGCCCGGCCATGTGCGCATCAGCGTCCAGCCGCCCGCCGCGCAGGACGCATTGCACAATGCATGGCAACACATCACATGAAAGTCAGCATGAGCGGCACATTGGCCAGAAGCGTCATGGTTCTGGGTACCACCAGCGGTGCCGGCAAAAGCTGGCTGACCACCGCACTGTGCCGTTACTACGCGCGGCAGGGGTTGAAGGTTGTGCCTTTCAAGGCGCAGAACATGAGCAACAATGCGCGCGTTGTCGCGGGCGGCGAGATTGGCAGCGCCCAGTATTTCCAGGCGCTGGCGGCGCGCGCCGAGCCCGAGGTGCGCATGAACCCGCTGCTGCTCAAGCCCGAAAAAGACACGCAAAGCCAGGTCATCCTGATGGGGCAGGTCGATGCCGGGCTCTCGCGCATGCCCTGGCGCGGCCGCAGCGCTTCGGTGTGGCCGGTCATCGCTCGGGCGCTGGACGAACTGCTGGCCGAGAACGACGTGGTGGTGATCGAAGGCGCGGGCTCGCCGGCGGAGATCAACCTCAAATCCAGCGACATCGTCAATATGCGCCCGGCGCAGCATGCCAATGCGGCCTGCCTGCTGGTCACCGACATCGACCGCGGCGGCGCCTTTGCCCACCTGTATGGCACCTGGGCCATGCTCGATGAGGCGGAACGCCGGCTGATCAAAGGCTTTGTGCTCAACAAGTTTCGCGGCGACGCCAGCCTGCTGGCGCCCGGACCGCAAATGCTGCAGGAGATGACCGGCGTGCCCACCGTGGCAACACTGCCGATGTGGTGGCAGCATGGCCTGCCCGAAGAAGACGGTGTGTTTGACGACCGTAGCCGGGCGGCAGGGGCCGTGACCACCACCATCGCCGTCATCGCCTACCCGCGCATCAGCAACCTCGACGAATTTCAGCCGCTCAAAAATGTACCGGGCGTGCACCTGAAGTGGGTGCGCAGCCCGGGCGAGCTGGCCGGCGTCGACTGGATCGTCCTGCCCGGCTCCAAGCACACCAGCGGCGACCTGGCCTGGCTGCGCGCGCAGGGGCTGGACCGCGCGGTGGCCGCCCATGCAGGGCAGGGCGGCGCGGTGCTGGGCATTTGCGGCGGCCTGCAAATGCTCGGCGAGGCACTGATTGACCCGCATGGCATCGACGGCAACGCGCCAGGGCTGGGGCTGTTGCCGGTGGTCACCGTGTTTGAAGAAGGCAAAACCGTGCAGCGCAGGCATGCCCGGTTTGGCGAGCTGGCCGGAGCCTGGGCCGCCTTGTCGGGCGTGGGCCTGCAGGGCTACGAAATTCATCACGGCCAAACGGCGCCCCACACGGCCATGGCGGCGGCGGGGGACATTGCCCATGGCGTGATGGCCGAAGGCCTGGCCTGGCAAAACACTAGAGGCAATGTGCTGGGCCTGTATTTGCATGGCATGTTTGAAGATCCAGCCGTGCTGCAGGCGCTTTTTGGCGCCACGGTACCCACGCTGGATGTCGTATTTGACGGCCTCGCCGATTACATTGAGCAGCACTTTGAGCCGGGCGTTTTGCAGGCGCTGATAACGACCGCTTGACTCGCCCCACGAGGAGATGGGGCCCGGGGGGCGCTGGCGAAGGCCTGTTACTGGTGCAAACCCTCTGTTTGTTTATCAGTCATCGTATGACATGATTTTTGGATCAGATGATGCACGCATTCAACAGCAGTGCGCCGCAGTCTCCCCTAGTCTCCCTCAGATGCAAGGCAAGTTCTCCGATTAATCTTCATTCCCATAAAGGGTTTGAATGATTGACATGTCGATTTTCTTGTGCGGATAATGCACGCGTTGTATGACAACGTATAACGATGGAAATCTTCGACTGCTTCAAGTCAATCTAAAAAAGGAGACGGTTTATGCATGTGCCTATGGGGTCCGCCCGAGTGGCCCGTTTTATGGTGGCAACGTCGGCATTGCTGTTGGCGATGGGCAGCGCCCACGCCGCGACGTTTGTCTATGTGTCCAACGCCGACAGCCAGGACATCTCGGTACTGGAGCTGGACAGAAGCCAAGGGCTGGTCAAGCCCGTGGAGACGGTGCCGGTGGCTGGCACGGTAATGCCATTGGTTGTGAGCCCGGACAAGCGGTTTTTGTACGCCGCACTGCGCTCCCAGCCGTACCGGGTGGCGAGCTTCGCTATCGACGCCTCCAATGGTCACCTGCGCAAACTGGGCGAAGCGCCATTGGCCGACAGCATGGCCAACATCGACCTGGATGCCACGGGGCGCTGGCTGTTTGCAGCGTCTTATCCTGGGCACAAGATCACGGTCAACAGCATTGGCAAGGATGGTGTGGTGGGCGCTGTGCAGCAGTTGCTTTCCACCGCACCCAATGCCCACGCCATCCATGCCGATGCGAACAACCGGTTTGTGCTGGCCAGCAGCCTGGGCGGCGACAACCTGTCGATCTGGCGCTTCGATGCGGCGAAGGGGCAACTCTCCCCCAATGACCCGGCACTGGTTTCGGCCGCGCCCAAGTCGGGTGCGCGCCACTTTGTCTGGGACAAGGCTCAGCGCTTTCTCTACCTGCTCAACGAGCTCGATGCTTCGTTGTATGTTTACGCGTGGGACGCTGCGCGCGGAACGCTGCGCGAGTTACAGCGCACCACGACGCTGCCAAGTGGCTTCACCGGCAAGCCCTGGGCTGCAGATATGCACCTGACGCCGGACGGCAAGTTCCTCTATGCCTCAGAGCGCACCTCCAGCACGATTTCGGCTTTCCGTGTCGACCCGAGCAGCGGGCTGCTGCAGCCGTTGGGGCAGACCGCCACAGAAAAGACCCCGCGCGGATTCGCCATCGATTCGACCGGGCGCTTTTTAGTGGCTGCTGGGCAAGAGTCGCATAGCGTGTCGGTATACGCCATCGACGCCGCCAGTGGCGCGCTTGGCACACCGAATCGTTTGGCTGTGGGCAAGAACCCGAACTGGATCGAGATCGTCGATCTGCCCTGATCCGCACAAAAGGCCTGAGCCTCCCGATCGCTCACGGCCTTCACGTCCACTGCATAAAGAGACATCACATGAAGAAAATCCTGACCTCCATCTCGCTGTGCCTGGCCGCTTTGGCTGTCAACGCTCAGGCCTGGCCAGACAAACTAGGGATGGCGACAGAAGCCTGGGTTTCAGCTATTCAAAACGGCAGTCGCTGATAACGACCGCTTAGCCTCTTAGTCGGGGACGCGCTTCAGGGGCCCAAAACAGGCCTGGAGCGACTCGGCCTTGCAGACGATGAACTGGTCCTTCTGGGGGTTGAACTGGATGAAGCGGGTAACGCTCTCCGTGACGCTCCCTTCCGGGCTTTCGTGCAGGTCGCCCGAGCAGTCGCGCTTGCCGTTGCTGGCGGTGACTGTTTCGGCGAGCCGGTAGAAGCCGAGCAGGCCAGGCGCACGCGGTATTTCGTAATTGCCCTGTGTGACCTCTTCACCGCTGGTACTCAGCCGGGTGCCGTTGGCGCCGTACTGCCAGGTTTCGGTACAGGGCTTGCCGGGCAATGTCCAGGTCCACGTTCCTACGAGCGGGTGGGGCGCGGGTGCTGCCGGCAAGGCGGGGGCAGGCTTGGGTGGCTTGGGTGCCTTGGCGGCACAGCCGCAGAGCAGGGCGGCGACAAGCAGTGCATGGATTTGGCGGAATGCAGGGGGCCTGCTTCCGGGGTGGCGTGGTAAAGACTTCATGGGGTGATTATGAAGAAGCCTGGAGTCACCTCGAGCAAGCCGGCGCCACCAGGTGCCACAGGCTGCCACCTGGAGTTGCCCTGCTGTCACTACACGAAGGTGCGCACGAAGTCGAGTGAGGAGACGACCCCCTTGATATGGGTGCCCTCCGCCACAACCACATGGTGAATATTCATGGCGACCATCAAGCTGGCCACCTCGCTGAGGGTGGCGTCCGGGCGCACGGTGATCGGTTTGTAGGTGCAGAGCTGCCAGGCGCTGACTTTCTGGAAGGGCTTGCCTTCGGCATGCAGGCGCAGCAGGTCCGCGCTGCTGATGACGCCCAGGACCACGCCGTCGGCATTGGCCACCGGCACCCATGACAGGCCCTTGGCCACCATCTGGGCCTCGACGGATTGCGCCGTGTCGTCGAGCCCGACCAGGCACACTTCACGGTGCATCAATGACGATATCTTTTTGCTCATGGCATGCTCCAGGCCGCCGGTGGCGGCTCATGTCGCGCCGGCGCGGCGCTGCGTGGCGCCCGTCCCCATGCCGTCCCCATGTACCGCGAACCTGGCTACGAATCGGGCGCTTTTCCTGATTCTGCTACTTTTGATTCCGTTATGACTAGACCGGTTCGATGATCACGTCCTTGCTAAGGCGCTCGACGTCCGTCGCCTGGCACAGTGCCGTTCCCGCCGTGAGCAGGGCGGCCGCGCCGGCCGCCATGCCGTATCGAAACGCCTGAGCCAGGTCGCCACCGCGGTTCAGTGTCCAGACGAGGCCGCCGACAAAGCTGTCGCCGGCGCCGATGGTGCTGGCCACCTTGACCGCTACGCCCCGTGCCCGCAGCGCCGCGTCAGCGGTGACAAGCAAGGCCCCGTCCTCGCCCAGCGACAGCGCTACGACCTGCGCCTGTCCGGCCAGGATGATCCGCTTGGCCGCCTCGCGCCACTGCGGCTCGCCTGCCAGCGGCAAGCCGGTCAGTTCGCGCAGCTCCTGAAGGCTGGGCTTGATCAGGTACACCCCTTCTGCCAGCACTGCTGCCAGTGCCGGCCCCCACGTGTCCACCACCACGCGGCTGCCGCGCGAGCGGGCCAGCCGCGTGAGTTGGGCATAAAAGTCGTTAGGCACCCCTGGGGGCAGGCCGCCGCTCGCCACCACATAAGCGGGCGGCACGTCGAGCTTGCTGACAAAGTCCAGGCAGGCTTGCCACTCCGGCGCCGTCAGGGCCGGCCCGGGCAGTACAAAGCGGAAGTCCCGCCCGCTGGATGTTTCGTGGACGGAAAAGCTCTCGCGGGTTTCCCCGGCAATGGGTATCCAGTGGCTGCGCACCTGCTCCCGCTCAAGCAGTTGCCGCAGCCGTTGCCCGTTCATGCCCCCCGCCAGAAAGAGCGCGAGGCAGTCGCCGCCAAGCCGCTGCACGACGCGGGCCACGTTGATCCCGCCGCCGCCAGGATGCAATTGCGCGGCGGCGCACCGCAGCTTGTGCGTGTCCATGACCTTGTCGGTCGAGGTGGAGACGTCCAGGGCCGGGTTCATGGTGATGGTCAGGATGTCAGTCATGGCCGTCACTTGCTCCCGTGCTTCCCCGCCTCAGGCCCGCAGCTGCCGCGCCAGCAGCACGGCGACATGAATCGCCTCGCGCTGCGCACCGTCCTTGATCTGGTGCCGGCAACTGGTGCCGTCGGCCACCACGATGGCATCCGGCTGCTTGCGCACGGCCGGCAGCAGGCTGAGTTCGGCCATCTGCATGGACACCTCGTAATGGCTGGCCTCGTAGCCGAAGCTGCCGGCCATGCCGCAGCAGCTTGATTCGATCAGTTCAGGCTGGGCGCCCGGTATCAGCTTGAGCACATCCATGATGGGAGTCACCGCACCAAAAGCCTTCTGGTGGCAGTGGCCGTGCAGCAGGATAGGCCGGGTGACCGGCTGGAGCGCGGCCTTCAGGGTTTCCAGCTTGCCGGCAGCTGCCTCGCGGGCCAGGAACTCTTCCAGCAACAGCGCGTGCTGGCTGATGGTTTGCGCAGCGTTGCGCAGTCCCATCACCAGCGCTTCGTCGCGCAGGGTCAGCAGGCAGGAGGGTTCCAGCCCGACGATGGCAATTCCCTTTTCGGCGAAAGGCAGCAGCGCGTCTGTCAGTTCGCGCGCCTTGGCCTTGGCTTCCGCGATCATGCCGCTGGCAAGGTAGGTTCGGCCGCAGCACAGGCTCTTGCCGTCCGCTTTGGTTTTTGTCGCTACATGCACCGTATAACCCGCGGCCTGCAGCACTTTCAATGCCGAAACCGCATTTCTGGATTCGAAGTAGCCGTTGAAGGTGTCGACGAACAGCACCACGGGTTTGCTGGCGGCCAGCACCTCTTCGCGTGTGGCGCTGGCGGGGGCCGAGTTGAAGAAGGTTTTTGTCTTCCACTGCGGCAGCGTGCGCCGGGCAGACAAGCCCAACAGCCTTTCACTCAGGGCCGCCAGACCCGGAATGCTGTCGCGCAGGTTGAGCAGCGGCGCAAGGCGGCTGGCCCAGTGGGCGTAGTCGGGCAAATACGCGACCAGCTTGTCCTTGAGCGTGTAGCCGTGCCTGGCCTTGTAGTGGTGCAAAAACTCCACCTTCATTTTGGCCATGTCCACGCCGGTTGGGCAGTCGCGCTTGCAGCCCTTGCAGCCGACGCACAGGTCCATGGCTTCGTGCACGGCGTCGCTGGTGAAAGCGTCTTCTGCCTTCAGGCCCTCCAGCTGACCCGAAAGCGCCAGGCGCAAGGTGTTGGCCCGCCCACGCGTCAGGTGTTTTTCGTCGCGCGTGACGCGGTAGCTCGGGCACATGGTGCCGGCATCAAACTTGCGGCAGTGGCCATTGTTGTTGCACATCTCCACCGCCTTGGCAAAGCCGTGTGCAGGGTCGCCGCCGGTGCCGGGGGCGCTGGTCTGCTCGGTCACCGGGTCGTTTTGCACGTCCCAGGCGCTCCAGTCCAGCGCGGGCCGGATGGGGATCACCTTGTACCCCGGCGGAAAGCGCATCAGCCGGGTATCGTCCATTTTGGGCAGTGGATGCCCGGCTGACGCAACGATGCGCCCCGGGCTGAGCAGATTCACCGGGTCGAGGTAGTTCTTGATCTGCGCAAACGCTTCGTTGATCTTGGGGCCGAACTGCCACTGCACCCATTCGCCGCGGCACAGCCCGTCGCCATGCTCGCCGCTGTAGGCGCCCTTGTAGTGGCGCACCAGGGCAGAGGCTTCTTCGGCAATGGCGCGCATCTTGGCGCCACCATCCCGGCGCATGTCGAGAATGGGCCGCACATGCAGCGTGCCGACGGACGCATGCGCGTACCAGGTGCCCTTGCTGCCGTATTTGCGAAACACCTGCGTGAGCGCATCGGTGTACTCAGCCAGGTGCTCTAGCGGCACGGCGCAGTCTTCAATAAAACTGACCGGCTTGCCGTCGCCCTTGAGGCTCATCATGATGTTGAGGCCGGCCTTGCGCACTTCCCACAGGTTTTTCTGCGGCGCATCGTCAATCATTTCCACCACCGAACCGGGCAGGCCCAAGTCGCCCATCAGCTCGACCAGTTCCTTGATCTTGGGGGTGAGTTCGGCTTTGGAGGCGCCAGAAAACTCGACCAGCAGGATGGCATCGGGCTGGCCAATCAGCGCGGTGCGCACCGTGGGCGCAAAGGCCGGGTTTTGCAGCGACAGCTCGATCATCGTGCGGTCAACCAGTTCGACGGCCGTCAGCGTGCCATCCCCTAATTTGACGATGTGCTGGGCCGAGTCCATGGCCTGGTAAAACGTGGGAAAGTTCACCACGCCCAGTACCTTGGTGCGCGGCAGTTCACTGAGGCGCAGCTTCAGTGACCGGGTGAGTGCCAGCGTGCCTTCGCTGCCCACCAGCAGGTGGGCCAGGTTGACCGAACCGTCCTGGGTGTAGGGCTTTTCGTTCTGGTTGTTGAAGATGTCCAGGTTGTAGCCCGCCACGCGGCGCAGCACCTTGGGCCAGTGCGCCTGCAGTTCGGGCCGGAGCTGGTCCGACAGCATCTTGACATGGTCGCCGAGGGCGCGCGCCTCGCCGCTGGCGCTGTCGTAACGACCCAGCTGCAGCAGACGGCCGTCAGAGCGCCAGGCTGTTGCGCCCAGCACGTTATGCACCATGTTGCCGTAGGCGATGCTGCGGCTGCCGCAGGAGTTGTTACCGGCCATGCCGCCCAGCGTGGCCTGTGCGCTGGTGGACACATCCACCGGGTACCACAGGCCGTGTTGTTTCAGCGCGGCATTGAGGTGATCCAGCACAATGCCGGGCTCAACCTCGGCGGTGCGCGCCTGCGGGTCCACATGCAGGATGCTGCGAATATGTTTGGCGTAGTCGATCACCAGGCCGGCGCCCACCGTCTGGCCGCACTGGCTGGTGCCGCCGCCGCGGGGCACGATGGGTACCTGCAGGTCGCGGCAAATATCCAGCGCGGTTTTCACATCATCGGCCGTACGCGGCACAAACACACCGACCGGCATCACCTGGTAGATGGAGGCGTCGGTGGCGTAGCGGCCCCGGTCTGCCGGCGAGAACAGCACTTCGCCGCGCGTTTCACCGGCCAGGCGGGCTGCCAGCCGGCCGGCGACTTCATTGCTGACGCGCGCCACGTCGTCGTAGGCCCGGGCAGCGGCTTCCTGCGTGATCTTGAGGGGGAGGGGCGCGTTCATGCTTTGGCGGTGGAAGGATGGGTCTTGGCAGCGCGCAGCTGCTCGATCACCACATCCTGTTTGTGGATCAGGTGGCTGGCCAGCACGGCACGCATGGCAACCGGGTCGCGTGCACTGAGCGCTTCAATCATCAGTTCGTGCTCTTTCACGGCATCTTTCCACTTCTCCCCGTCCTGGTTGGAGCGGAAGCGCAACGCCTGCAGGCGGGCGTTGACCTGGTTGTAGGTCGCCGTGAGCACCGGGTTTTTGGCCGCGGCGTTGATGGCGTTGTGAATGGCCGCATTGAGCCGGTAATAGCCCGGCAGGTCGCGGCGCGTGTAGGCCGCCAGCATCTCGTAATGCATGGCCTTGATCTCGGCCAGTTCGGACTCGGTGATGCGCTGGGCCGCCAACTCGCCGGACTGGGCCTCCAGGCCCGACATGACCTCGAAGGTATTCATCACATCGGCTTCGGTCAGCTCGACCGCGATCGCGCCCCGGTTGGGAAGCAGCTCGACCAGCCCTTCGGCGGCCAGCATTTTGATCGCCTCCCGAAGCGGTGTGCGCGAGACGTTGAGTACTTCGCTCAACTCCCGCTCGTTGAGCTTGGCGCCGGGTGGAATGCGGTTTTCCACCAGCATCTCGCGCAGGCGGTGGGCCACCTGCTCATGCAGGGCGGCACGCGGAATGGGAATGACATTAGCGGACATGGTTAAATTTTGTATGCAAAAAAAGTGGTTGTCAAATCCATCGTTTACCCTTGGTTAGGTTGACAAATGAATTTTGTATGCAAAAAATACGGCTTCACTCTATTATCGCCTTTGAGGAACACCCCGCATGTTGACGCTCGATTTTCATCCCACCGGCCGCCATTTCCTGCAGATTCCCGGCCCGTCACCGGTACCTGACCGTATCTTGCGGGCCATGAGCCTGCCCACGATTGATCACCGTGGTCCGGAGTTTGCGGCGCTGGGCCTCAAGGTGCTGGCCGATATCCGGGAAATTTTTCAGACCAAACAGCCCGTCATCATCTACCCGGCCTCGGGGACCGGTGCCTGGGAGGCGGCGCTGGCCAATACGCTGAGCCCCGGCGACCATGTGCTGATGTATGAAACCGGCCACTTTGCCGCGTTGTGGCACAAGCTGGCGGCGCGTCTGGGCCTGAAAACCGAAGTGATGAGCTTGTCCGGCGCCGAGGCCTGGCGCCATGGTGTGCGGGCCGACATGATCGAGGAGCGGCTGAAGGCGGACACGCAGCACAGCATCAAGGCGATCTGCGTGGTGCACAACGAAACCTCCACCGGCGTGACCAGCAACATCGCGGCCGTGCGCAAGGCCATCGATGCCGCCAAACACCCGGCGCTGCTGCTGGTGGACACCATCTCCGGCCTGGCGTCGGCCGACTACCGGCACGACGAGTGGGGCGTGGACGTCAGCATCAGCGGCTCGCAAAAGGGCCTGATGCTGCCGCCCGGCATCAGCTTCAACGCCGTGTCGGCCAGGGCCCTCGAAGCCAGCAAAACGGCCCGGTTGCCCAAATCGTTCTGGGCCTGGGACGAGATCATTGAAATGAACAAGACCGGCTACTGGCCGTCGACACCCAACACCAACCTGCTGTATGGGCTCAACGAAGCCTGCGACATGCTGCTTGAGCACGGGCTGGACGTGGTGTTTGCGCGGCACCTGCGCTGGGCTGAAGGCGTGCGCGCCGCGGTCAGGGCCTGGGGCCTGCTGATCCAGTGCGCCGACCCGGCCGTGTATTCGCCCGTCCTGACCGGCGTGATGACGCCCGAAGGCATAGACGCCGACGCCGTGCGCAAAATTATTTACGAGCGCTTTGACTGCTCACTGGGCACGGGCCTGGGCAAAGTCAAGGGCAAGATGTTCCGCATCGGCCACCTGGGCGACTGCAACGACCTGACCCTGATGGCTGCGCTGTCGGGCTGCGAAATGGGCCTCAAGCTCGCAGGCGTCAAGCTGGCGGGCTCGGGCGTGCAGGCCGCGATGGACCATTTTTCAAGCCACGCCGCCGTGGTTCCGCAGCGCAAGGCAGCCTGACGATCTCTTTTCTTGTTCCACTTTCCTGTTTGCCGAGCTTCGCTGAATTCCAACTGATCACAACTATTCCTGGAGACAAAACCATGCAACGCAGAACCTTCGTAACCGTCAGCGCGGCCAGCGCCGCCACACTCGCCTTTCCCTCGCTGATGGCGCAGACCCTGCCCAACGGGCCGATTCGCATCGTCGTGGGCTTTGCCCCCGGCGGCGGCACCGATATCCTGGCGCGGGTGATCGGCCAGAAGCTCGGCGACATGTGGAAGACGCAGGTCATCGTCGAGAACAAGGCGGGCGCCTCGGGTACCATCGCTGCCGATTACGTGGCCAAGCAGCCCGGTGATGGCAACACCTTGCTGATGGCGCACATCAACAGCCAGGCGATCACGCCCGCCCTGCAGAAAGTGAACTACGACGCGGCCAGGGACTTCCAGCCGGTCGTGTTGGTCGGCATCACGCCGAACCTGCTGATCTGCAATGAAAACCAGCCGGCCAAGACCGTGAAGGATCTGGTCGAGTTGTGCCGCGCCAACCCGGGCGGTGTGAGCTTCGGCTCGGCCGGCACGGGCAGCGCGCAGCACCTGGCGCTGGAGATGTTCATGCTGGCCGCCAAGGTCAAGGCCATCCACGTGCCGTACAAGGGCTCGGGCCCGATGCTCACCGACCTGATCGGCGGGACCATTCAGTACAGCTTCGACACCATGACGGCGGCCACGCCCCACGTGAAGAGCGGCAAGGCCATCGCCCTTGCGCAGACGCGCCAGCAGCGCGTGGGCGCCTACGCCAACGTTCCGACCATGGCCGAGTCGGGCTTCCCCGGCTTCGAGGCGACGACGTGGTACGGGCTGGCCGGTCCCGCGAAGATGCCTCTGGCCATGGCCAAGCGCATGAACGAGGATGTCAACAAGGTCATGCTGATGCCCGACGTGATGGAAAAGCTGGCGGCCTCGGGCGCCCAGGATGGCGGTGGCTCGACCGAAAAGTTCGGGGACTTCATGCGCGCCGAGCAGATCAAGTGGGCCAGGATCATCAAGGACGGTGGCGTCAAGGGCGAAGCCTGAGCCATGGGCATCGGGGGCGCGCTGAGCTGGTCCTGAAGCCTGTTTTGCTTTTTTCGAGGGTGCTGCCATCGCGGCATCCCAACCGTCACCTCCCGGGTTTGCCTGGGAGGATTTTCCACTTCCGCAAACGATCAACATCCCTCCACAAGGACCACCGAGTGAAAGAAGCGTCAACGAATGAACAGGCGAAGAAAGCGGCGCGTCCGCTGCCCCTGGCCGGTGTGCGGGTGCTCGATGTCAGCCAGGTGATGGCCGGCCCTTATGCCTGCATGTTGCTGGCCGACCTGGGCGCCGACGTGATCAAGGTCGAGCCGCCCGGCGCGGGCGACCAGACGCGCGGCGCGATGGGTTTCAAGATGAAGGGTGCCGACAGCCTGGGTTTCCTGAACATGAACCGCAACAAACGCAGCGTCACGCTCAACCTGAAGTCCAAGGCCGGGCGCGAGGTGCTGTTGCGCATGGTCAAGGACGCCGATATCCTTCTCGAGAACTATCGCCCCGGTGCGATGAAGCGGCTGGGCCTGGGCTACGAGGTCTTGAAAGAAATCAATCCGCGCCTGGTGTACACCAGCATCTCGGGCTTCGGCCAGACCGGCCCCTGGGCCGACCGACCGGGCTTCGATCTCATGGCGCAAGCCATGTCGGGTGTGATGAGCGTGACCGGCTACCCCAACAGCCCGCCGGTGAAGGCCGGCGTGCCGGTGGCCGACATTGGCTGTGCCCTGTTTGCCGTTTATGCCACCCTGTCGGCCTACATCGGGGCCAAAGCAAGCGGCGAAGGCCAGCATGTGGATGCATCCCTGTTCGACTCGGCGCTGGCTTTCTCGGTCTGGGACATCTGCGACTACTGGGGCACGGGCAAACCGCCCGAACCACTGGGCACGTCCAACAAGATGACAGCGCCTTACCAAGCCATGGCCTGCTCGGACGGCTATTTCGTGATGGGCGCTAACAACCAGAAGCTGTGGCAGCAACTGTGCGTGCTGCTGGAGCGGCAGGAGTTGCTGCGGGACCCGCGCTTCACCACCATCTCGCTGAGGTTGGCCAATCGCCCCGCGCTGGAGACCGAGCTAGAGCGCACTTTCCGCCAGCACCCCAAAGACTATTGGGTACAAACCTTGCTCGACGCCGGTATTCCGGCCGGCCCCATCCTCTCCTACCCGGAGGCTTTCGGCAGCGAGCATGCGCGCGCGCGCGGCATGCGCATGGAGATTGACCACCCGGTGGAAGGTTCGGTGCCCAACATCGGCTTTGCGGTCAAGCTGTCCGGCACGCCGCAGCAGGTGCGCCGGCATCCGCCCTTGCTGGGGGAGCACACCGACGAGGTGCTCGGCGAGATGGGCATTGGCGCCGGCGAGCTTGCCGAACTTCGGGCGCAAGGCGCGTTTGCAGCATGAGTGACGGGGCAGTACACCTGACGGTCAATGCCGGCGTGGCCTCGGTGGTGTTCGACCGTGCGCAGGCGCGCAATGCCATGACCTGGGCCATGTACGGGCAGCTGGGCCGCATTTGCGAAGCGCTGCAAACGGATCATACGGTTCGCGTCGTGACCTTCGAGGGCGCGGGCGGTGAGGCCTTTGTGGCCGGCACCGACATCGAGCAGTTCCAGGCATTCGAGAGTGGTGAAGATGGCGTGGCCTATGAGCGCACCATCGACCGCGGCATTGGCCTGATCGAATCATTGCCGATGCCGACCGTGGCGGTGATCAGCGGCTGGACCATAGGCGGTGGCCTGGCCATTGCCACCGCCTGCGATTTCCGCCTGGCAACCCCGGCCTCCCGCTTTGGCGTGCCGATTGCCAGGACCCTTGGCAATTGCCTGTCGATGGCCAACCTGGCGCGGCTCAGCGCCGTGTGGGGTATGCAGCGTGTCAAGCGCATGTTGCTGCTTGCCGAACTGCTGAATGCCGATGAAGCCCTGGCATGCGGTTTTCTCCATCAGATTTGCGAGCCCGCAGAGCTGGGCGCCGAGGCGGCCCATTTGTGCGAGCGCCTGGCCTCATTGGCTCCGGTCACCCAAAGCGTGACCAAGGAGGGCTTGAGGCGTTTGCTGGTGCAGGGCTTGCCCGATGCGGAAGACCTGATACGCAAGTGCTATGGCAGTCGCGACTTTCATGAAGGCGTGGAGGCGTTTGTCGCCAAAAGAAGCCCGGTGTGGAAGGGTGAGTAGTTCGAGTAGTTCGAGTAGTTCGAGTAGTTCGAGTAGTTCGAGTAGTTCGAGTAGTTCGAGTAGTTCGAGTAGTTTGGGTAGTTCGGGTAGTTCGGGTAGTTCCAGTAGCTCGACGGCTGCTGCAAGCAGCGCATCTGGTCAAGGCCGGGGTGAAGACTGATCCCCAACGATTCGTCAAACGGGCTCGTCGTCCGGGGATTTGTCGGGAACCTCCGCGGCCCTGACCACCGACTATGTTCGCGGCATGAACGAAATACCAGACGATCATCTCTGCCACGGCCGACAAGAAGTTCAGCTACAACAGCATGGAAGGTTTCCTGAACGCCAAGCTCGTGGTCCGCGCCTTGCAGAAAGCGGCCGCACCGCTCACGCGCGCCAGGGTCATCAGCACGCTGGAGTCATTCACCAACGAAGACCTCGGCGGCTTTGCGCTCACCTACGGCAAGCAGAGCAACCTGGGCTCACGCTTCGTCGCCCTGACGATGATCCGCGCCGACGGATCGTTCGCTCGCTGAGCGGCTGGCTGCCCGCCGGCACAGCCTTCCGGGCGGACGGGAGCGGCGGGCATTTTTGGGGCGTCTCCCCATCATGGTGCCACCGTGGCGCCACCACGCAGCTCGCGTCCCGGCCTGCGCCCAGGCTCGCGTCCCCGGCAGCCCGCCCGGGTGCGGCCGATCTTGGTTCCCGGTTATTTCCCATGTGGCCACATTAGGGCTATGCTGGAGGCGCGGCTCGAACCGCGTGACTTTCCAGTCAGGAGGTGACTTATGTACAAGCGTATCTTGTTGGCTTACAACGGTTCCGATGCCGGACAGAAGGCTCTGCTGGACTGCAACGACCTCGCCCAGTGGAGTCAGGCCGAGTTGTTCCTGATTGCTGTCATGCCTTTGTCGATGGGCCTGGTTGGCCTGGAAGGGGGTATTTACAGCAAGGAGTTCGAGGAAAGCGAGAAGAAAAAGTACCAGGCCGTGCTAGACGACGGGCTTGCGCGGCTCTCGCAGTCGGGGCACACCGCCCGCGGCGAAGTGCTGGTCGGCGACGCCGTCGACGAAATCACCAATTACGCGACCAGGATCGACGCCGACCTCATCGTCGTTGGCCACAGGCACCTGGACAGCTGGGCGGCACGCTGGTGGCGCGGCTCCATCTCGGGCGCGCTGATTGAGCACGCGCCGTGTAGCGTGCTCGTCGTGATCACCCCTTGACGGATGCGGCCCTGCGATGTGGACCGATACAACACCCGACCGAGCGGCCGCATTGGCGCAATACCGCAGCCGTGCCAGCTTTTACGATCTTGAACTGGCCCTGTTCGAGCCTATCCGCCAGGAAGCCATCTCGCAACTGGCACTGCGGCGCGGCGACACCGTGCTCGATGTGGGCTGCGGCACTGGCCTGAGCCTGGGGCGGCTGCAACAGGAGGTCGGCCCGAAGGGGCATGTCATCGGCATCGAGCAGTGTCCCGAAATGCTGCAGCTGGCGCGGGGCCGCGTGGAGCAGCAGGGGTGGCGCAATGTGACGCTGCTGTGCGCGCCAGTCGAGACGGCAGTCATAGAGCGGATGGCCGATGCGGCGCTCTTTCATTTCACCCACGACATCCTGCGCTCGCCCGAGGCCGTTGCCCATGTCGTCGAGCATCTCAAGCCTGCGGCGCACGTGGTGGCCGCGGGAATCCAATGGGCCGGACCCTGGGCCTGGCCGGTCAACTGGTTCGTGCTGCCGATTGCGCTGCACTCCACCACCTCACTCGAAGGGCTGGGCAGTCCCTGGGACAAGCTTGGCGCGCTGCTCGGCCCCCTTGATGTGCAGACCCGCTGCATGGGCGCGATCTACATCGCCAGCGGTGTGCGTGGCAAGCCCAAGCCATCAAAGCCGTAGAACGCCGCCCGGCCACACCGTTACAGCGTTCAGGGCCGTGGCGTCTTGGGCTGAAAATCGCAGAATGGCTCGACCGCGCATTGCCAGCACAGGGGCTTGCGCGCGGTGCACACATAGCGCCCGTGCAATATGAGCCAGTGGTGCGCATCCACCAGATATTCGGTGGGCACGCGCTTGAGCAACCCGATCTCGACTTCCAGCGGATTTTTACCCGGTGCCAGCCCGGTGCGGTTGCTCACGCGAAAGATGTGCGTGTCCACCGCCATCACCGCTTCGCCGAAAGCCGAGTTGAGCACCACATTGGCCGTTTTGCGGCCGACGCCGGGCAGTGCTTCCAGTGCTTCGCGGGTGCGCGGCACCTGGCCGCCATGCTGCTCGACCAGAATCCGGCAGGTGGCCAGCAGGTTTTTGGCCTTGGTGCGGTACAGGCCAATCGTCTTGATGTAATTCTCCAGGCCTTCCAGTCCCAGGTCCAGAATGGCCTGCGGCGTGGGGGCTGCCGCAAATAGCTTGCGGGTGGCCTTGTTGACCCCCACATCCGTGGCCTGCGCCGAAAGTAGCACCGCAGCCAGCAGTTCGAACACGCTCGTATACTTCAATTCAGTAACGGGCAGTGGATTGGCCGCTCGCAAGGTGGCAAAAAACGGCTCGATGTATTCCTTCTTCATGGATCGATTCTCCCATGCCCCTGCAATTTGCCGACCGCCTCAACAATGTCGAAACCTCCGCCATCCGCGAACTGTTCAAACTGCTGGGCAAGCCCGGCATCATCAGTTTTGCCGGCGGCTTTCCCGACCCCGCCATGTTTGATGTGGAGGGCCTGAAGGAAGCCAGCGGCAATGTGCTGAATGAAGAGGCCGGCCCGGCCCTGCAGTACGGCGCCACCGAAGGCTACCAGCCGCTGCGCGACCAGCTCAGCACCTTCATGGCCACCAAGCGCGCCGTGGTGGCTGCCGACGAGCTGATCGTGACCACCGGCAGCCAGCAGGCGCTGGACCTGATCGGCAAAACCATGATTTCGCCCGGCGACAAGGTGATCGTGGAAGGCCCCACCTTTTTGGCCACCATCCAGTGCTTCAGGCTCTACGGCGCAGAACTCATCAGCGCACCCATCGATGCCAACGGCGTGAAAACCGATGAGCTGGAAAAACTGATTGCCACGCACAAGCCAAAGTTTGTGTACCTGATTCCCACCTTCGGCAACCCCAGCGGCGCCCTGTTGAGCCTGGAGCGCCGCAAGAAGGTGCTGGAGCTGGCCGTCAAATACAACACCTTGATCGTCGAAGACGACCCCTACGGAGACCTGTATTTTTCCGAGCCGCCGCCACCGTCACTGCTGGCCCTGAGCGAAACCGTGCCCGGCAGCCGCGACCTGCTGGCCCATTGCGGCTCGCTCAGCAAGGTGTTGTCACCGGGCCTGCGCATAGGCTGGCTGATTGCCCAACCCGAGCTGCTGGCCAAAGCCACCATGTGCAAGCAGTTCAGCGATGCCCACACCAGCACCTTTGCCCAGGCCACGGCATCCCAGTACCTCAAATGCGGGCGCATGCCGTCCACCTTGACCCGTGTGCGCCAGGTGTATGCCGAGCGCGCCGCTGCCATGGGCGCTGCGCTGAAGCGCGAACTGGGCGACGCGATCGATTTTGTACAGCCGCAGGGTGGACTGTTCTTCTGGGCCCGGCTGACCGGCGCCGGCGGCAAGACAAAAGACGCGAGCGAGTTTGCGAAGAAGGCAATCGAGCAGGGCGTGGCCTTTGTGCCGGGCTCGCCGTTTTATGCGAGCAATCCGGATGTGGCTACGCTGCGGCTCAGCTTTGCGACGGCGGATGTGGCGAAGATTGAGGAAGGCGTGGGGCGCTTGGGGAAGGCGCTTTAGCCGTGTGCGCTGCCGATTTTTGAATCGGTCTTGAGGGGGCGTGGTTCGAGCCCCGTATGGGGAGCCACACAGTTCGGAATTTGGGGGCACTCTTGTAGTGCCCCGTTTTTTTTTGCCGCAGCAACCAATAAAGCCGTTTTTTGCCGCGTATCACGGGCGTAACGGGATCGCCGAAGCCGACTCTTTCAGGGCTTATCCTCCAATTGGAGGAGAGAGGTTTGTAACAAACCCCGTACTATGTGTCTTTTGTATTTATAGCCCCCCGTGTTACCTAAACCGGGCAAACGCGGGTTCAGCATCGCGACGCATTTCGATGACACCACGGATCAATTTAAGGCAAAAATAATGGCGAAACCCAACCCGAAGATGCGAGTTTCGCGGTACTTCAAGCTCGGTCGCGATCAAACCACCCTTGATTTTGTTGATGTTCCGATTGGAAACGACACTCCTGTGTTCCTAGATCCGAGCAGACTTAGAACTATGCAGAGTCCGTGGGCCTCAGAGTGCAATTCGCTTCTGCAACATTTCTTTGAGACATTACTGCGGCACTTGAAGGCAGACGACCGAGCTGCTGGCACTCATATGCTTGAGGCGCTCACGGAAAAGAACGAATTTCACTTGGGATTTTCAAGCGGTTTATCGGATGGACGAGCCTTTGGCAAAGGCTACGCCAAGGAGGTCTGGAAAGCATTGTCGAAAAGCCAAGCAGGGAACACTGGTTTGCTAAAAGACATTGAAGACGCATGCCTATTCATCGAGGGAGTCGGGCCAGACCGGATTTCAGACGCCGTTTGTAATATTCTCCGCGGGCCGCTAATTCGCTACACACAAGACATCTGCAATTATTACGACATTCCGCTCTCGGATGGGATCGCGTCAGGACCCATTTGGAACGTGCATACGGAGGTATGGGAGGACTCGCTCATCCCCTTACCTGTGACTCCATTTGGAAAGCTCCTTCTTATTCCTAAATTGGCGGTCCGCCATCGGTTCGTTTATGACTATTCGACCTATTTCACTCACCACCTTCTCCCAGCCATGCAAGAGTCAGAGAAGCACCTGAACACTGGGTTAGTGCAGACCTTAAAAGACGGTCGCAAGCGTGTGACCAAAAAGAGCTTAAAAGAAAAATATGGTGCCGATAAATTGACGATAGCTCGTGAGACTTTGCGACACCCGGAAGCGCTGAACGAGTACCGAGAAGCAGCGCAGCGGTCCTCTAGGCCGATTACTCATGAACAGCTGGCAGAAATCGAAAATATTGCACCGCCTAACTTTACAGCTCTACTCGCCGCGTTAGCAGCGATTCCAACTGGCCGGGAAGATTCAACTAATTACGAGGATGCCATCGAGAAGCTACTTAGTGCACTATTCTTTCCATCGCTTTCATCGCCGACCAAACAGCTTAAAATTCATGATGGAAGAAAGCGGATCGACATTACCTACGTCAACAATCCCACGAGCGGATTCTTTCAGTGGGTGCTGTCGCACTATCCCAGTTCACACATATTTGTGGAATGCAAGAACTACGGCAAGGAAATCGCCAATCCAGAATTTGACCAGCTAGCGGGTCGTTTTTCGCCCAGTCGTGGTCAAGTCGGACTACTGGTATGTCGGTCGGTTCAGAATCCGTCAAAGCTCGCAGCCAGTTGTAAGGACACGGCTCAGGACAATAGAGGCTACGTCATCACATTAAGCGATGCTGACCTAGCGCAACTTGTGGCTGATTACAGATCCTCCAACGGAGGCTCGGAGTATCCACTTTTACGGAAAAAATTTACTGACTTGATCATGTAGGAATGGAAATTTCCCAGTTACCATCATCTGCCTTATTGCGGTGCCACAACTGGCTCGAACCATGGCACGGCAATCGAAGTCAGAATCCAATTTCTCTCAACAAGCCCGCACCATTCCAGCCCTACTTGCCAGCTTGCGACACCAGCACCGGCTTGTCCCGATACACCTCAGGCATCACCGCCTTCAAATTTGCGATCTTCGGTAAATCAAACCGCGCAATGTAAGGCTGGTTCGGGTGCAGGGTTGCGTAGTCCTGGTGGTAAGCCTCCGCCGGGTAGAAGGCGGTTAGCGGCGTGAGCTGCGTCACGATTTTGCTGGGAAACACCTTGGCTGCGTCCAGCTGCGCGATGTAGCTCTCGGTCACTTTTTTCTGGTTGGCGTCCTGGTAAAAAACGGCGGACCGGTATTGCGTGCCGCTGTCCGGGCCCTGGCGGTTCAATGTTGTTGGGTCGTGCGCCACCGAAAAGTAAATCTGCAGCAGCTTGCCGTATGAAATCTTTTTCGGGTCGTAGGTGATCTGCACGGATTCGGCGTGGCCGGTGCGGCCTGAGCCGATCATCTCGTAGCTGGCGGTCGCTTTGTCGCCGCCTGCATAGCCCGATACGGCGTTGAGGACGCCCTGGGTGTGCTGGAACACGGCTTGCACGCCCCAGAAGCAGCCGCCGGCGAACACGGCTGTGGCGTTGCCCGACTGCGGGCCTGCCAGCGCGGTGGCCGGCATGTCGATGGCCGGGGTGGGCAGTTTGACGGCTTTTTCTTCTGCTGAGCTCACGCCCATGCCGCCGCCCACAAAAACCCATGCAGCCAGTGCGACTGCGCCAAGGGTGAAAAGGTATTTGTTCATCATCATGCTGCCTTGAAGTTAAGGGCCAGGCCGTTGATGCAGTAGCGCAGGCCGGTGGGTTTGGGGCCGTCGTTAAACACATGGCCCAGGTGCCCGCCGCAGCGGCGGCACAGCACTTCTACTCGTTTCATGAACAAGGTGGTGTCGCTTTCTTCCACCACGGCCTTGTCCATGGGTTGCCAGAAGCTGGGCCAGCCGGTGCCGCTTTCAAACTTGGTGGCCGACGAAAAAAGGGGCAGGGCGCAACCTGCGCAGGTAAAAACGCCTGCGCGCTTTTCCTTGTTCAGCGGGCTGGTGTAGGGGGGCTCGGTGCCGGCCTGGCGCAAGACGCGGTATTGGTCGGGCCTGAGGAGCTTCTGCCATTCGGCATCGCTGTGGGCGACTTCATAAACCCGTGCCGCGTGCGCTGGCGTGGCCACCAGCAGGCCGCGCATGCCGGCCAGGGCGGCGGCTACGCCGGCGGAGAGTGCGCCAAATTTCAACAAAGAGTTTCTGCGGGTCATCATGAGTGTCTTTCGCGTTGCCCAAAGTGGGCCATGGCTGTTGGTCGGCGAGGGGGCCTGTTTCTTACAGGCTGAGTCCAGGAGCCCCATCAGGCCAGATCGGGCCAGGTTTTGCTTTTTGCGCCGCTTTTCTTTTTTAGAAGAGGAGCAGAAGAAGAGCAGCAGAGGGGGAACCAGGGGGAACACCCTGCGGATACTGAAATTGGATGAAGATGTCCGCGTTCGGTTCCCGGCCAGGATTCGCGGGGTAATCGCGTGGGCGTCATGGACTCCAAACCCGCGCCACAATCACAGGCATGCACAAGATCTTCAGGCTTTGCGCTGTTCTGATGCTGGGCGCGCTGGCGGCCTGCAACGGCCCGCCCGACGATTCGCACGCCGAAGATGTCCAGCTGCAGCTGACGGGAACATGGCTGCGGGACTATGAAGAAAACGGGACCCGGGTGCGCCGCGTGCTGGTGCTGGCGCAGGACGGCCAGTTTGGCGAAATGTCAACGGTCACCCTGCGCGACGGGGTGCTGCTCCAGCACCATCACACCGGCGAATGGCACTTTGACGGCACCAACCTGAAGCGCCGCTACACCAACATCGACGGGCAGAAACCTTCCGCACCCAAGTTTCCGTATGCCGCGTTCGAGGTCCGGTTCGAGTCGCGCAATGAATTCATCGGTACAGACAATGTTCGCAAGCGCCAGGTGCGTTATCGGCGCGTGGCGGAGGGCACGCTACCTTAGGAGCAATGCGGCTCGGTCAAGCCCTTGCCCTGGTTTGTTTTCCCGGACTCGATCCGGGACGCATGGATTGCGGATCAGGCCCGCGATGACGGTTCGGTCAGTCGAGGTCTGGTGCTGCTGATTTTTCCTATGTGGCTGTTAACTGCGTGGCCAATGTGATGTGCCCTTATCTGGGGGCGCTGATGGCATGAGTGCTTCTCCATCCTGGTCACGGAGCCGGCACCGGGGTAATCTGGGGCAAACTTTAATTTTCCAAAAGGTCAAACGGCCTCCAGCCGCTCCACCATATCCGGAAACTGCGCCACCATTTTGATCAGCAGCGCTGCCTGGGCATTGGGCTTTGCGCGCCCCTGCTCCCAGTTTTCAAGCGTGCGTGGGTTGGTGCGCAGATAGCGCGCGAACACGGGGCGCGACAAGTGCAATTGCTCGCGCACGTTCACGACGTCTTGCGGGGAGAGTGTTGGCGCAGGGTTGCTTACTACTTTGAAGGTGCGCAGCGTGAGTTTGCCTTCGCGCTGCGATTTCAACGCGTCGAAACCTTCAGTCAATTCTGAAAAAATGTCGCGCCTTTTCTTCTTCATGATGTTTGCCTTTACTTGGGTTGCCGCTGCTCCAGCTCGCTTTTAAGCAGTTGCTTCAATGTCTTGCGTTGAACGGGCGTCAAATCATCAGCCTGATCTTTGTCGTACACGGTAAAAAGCCAAAACTGCCCGCCGCCCAACCACCAGTAATAAATCACTCGCAAGCCGCCGCGTTTGCCTTTACCTCGGCGGGGATCTGGTTGGCGTAATTTGCGCAAACCGCCCGTGCCCTCAATCACATCACCCGCCTCCGGGTTTGCCATCAAGTCGAGTTGTAGCTGACGGTAGGCCTGGTCGTCGAGATAGCCCTGCCTCATGCGTTCAAAGGGAGGTAGTTCGATGAATACTGCTTGCAAGATTTATTGTACGCTAGTTGCGTATGGTTTATGGTTGATAGCGAATGGATGGCTGACAGCCTGTGGCTTCAAATGGCCTTTTTGAACAAGGCCAAATGGATCTCCACCGATTCAAAAGGCACAAACACCGTGTCGTCCGGCGTGCGCTTGACCAGTCCATGCTCCTCCAGCTTTCCGATGTCCGTGTGTACGTTCGAGTAGTTGCGCTCCACGGTTTTGGCCAGCGCATAGACCGAGCAGGGGCCGCACTGTCGCAGCGCTTCCAGCAGGTCGATGCGCGCAGGTGTCAGCTCTGAAAACAGGGCGCGAGCTGATTCAAAGCTCAGGTGGTAGTCGGCCCCGTATTTTGGGCTGGCCTCAGCCGCTTTGAGCTGCTTGCGGGCTACGCTGAACACGGAGCCGCGTGGGGCGATTTCAATGACTGCTTTCATGGCTTAGTTCCAGGTTCCTATGTCGTGCCAGACAACAATCTCAACCTCAGAACTGTCATCACGTATCTCCCTGGCTCTGGCATTCGGCTTTTGCTTGCATGTATATTGCATTTTAGCAATATATTGCAAAATTACAATATAGAAATCAAGCTCGGCTCCCGTACGGTGAAGCAACTCACTGGTTGGTCATCCGGGACACTGAATCAGGTCCGGGACAGCCCCGATCCGGGATCCATGGATAGCGGGTCAGGCCTTCAATGACCAGTGCGTGGGCATGCCCCTCAGCCCTGAAGTTACCGGCGCTCACCCCGTCCTGATCACCGAAATAAACTCCGTGCCGCTTTCGGGCAGCCAGACTTCCCCCGGCCGGCCGAGTATCTGGCGGATGTTGGCCGCGGGACGGGGCATCGCGATCACCTCGAACTTCTCGGCGCGCGGGTCGAAGCGCAGCATGGCGTTGTTGCTCCACTCGGAGGCCCAGACGATGTCTTTGTCGTCGATATACACGGCGTACACGTGCGGGTCGGCGCCGGGTGCTTTCCAGGTGTGCCAGCTGTTGGCGCCCATGCCCAATGCCGGGTCGTGCACGGAGAGGTTGCCGCTGTTCCACTCGGCCACCCAGATGCGGCCGCGGCTGTCGGACCAGACGCGGCGCGCGCCCTGGCGCTGGGTGGGTGGTTCAATCACGCGTGACTCGCCGGTGTTGCGGTCTATCTGCGCAATGAAGGACCCGGCCAGCGAACACCACCAGACGTCGCCCTTCGGTGTGGCGCAAATGCCGTAGGGCCCGCGTCCGCGTGGTGACTCTTTCACGCTGACCACGCCGGTGCGCACGGCCACCTTGCCCACGTAGCCGCCTTGCCCGGTAAACCACAGGTCGCCGTTGCCATCAAAGGCGCAGGTGTTGAGGTTGGCGTAGGGTGTTCCGGCAGGCAGGGGGAAGAGCTTCACTTCACGCGCCGGCCAGCTCACGCGTGCAATGGCATTTTGTCCGCCGTCGGTCAGCCAGGCCGCGCCGTCGGGCCCGGCAATCACGCCATGCGGCGACGAGCTGCCGCCATTGCTTCCCAGGGCGATCAGCTCGGACTTGCCGGTGCGCGGGTCAAACCAGCCCAGGTGCCCGCTGCGCTGCGCCGAGAACCAGACCCCGCCACCGGGCGCAGGCGCTACGTCATGAATGCCTGTGCTGCGCGGGGTGTTGAGCGGCCAGGATTGCAGGCGAGAGGTGCCCGTTGCCTGTGCGCGCCCGGTGCCGGGCGAGAGCAGGACGGTGGCATACACCCCGCCCAGGGCGATGCCCGAGAGCCCCGTTAGTCCCGTTAACGCCGCCAGCGCGGCGCGGCGGTTCAGGTGACGAGTCGTGTGGCGAGTCATGTGGATTGGTTGGGAATGCATTCGCAGCGCCATGGCAGTTTCTCCTGCGCGTTCGGGACCGGTTGGACAAGGTCGTGCCAGGTCATTGTGGCGGCAATGTGCTGCCGCATACAAGGGCTGCAGGGGCTGCGGGCGCTGTGAGCGCTGTGGGAGGGCGCGCCAGCTGGTGGCTTGGCCGTGCCGTCGATGGCCCTTCTCTGGATCCCGCCGTAAATCACGGCGTTCCCTGAGCGGTCAGTTCAACTCAAGCGCCATGAAGACCCTGAGCGCCGCATAGGCGTCATTGGCGGCGTAGATGATCTGCGCGTCGGACAGCTTGCTGTTGGCCCAGTTGGAGGTGGTGGCTTTTCTGGACTTGATGAACCGCTTGTTGAAAACCACGGCCACCGCCCCCCGCACACCCATGTCCTTGCGGTAGCCTTTTTTTCTGAACACGGTGTTCAGGTCAAGCACACCTTGCGGGTCAACGCCGAATTTGCTGATGAGACGCCGGCGGTCGTCTCCCAGGCCGAAGCCGGCCTTGATGATGGCCGGCGACTCCAGCAGCACGGCTACGGCGCGGCGGCATTCGGTGTCCTGCAATTGAAAGATATAGGCCTTCTCCAGTGTAGACAGCTGAACGATGTGGGGCCCGTCGGACGCCTCGTTTTTGGCAAAGGTCGGTTTGGATTCAGTATCAAACCCCAGGGCCGTGATGCCTGCGAGTTCCTCCAGCGCCCTGCCGGCCTGCTGCGGCGTTGAAACCACCTGTATCTGAGCCAACCTCAGCCGCTCGAAAGGTTCAAGCAGCGCGATTTGTTCTTTACCAGGTGTTACGAGAAGCTCGGTCATAGGGTTCCATGCATCAAAATAGGGAGAGAGCGACCCACATCATGGCAGCACAAAGCATTACAACAGACACCTACAAACTTTTCCCATCGCCCCGCAACCGGCACCGGACGGTTTTCCCGCACCAGGTTTTTGTGCCGTACCCCTACATGCTGATTGACATGGAGAGCTACGACCTCAAGGGCAAATACAGCCTGTTTTCGGCCTGCCGCCTGGCAGACATGAAGATGGGGCAGGTGGCGACGTTCGAGCAGCCCGAAGACGAACTGAAGTTCAAGGCACGCTTTGTGCCGGACTGACCCGACTGACTGGACTGACCCGGCAGCGCCTTCAAGCAAAGTCCCGGCACATGCTTTTATACTGGGGACGGCTTTGTCATAGTCTTGGCCTTGTGCCTTTGTGGCAGCACGGCTACCATCAATTGTCGCCACCGCGCCAGGCGTGTCTGGCGGCGTATAACGCAGGAGGGGAGGTTCTATGCCACAACTCATCGCATCTGTCGAAGGCGTCGAAATCCAGCATGTTTATCTGAAGAACAACAGAACGACGCTTGGCCGCAGACCTTATAACGACATCGTGCTTGACAACCTGGTGGTGAGCGGCGAGCACTGCGTGTTTGAACTCAAGGGCCTCGCGGATGTGTATATCGAGGACCTGGGCAGTACCAACGGGACCTATATCAATGGCCAGATGATCAAGTCCAGGCAGCTGCTGCTGGACAAGGACATCATCGCCATTGGTAATTTCAGGATTCAGTATCTCTCGGCCTCCGAGCATGAGCAGCCTCTCGTATCCGAAAAAACGGGCACCATGCCGCTGGAGGCGCTTGGTTTTCCGGGCACCAGCGGCGCGTTGCAGGCCAGCCTCAAGGTCTTGTCGGGTTCTTCGGCGGGGCTGGAGGTTCCGGTGGTCAAGGCGGTGACGACTTTTGGCCGGCCGGGCGTGGCGGTCGTGGCCATTTCTCATCGGCGCGATGGTTATTACGTCGCCCATATGGACGGTGAGACACAGCCCACGCTCAATGGCAAATCAATCGGGTACAAGGCGATTCCCTTGAGCCACCACGATGTGTTGAACCTGGCGGGAACCGAGATGGAGTTTTTGCTGCAACCCCGATAACACTTATCGAAGTACTCATTGAAGTACTTATCGAATGGCCCTGTCGGGACGCAAGCCGCGCTGTTGCGAAGGCTTTGCACCGGCCGGCAGGTTTCAAATCTTTATTGCGCCGTGGCAGATTCGTCCGGCCTGCTCTTTCCCCTGGCTGCCAAGCCCAACCCATCCATGAAAAGCAATCCATCCGGCGGACTCGTTTATTCCACTGACGGGGGACGTATGTGCCCCGACTGCCGCAAGCCCGTGGCGGGCTGTGTGTGCCGTCAACTCAAGGCCCTGGCAACGACTGGCGGAAAGTCCGGCGGTGTGGCCTATGTTTCCAGGGAGACCAAAGGCCGTGGCGGGAAAAGCGTGACCGTGGTGAAGGGGCTGGCGCTGGATGCGATGGCCCTGGCCCAGCTGGGCAAGCAGCTCAAGACCGCGTGCGGCTCAGGCGGCACGGTGAAGGACGGTGTGATTGAGGTGCAGGGCGAGCATTGCGACCTGGTCATGCAGGCGCTGAAGAAGCAGGGATATGTCGTCAAGCGGAGCGGTGGTTAGTGAACTCCGAAGACCTACAGCTCCTGCTGACCCGCGAAATGCCCTACGGCAAGTACAAGGGGCGGCTGATTGCCGACTTGCCTGGCAACTACCTCAACTGGTTTGCCCGTGAAGGTTTTCCGAAGGGCGAGATTGGTCGCCTGCTGGCGCTGATGCACGAAATCGACCACAACGGCCTGTCGTCCCTGCTGGATCCGCTTCGCAAGCGATAGGGTTTATTGAAATGAATTCCGGAGGCGGCCTGCAAGGCACAGCCCTCCCGGAACGTCCTTCGCAATCGCCTTACTTTTTCATCTCGTCCTTGGCCATGGCGTCTTTACCCATAGCATCTTTACCCATAGCGTCTTTTTTCATGCCGTCCTTGGCCATGCCGGCTTTGGCCATGTGATCCTTTTTCATGGCATCTTTCTTCATGCCATCTTTTTTCATCGCGTCCTTTGACATGGTGTCTTTAGCCATCGTGTCTTTTGCCATGGCGTCCTTCGACATCGCATCTTTGCCCATCGCATCCTTTTTCATGGCGTCCTGTGCCATGACGCTAGCGCCGGCGAAAAGCATGCAGGCAGACAGGAGGGCGGCGGTCAGTGTTTTCATGGTTGTTTTCCTTGGTGGTGATGAATCAGTTGTTGAATAAAACGGCAATGCTGAAGTCGATGATTCAGCTATTGCCGGCGTTGCAGGGTCTCTGAGCAGGCTCAGCTACCTCCGAACCAGTTGTAGCCCTGGTCTTCCCAGTAGCCGCCAGGGTAGGTGTTGGTGACGAAAATCGCCTGGATATGTTTGGGATTCTTGTAGCCCAGCTTGGTGGGCATGCGCAGCTTCATCGGAAAGCCGTATTTGGGGGGTAACGGCTGCCCGTCGTAGGTGAGCGCCAGCACGGTTTGCGGGTGCAAGGCGGTTGGCATGTCGATGCTGGTGAAGTAGTCGTCGGCGCACTTGAAACCAACGTATTTGGCAGTCAGGTCCGCACCGACCCGGCGCAGAAAGCTGGCAAACGGCACACCGCCCCATTTGCCGATCGCGCTCCAGCCTTCGACGCAGATGTGGCGGGTGACCTGGTCAACCTGCGGCATGGCGCGCAGCTCCGGAAGCGCCCATTTGCGCTTGTCGGCGACGAGGCCGGTGACCTCCAGGCGGTAGCTGCCTTCCTCGATCTGGCGCACTTCGCTCTCGCTGTAGTAGGCATTGAAGGGGAAGGGGCGCGTGATCATCGAGTCGGGGTAGGTGGGGGCCAGGCGGTTGGGGTCAAACAGCCAGCCCTGCACCTTGTCATTCATGCGGGAAATCCGCATCAATGCCGTGTCAATGCTGGCTTCATCCACCAGCGTGCAACCCGTGAGCATGGACAGGCCGCCAAGCGTGAGCGAGCGGCGCAGGAAGTCGCGGCGGGCGGGCTCGCTGATGCGGGCGGCATGGCTGATGCGGCTCACGGCTTCCTTGAGCACGGCATCGCCGTCAATGGCCAGGCGGGGAGGGGGTTTGATCATCATGTCAGGCTCCTTAGCGGCCGCGAACCATGTACAGCAGCGTGCGCGGCACCAGCGCCACCATCACCAGGTGAACCGCCACAAACGCGGCCAGTGCGGCCATGGCAAAAAAGTGCACCAGCCGGGCGCCTTCGTAGCCGCCCATCAGTTCGCGCAGCAGGGGGAATTGCACCGATTTCCAGAGCACCAGGCCAGAGATCACCAGCAGGACGGTGTCGACCATCACAAACAGGTAGGCCAGGCGCTGCACCATGTTGTAATGCCGCGGGTCGGCATGGGCGAGCCGGCCCTTGAGCGCGGCCTGCAAATCGGCCAGCAGGGCGCGGGGAGAGAGCGGAAAGAACTTGCGCAGCAGGCGGCCGGTGGCGAGGTTGAAGGCCAGGTAAAGCAGGCCATTGACGCCCAGCACCCACATGGCGGCAAAGTGCCACTGGAGGGCGCCCCCCAGCCAGCCGCCCAGCGTGATGTCTTTCGGAATTGTGAAGCCCAGGAAGGCGGTGGCGTTGTAGATTCTCCAGCCGCTCATCATCAGGACCACGACCGCGAGGGCGTTGAGCCAGTGCATGGCCCGCAACCACCCGGGGTGAATCACCTGCTTGCCGGTATCCATCATGTGCTCCTCATTCGCCAACAAAGCCTGGGACTCCCAGGGTTTCCGCGGCAGTTTTGCTGCGTGTTGACGATTGGTCGGGCGGTGCGCCGGTTTCTTACAACCGGTTGGGATTCATGGAAAACCCGTAGATGGGTTTGAGGTGCCCCGCGAGGGGCCAGGCCCTGTTGGGGAAAGGACTGCAGGAGGACTACTGGACTTTGCCGAGGAAGCGGCGCGTGGGCTCTTACTGCGGCCGGTCGAAGATGGCGGCTGCCTTCCTAAAAGAAGAAAGGCGAATGTTTTAAATCACCGCACGCAATCAAATCCAAACTGGTTGCTGGCGGGCTTGCTGGTCAGCCTGGCATGCAGACCGCGCTTCTGGCATTCGGCTTCAGCAATGTCCTGAGCGTTCGCAACGTCCTGGCGCCGCGCCTGCACGATGATGGTCTTTTCGTTCGCGCTGATCAGTTCGGCGGCGCAGCCCGTCATCAGGACGCAAACCAGCAGCAGAAGTTTTTTCATGGATCGTTTCCTTGGTGAAGCGCTGGGTTAAGGGGTTACGGGGTTACAGGACCTTGCTGAGGAACCTGCGCGTGCGCTCTTCCTGCGGCTGGTCGAAGATGGCGGCGGGTGTGCCTTCCTCCACCACCAGTCCCTCATCAATGAAGATGACCCGGTCCGCCACCTGGCGGGCAAAGCCCATCTCGTGGGTGACGACGACCATGGTCATGCCCTCCTCGGCCAGGGCCTGCATGACGTTGAGCACCTCCCCGACCATCTCCGGGTCCAGCGCCGAGGTCGGCTCGTCAAACAGCATGATGCGCGGCTGCATCGCCAGCGCCCGGGCAATCGCCACGCGCTGCTGCTGCCCGCCCGAGAGCTGGTTCGGGTAGGCATTGATCTTGTCCAGCAGGCCCACCTTCACCAGCAGCTCGCTGGCGCGGTTGCGCGCTTCCAGCGCGGTCAGCCCGCGCACCTTGGTCGGCGCCAGCGTGATGTTCTCCAGCAC
>NZ_JBFUKG010000020.1:0-106546 GCF_056400945.1 Polaromonas sp. P4_H1 | reverse complement strand
GCTTCAAGCACACGGTGCAACTGTGGACAGAGTGGGTCTCGCGAGGCCTCTCGGCCACGAAGGATTGCGGGCGGCTATTCACGTTGATCGCACAATGCAGGGTCGGCCATCGACCCGGACGCATCGAGCCGCGAATGCGAAAACGAAGGCCCAAACCCTACCCCTGGTTGAAGGTGCCCCGCGACCAGGCTCGCCGACACGTCCAGAGGCATGGTCATGCCTATGAGCCAAAGTAAGTGCCATTCGGCTTAGAGCCTGTTCACGATTTATTTGGGGTTGCGCAGTTGTCTTTTCGGGATGGGCTGCAAGGCGCAGTGCGCCGCCAATAGCCCGGCTATTGGCAAGCAGTGCAACGCCGCAGACGGCCCGAAAAGGCACCTGCCCTTCGGGTTGGGACGAAATCGGGCGATTTGGCAACCAAATCCCTTGCATGGGCATGAGCCCATGCGGCGTGATGTTGGCAGCCAACTCATCCCGATTGCGTCCCAACGCGACCCCAAATAAATCGTGAACAGGCTCTTAAACCGCATGCTGCCACCGAAGGCCCAACGGGAATTCGCGGGGGCCATACAGAAAATGCAGAACCCTGCGCATGCTGCTGCCCGTAGATTTCGACGACGCATGTAAAAGCAGCGGGCGCATGGCCATCGCACTTCCTTGCCCGGCCGTGCAGACGAACTCAGCCAGCGACTGGCGGGCGGCGGCCGCCGCCTCTGCCGGAAGCCGGCCGCACAGGTGCGAACCGGGCACCACTCGCAGCGGACCGTCGTTGACGCCGCAAGCGTCGATGTGCAGGCGCACCGCTACCAGCTGCTGCAGGAGTTCGACCGGCGGTTGAACATACAGGGTGCCTTCCTTTTCGGACCAGCCGCCCAGGCTTTCGTGCTCTACGCGACCGCCAACCGGGATGCTCAAATCCTGGTGCATGGGCACAAGCCAGTTGCGAGACTGCGATTTCTCAAAGTAGGTGCATTGCGTGGCGACAAAATCGGAAGGAATAAGCGGCGACAGTGATGGATGCTGGCTGATTTTTGCAGCCAGCGCCCGGCACCAGGCTTGGGACAGCAGGCAACGCGTTCCTGCCGAGCCTGCCGGAACCTCCGCAACCCGGCGGGCGACGGCTTCGCACTCGGCGCGAGTCAGCACCTGTGCAGTGAGGGCAAAGCCCCGGGCCGTGAACTCGGTATGGCTCATTTCCGGTGGCAGGTCTTTTCGGCCTTGTGTCATCTGGGTTGGCCTGTCAGCGGGGGAGCCTGGCAGGCTCACCACAACTTCGCGCAATTGCCGCTGAAGACCACGGTCCCGCCAGGAACGGCAGGCGTTGCGCTGGCCTCAAGCGTCACCATCAGCTTGCCCACTTTGGACAGCAGCTTCTCCGACGTGTCGGGCAACATGGAAACGGCCGAACCGCTGGTGGGCACGGCGCCGAGTGCAAAGGCCGGCGCATTGGCGGGCACGGCCCACAGCACCAGCGTTCCGGCAGCGGGCGGTGTGATCGGGCCTATCACCTTGACCGTCATGGTCTTGCCGTGACGCAGCGAGCTCACCAGCAGCTTGCCGTTGCCCTGCGCATCGGTGAGCAGGCCTACATAGCTTTGTGGCAGTTTTTCACCCGAACGCATGGCGATCTGGTCGCTGGACATGAAAAGCGAGGGCATGGCTACAAACAGCGCGCTGGCCGCTATCACCCCGGCCGCCAGGCCACCCAGGCCAAAGCCTGCCGGCTTGAGCCAGCCCAGCCAGGAGGCCGAAGGGGAAATGGCAGGCGGTGCAGCGGGTGCCCGGTCGGGTTGCGTACGTGCGGCAATAGCGGCCCACAGCTGCGGCGAAGGCCGCTGGGTCGGCACTGACATGGCCAGCTGGCCCAGCCGCGTTTCCCACTGCGTCACCAGCATCCGCACATCGGCGCGGTCGCGCTGCAGGCGTTCAAAGCGGCGCCGTGCGCCGCCCGCCAGCGTGCCCAGCACATAAGACGAGGCGAGGTGTTCCAGCAGTTCAGGGTGGGTGTACCTCATGGCGTCACTCCCTGCGCGGCCAGGCAGCCTCTGAGTTTTTCCAGCCCGCGCCGTATCCAGGCTTTGACGGAGCCGAGCGGCGCGCCCATTTGCGCCGCCACCTCGGTGTGCGACAAGCCCTGGTAGTAGGCAAGCGCCAGGCTTTGGCGGTAACTGCCTTCCAGCGCATTCATGCAGCCTTCTATATGCAGGGCCTGGCTGGCTTGTTCCAGAAGCTGCATGGCACTGGGGGCGGGCGTTGCGGTGGTTTCGGTGTCTTCTTCGTCCACGTCGCCGGACTCGGGTAATTCGTTTTCCTTGCGGCGCGTGCGGGAGCGCAAGGCGTCCAGCGCCTTGTTGCGGACGATGGCAATCAGCCATGTCATGGGTTGAATGGTTTGCCCGTCTACCTCGCTGCGATAGCTGCCGGCATTTTTCCAGATGCTCACATACGCCTCTTGCAGCACATCCTCGGCCGCCTGTCCATGTCTCAATATACGCAGGGCAACGCCAAACAGATGCATATGGGTGCGTGAATAGATCCGGGCGAAGCAGGCATGGTCGCCTTGCGCCGCAGCCGCGATCAGCGCTTCCAGGCTACGGGTGTCCGCATCAGTGTCCAGCTTCATGCGGCCGAGTATATGAAGTTCCTGGAGTTTTGCCGGGCGGCAAACGCCCAGGCCTCGTGACAAAAATATTTTTGCGAATCTGCATCCGATTTTCAAAACGCAGCGTTTGTCCCTTGCAGGCAAGGCGGCGGAACCAGGGCACCTGGCTACGCGCCTCAGCCGACCGGCTGTTTATCCATCAATTCATTTCAGGAGGTTTTCATGACATCGATTTCCGCAATTCCATCAGCCGCCACCAGCCTGGTTCTGGCTGCGCTATGCGCCGGCCTGCTCAGTGCTTGCGCCTCGTCCAAACCGGAAGGATCCGCAAACGCCGCGAAACCCGTGCCTGCGGCGCTCAGGCCCGCCGATAGCGAGCGCGTGGCGTTCACCTGGCACGCCGTCGGTTCGCAGATTTATGAATGCCGCGCCGCCGACAAGGGCGGTTGGGCCTGGGTGTTTGTGGCGCCCGAGGCTGATCTCTTCAACCAGAAAAACGAGAAAGTCGGCACCCACGGTGCCGGCCCCAGCTGGGCGGCGCTTGACGGCAGCAAGACCGTAGGCACCGTCAAGGCCCGCGCCGATGGTGAGCGAGCGGCAGACATTCCGCTGCTGCTGCTGTCCGCCAAATCAAGCGATGCGACCGGCAGGATGGCCAGCGTCACCAGCGTGCAGCGTCTCAACACGGCAGGCGGCAATGCGCCGGCCAAGGGCTGCGAGACCAAGGCCGACGCCGGCAAGCGCAGCAAGGAAGGCTATACGGCCGACTACGTTTTCTTTGCGGCGAAATAGCCCTGATGTCACCCCAGCATGTTCGTACTCAAGAATCTGTTTAGCACCGGGAAGCGCTCAAAATCCGAGCCTGCCGGGCCGGAGACCACGCCCGTCAAGATGAGTCTTGAAGAGCGCATGTGGTTCCGGCGAAAAATGCTGTATGAGGCCATCACGGTCACGATGCAGGCCCACGGCATCTTGTCGGCGAGCTACCGGTTCCGTGTGGTGCGCAACGACAGGCGCGGTCACCAGTATTCAGTTCTGGTTGATCTGTCCACCGACTTCCTGCACAACCGCGAAGGCCGTCCCGGGCAACTGGTCGTCCTGGGTGTGGCGATCACCAAAAATGCGGCCGCGCGGTACGGCATCACGGTGTCCGCGGTGTACTGGCAGGTCAACGGCCAGATTCAGGGCTTCGAGACCAGCCGGCCTGATGCGAAGCACAGCGGCGGCGGGGCCACGGCGCCGGGCCTGCCGCTGCCGCACCGGAAGCACGACCACCACCCCACGGCCGAAGAGTTTGCCGCCTTCGAGGCCGCCCGGCAGAAAGGGCATGAGTTGCAGCTCGGCAACCGTGTCTATTTATCCGACCTTGCACCGCTGGATGGTGGCTCTGAAAGGAGTGCTAGCTAGCGCTGAAGATGGAGCGGTCGATGCGCTAAAACAATTGATCGTTTGCTGTCGATTCAATACCGTGTTGCCCTTGTTGCGGGCTTCCCGATCGGGATGATGGCGATTTTTGTTCGGGCACCGGCTCTTCACCGGCTTTGGCCAGCGTGCTGGCGCGAACGCCCAGCAGGCGCAGCTTTCTCTCGAGCGGAACCCGCTTCAGGCACAGGCCCGCCAGTTTCCGGATGGCTTGACCGTCAGCGGTGTAGCTGTCGGCGGTCTGGTCGCGCGTTGCAATCCTGAAATCGTCATAGCGCAGCTTGATGCCTATGGTTTTGGCCACATAGCCCTTGCGCTGCAGGTCCTGTGCCAGTTTGCTGCACAGATCGGTGAAGATGGCGCCAAGCACCGCCTTGTCGCGTACCGCATGCAGGTCGCGGTCAAAGGTGGTTTCCCGGCTCATGCTGACGGGCTCGCTCTCGGTGACCACCGGTCGGTCGTCACGGCCCCAGGCGGCCTCGTGCATCCAGGCGCCCGTGGCCTTGCCGAAGTTGGCAATCAGAAGCGAAGGATCCTGTGCGGCCAGCTCGCCGATGGTGTGGATGTTCAGCCGCGCCAGCTTTTCCCCCGCCTTGGGACCAATGCCGTTGATCTTGCGTACGTTGAGCGGCCAGATCATGGTTTGCAGATCTTCCTCATACACAATCGAAATGCCGTTGGGCTTGTTGAACTCGCTGGCCATCTTGGCCAGCAGCTTGTTGGGCGCCACGCCAACCGAGCAGGTGAGGCCGGTCTTTTCAAAAATGGCTTTCTGGATCAGCCGCGCCAGCACCCGGCCTCCCTCGCGCTGGCCGCCGGGCACATCGGTGAAGTCGATATACACCTCGTCCACCCCGCGGTCCTGCATCACAGGGGCAATCTCGGTGATGGTGCTTTTGAAGAGCCGCGAGTATTTGCGCACTTCTTCAAAATCGACCGGCAACACAATCGCCTGCGGGCAGAGTTTGGCGGCCTTCATCATGCCCATGGCCGAGCCCACGCCAAATTGCCGCGCGGCATAGGTTGCCGTGGTGATCACGCCGCGGCCCACATAGTCCTTGAGCAGCGGGAAATCTTCCACTGGAATGAAGCGCAGCGCTCGCTCGCCTTGCGCCGCCAGCAGTTCTTCATCCACCTTGCGCCGCCCGCCACCAATCACCACCGGCAGGCCTTTGAGCTGCGGGTAGCGCAGCAGCTCGATGGACGCAAAAAATGCGTCCATGTCGAGGTGGGCAATGCGGCGCAGTCTGGCGCCGTGGGGCAGGGTTGAAACGTTCACATGGCAAGCATAGCGTTCGTCGACGTGCCATCGCTTTTGTGTGGTCAACCTCCCGGATACCGACTTCCACGCCGATGCGGGCGCGAGTGTGGGGGGACTGATTGCTTTGGCTGCCCACACCGGTTTCACGCCAGGCAATGTTATTTTGTCACTGACAAAGAATCCGCGGCTGCCTACACTGGCCGATTACCTGCGACGATGCTGCCCGGTGGTGGCACGCCTTCGAGGCTAATGGAGGGGGAAATACCATGAAACGCTGGATTAAATGGAGCGCTGCCGGCCTGGGCTTGGCCGTACTGCTGGTCGCGGGTGCGGCCGTGGTGGGCACGCAGCTGGCCGACCGAAAACGCATGCGCCAGGTGAGTGTGCCGGTTCAACCCGTGGCGTACGCCTCGGATGGCCAGGCGCTGGAGCGTGGCAAATATTTATTCCAGTCGCGCGGTTGCGTTGACTGCCATGGCGCGAACGGGGGCGGGCGCGACTTTGTCAATGACGGCAAAGGCACGCGCATCGCCGGGCCCAACATCACGCCTGGCGGCGTGGTGGCCGGGTACAAGCCCGAGGACTGGGTTCGCACGATACGCCATGGGGTCAAGCCCGATGGGCGCCCGGCGCTGATCATGCCCAGCGAGGACTACAACCGCTTCACCAATGAAGACCTGGCCGCATTGGTGGCGTATGTGCGCAGCTTGCCGCCACAAAGTTCCCGCGCCGCTGTGATCGAACTGCCCCTGCCGGCCTGGGTGCTCTACGGTTTTGACGCCATTCCAGATGCGGCGCAACGGATTGACCACTCGCTGCCGCCTTCAACCCCGGTGGCGGCTGCCGTGACGGTGCAGCATGGCGCCTATGTGGCCAATATGTGCATCGGCTGCCATGGCGAGAAGCTGTCGGGCGGCAAGATTCCCGGTGGCCCCCCGGACTGGCCGGCGGCCGCCAACATCACGCCCGGCGAGGGCAGTGCCATGGGGCGTTACAAGGACGCAGCGCAGTTCATGGCCATGATGCGCAGCGGCAAACGGCCTGACGGCACAGCCATCCAGGTGATGCCGTTTGGATCGCTGTCGGCCATGAACGATGTCGATACGCGGGCGCTGCACGCTTACCTGCAAACGGTGCCGGCCCGGCCCTTCGGGCAGCGGTAAAACTGCAGGCACTCTGGCATCATGGCCGGCATTGCCACCTCCCATTGAAAGTGAATACCATGCCGTCCCATGCCGCCGGAAGCTTTGAAGTCAATCTCGTGCCGCAATCCCTGGCGAATGCGGACGCGGGGCCACTGATGGGGCGGCTGTCCATCAATAAGACCTTCAGCGGCGACCTGCAGGCCACCAGCAAGGGCGAGATGCTCAGCGCGGGCACGGCTGTCAAAGGCTCGGCCGGCTATGTCGCGATGGAATGCGTGACCGGCACGCTGAACGGGAAAAGCGGCAGCTTTGTGTTGCAGCACAGCGGCACCATGAATCGGGGCGCACCGCAATTGGTAGTCAGCGTGGTGCCCGATTCCGGTACTGGTGAATTGACCGGCCTCACCGGCACGCTCAGCATCCAGATTGCCGATGGCAAGCATTTGTACGCCATGGACTACGAGATTTCACCCTTGCCGTAGCAGATGCGGTAAACAGCCGTACTGGCGACTTCTTCTGGCCATAAGAACTTTGCTTAACCAGAATGAGATTTTCTTCAGAATTGTGAGTCCCCGGCCGGTGCCCTGTGGTCAGTACGTCCCCGGCAGCAGGATGCCTTTGTCCACCGTGTTGATGTTGGTGCGGCCACAAAACGCCATGGTCAGGTCCAGCTCCTTGTGGATGATTTCCAGCGCTCTCGTCACGCCTTGTTCGCCCATGGCGCCCAGGCCGTACAGGAAGGCGCGGCCGACGTAGGTGCCCTTGGCGCCCAGCGCCATTGCCTTCAGCACATCCTGCCCCGAGCGGATACCGCCGTCCATGTGCACCTCGATTTGCTGGCCCACCGCTTCCACGATCTCCGGCAGGGCAGAGATGGAGGAGGCCGCCCCATCGAGTTGGCGGCCGCCATGGTTGGACACGATCAACGCGTCAGCGCCCGAGTTGACGGCGAGTTTCGCATCTTCCACGTCCTGGATGCCCTTGAGGATCAGCTTGCCGCCCCAGCGCTTTTTGATCCATTCGACATCGCCCCAGTTCAGGCCCGGGTCGAACTGCTTGGCCGTCCATTCCGAAAGCGAGCCCATGTTGTCGACGCCCTTGACGTGGCCGACGATGTTGCCAAAGCCGTGGCGTTTGGTCCCCAGCATGCCCAGGCCCCAGCGGGGCTTGGTCATGAGGTTGAGGATGGTTGCGAGCGTGGGTTTGGGCGGTGCGCTCAGGCCGTTTTTCAGGTCCTTGTGGCGCTGGCCGAGGATTTGCAGGTCCAGTGTGAGCACCAGCGCCGAGCAATTGGCGGCCTTGGCGCGGTCGATCAGGCCTTCAATGAAGGTGCGGTCCTTCATCACATACAGCTGGAACCAGAAAGGGTGGCGGTCCGTGCCGGCGGCGACGTCCTCGATGGAGCAGATGCTCATGGTGGACAGCGTGAACGGAATGCCGAATTTCTTGGCCGCACGGGCGCCCAGGATTTCGCCGTCGGCATGCTGCATGCCGGTGAGGCCCGTCGGGGCGATGGCCACCGGCATGGCAACGTTTTGCCCAATCATCTGCGTGGCCGTGCTGCGGTTTTCCATGTTGACGGCCACGCGCTGGCGCAGCTTGATCTTCTGGAAGTCGCTCTCGTTGGCGCGGTAGGTGCTCTCCGTCCACGAGCCGGAGTCGGCATAGTCGTAGAACATGCGGGGAACACGTTTTTGCGCCAGAACGCGCAGGTCTTCGATATTGGTGATGACGGGCATGGGTGAGGTAACTCCTGGGTTCTCGACCCGCATCGTAGCCAGTTTGGCAGCCCGGCGGTTTGAAAGTTTTTTGGAATCAGGCGTGCCGGTGTAATTTTTCTCACGTTGGCACGTGGTCCGGTGCGTCCGCGGCGGACAAATGCCGAAGGTTGGCGAGGACACGAATCAAGGCCTGGGCCAGGCAGCCATGGTCATCGCGCGGTCATCACCGTCATGCAATTTCAGTTTCAAAAAAAGGCTTCAGCGGTGCGAGGTGCTGCCCTGTTTATCGGGCGGTAAAGCCCGCAACGCGCTGTTGGGTGTCCTCGTTTCCCATGGCACTGGCCGCTGCTTCGGCTTCCAGCTGCAAGGCCGTTGCCAGTTGACCTGAGAGTTGCGTATTGACCATCTTTTTCAGGCGCGACACGGTGAAAGTGGAGCGCTCGCTGATCTTCTCGGCCAGCGCGATTGCGGTCTCCAGCACTTTCTCCTTGGGCACCACGCGGTTGACCAGGCCGAGCCGGTAGAGCGTGTCGGCACTTTGCTTCTCGCCCAGCAACCAGAGTTCCATGGCACGCTGGTGGCCCACAGCCTGGGGCAACAGATGGGTGACGCCACCGGTCACAAACTGCCCCCAGCTCATTTCGGGAAAAAAACAGACCACATCTTCGGCCGCTACCACCATGTCGCAGTTGAGCACCCACTCGAAACCCCCACCCACGGCAAACCCCTGGATGGCTCCGACAACGGGCTTGCCGTTGAACATGATGTCGCGCGTGACCTGCTGGATTTTTTCGGCATAGTTTGATGTGTCCCGGGCGGTGGCGGCTTGCCCGGAAAATTCCTTCAGGTCGGCACCCGCGCAAAACGCCCGGCCTGCGCCGGCAAGCACAATGGCCTTGATGTCCTCATCGAGCTGGGCCTTGAGCAGGGCGGCGTGCAGGTCGTCCAGCAACGTTTCGCTGATGGCATTCAGGCGCTCCGGGCGATTGAGCGTGACGATGGCGACGGGCCCGTGTTTTTCAAACAGTACTTGCGACATGGCTTGTCTCCATGGTTTCTTTCCGTGTCTTGGTGTCAAGACGGCTGCTATCGGCGGTGTTCTGGCGGGGATGGATGATCCGATGAAAAAATGCCCTCCTCAGACCAGGAGGGCGGGGTGGGAGGAATCAGTTTGCGGCTGACGGCCCCGCGGCATCGCCTCCTCCTTTATACCGTTTTATACCGGTCAACCGGCACCCATCCTTTTTCGCCATCTCCGCAGACTTCAGCCCAGGTTCACCGGCACAAAAATCTTGCTGTCGCCACGCTGGATGAGCAGCGCCACCGATTTGTCCGCTTTGGCGACCACGCTACGCACCTGCTCGACATTCCTGACCGGTGTGCCATTGATGGCGATCAGCACGTCGCCAGCCTGCACGCCGGCCAGCGCCGCCGGGCCGCTGGCTTGCTGCACCACCAGGCCGCTGTCGAGGCCTGCCTCCTGCCTTTCGTCGGGCTGCAGCGGACGCAGGGCCAGGCCCAGCTTGCCCTGGCTGGGCGAGTCTTTTTTGCTGGCGGCCTGGGCGGACTTGTCGTCGGCACTGGCCAGTCGTGCCGTGAGCGATTTGGCGGCGCCCTGGCGCCAGACGTCGAGCGCGACGGTGTCGCCGGGGGCGGCCAGGCCAATGAGGGCCGACAGGTCGCCCGAGGAGACGATGGGTTGGCCATTGACCTTGCGAATCACGTCGCCGGACTGCAGGCCCGCCTTCTCGGCCGGGCTGCCTTTTTCAACCGTGGACACCAGGGCGCCTTCCGGTTTGTCGAGTTTGAACGAGTCGGCAAAGGTCTGGTTCACTTCCTGCACCGCCACGCCCAGGCGCGCATGCTCCACCTTGCCGTTGGCCACGATCTGCTTCTGGATCCTGGCCGCGATATCGATCGGAATCGCAAACGACACGCCCTGATAGCCGCCGCTGCGGGAGTAGATCTGTGAATTGATGCCGACCACCTCGCCGCGGGCATTGAACAGCGGGCCGCCCGAGTTGCCGGGGTTGATGGCGACGTCGGTCTGGATGAAGGGCACGGTGCTGTCGTCGGGCAGGGACCGACCCTTGGCGCTGACGACGCCGGCCGTCACGGTGTTTTCAAAACCGAAGGGCGAACCAATCGCCAGCACCCACTCGCCGACCTTCAATTCGCTGGTTTTGCCCAGGGTCACCACCGGCAGGTTGCTGGCCGCAATCCGCAGCACGGCGACGTCGGTCCTGGGATCAGCGCCCAGCACCTTGGCGCGGAATTCGCGCCGGTCGGTCAGCTTGACCGTGACTTCGCGCGCATCGCGCACCACGTGCGCATTGGTCAGGATGATGCCGTCGCTGCTTACGATGAAGCCGGAGCCCTGGCCTCGGGTGGGAACTTCCTGCTGGCCGCCGCGGCCCTGTCGGCCCTGTCCCTGCTGGAAGCGGCGGAAGAACTCGAAAAATGGATCACCGGCCAGAGCATCGTCGTCATCATCGCCCTGGGCCAGAGGTGATCCGCTGGACACCTTGGTGGTGCCGGTGACGCTGATGTTGACGACTGCTGGGCCGTGGCGCTCGGTGATCCGGGAGAAGTCGGGCAGCGCCACGGGCGTGCTGGCCACGCCGCCGGTAGTGGCAACGGCTGCGGAGGCAGGGGCGGCAACGGCGCTGCCATGCAGGGCGTTCAGCGCGCTGACGCTGGCACCACCCATGGCGCCAGCGGCCAGCAGGGCAACGATCAATCGGGTATTTTTCAATGCTGCGGATGTCATGGTTGGCTTCCTTGCGTTGGAGACAGATATAGATATCGGACACACATCGGGCACGCCTCGTGCCCACAGGACCAACTATGGGGAGCCAGCCTTAGACGAGGCTTAAGGTGAGCAGATGGGCGGGTGGGCGCGGCCCCGCAGTGGCTATTGCGCTGCGGCCGAAGCAGCCGTAGTGGCCGTAGTGGCCGTAGGGCCGGGCGCAAAGCGGATCTCAACCTTCAGCCCTCCCAGCCGGGACGAGCGCTCCAGCGCCAGTGTTGCGCCGTGCCGCTCGGCAATCGCCTTGACAATCGCCAGCCCCAGGCCGCTGCCGGTTTCCAGCGCTACGTCGCTGGCCCGAAAGAATCGGTCGAACACGCGTGGGCGGTCCTGCGCCGCAATGCCGGGCCCGCTGTCTTCCACCGTCAGCACCGGCTGGCCTTGCTGCTGCTGCAGCGACACGTCGACCTGACCACCCGCCGGTGTGTACTTGACGGCGTTGTCGAGCAGGTTGCGCAGCATGACGCGCAGGGCTTCGCCCTGGCCGGGGACCGGCGGCACCTGCGTACCCTGCTCATCGGCCAGGCCCAGGTCAATCTGCTTGTGCCCCGCCAGCGGCAAGACGTCGGCCACCGCCAGCTTGACCACCTCGTGCAGGTTGACGTCACCGCTGCCCTCGGTATTTTCCCCCGGGCCGGCTTCTTCGCGCGCCAGCACCAGCAGCTGTTCCACCAGGCGTATTGCCCGGTCTATGCCCTGGTTCAGCCGCGCAATGCCCGCTTCGCGTTCCGCCGGATCGTCATCACTGCGGCGCAGCGCCTGGGCCTGGAGCTTCAGGGCCGTGAGGGGTGAGCGCAACTCGTGCGCCGCATCGGCAACAAAATTCTTCTGCGCGTCGAACGCGCCGCGCACCCGGCCGAAGAGCAGGTTGAGTTCGTCGACCAGTGGGCGCACCTCGTCGGGCAGGCCGGTCGGGGCCAGCGGAGAAAAGTCGTCCGCCGACCGGCCGGCCACCTGGCGGCGGGCGCGTTCTATGGGCGCCAGCGACAGGCTGATCACCCACCACACCGCGAGCATCAGCAGCGGGGTGAGCAGGGCAAAGGGCAGCACCGCCCTGAGGGCGAGTGCGCGGGCACGCGCCGAACGCGCGTCGAGGTCTTGCGCGATCTGAACGGTTTGCAGGGCGGTTTGCAGCGTGTAGACCCGGTAGCGATTGCCGTTGGCCTCGACATCGGAAAAACCCAGGACCGCACGCGGCGGCAAGGCCGAGCGGGTCGAGCGAAAGAGCTGGGTGCCGTCCTGGCCCCAGATCTGCACATAGAGGTCAAAGCTGGCGTCTTCGTCGCCGTCGATCAGCGGCGAGCCCAGGGGAATGCCGCTGCGCAGCGAACGGGCCATCTGCTGCAGATGGTCGTCGAACATGGCGTCGGCCTGCTGCAGGGCGCCACGGTAGGCGGTCGCGGCTTGCAACAGCGCCGCCAGCAGGATGGCTGCCAGCACAAACCACAGCAGCCGGCCCCGCAGCGAGTGCGTGCCGGTGGCTGGCGGCGGGGTGGTGCGGCTCATTCCTTGGGTACCAGGTAGCCCAGGCCGCGCACAGTCTGAATCAGCTCGTTGCCGAGCTTTTTGCGCACGCCGTGAATATAGACTTCCACCGCGTTGCTGCTGACCTCGTCTTTCCAGCTGAACAGTTTTTCTTCCAGCTGGGCGCGCGAGAGCACCACACCGGGGCGGGCCAGCAGGGCCTCCAGCACGGCCCACTCACGTGCGGACAGCGACACCGGCTGGCCATGAACGCTGGCTTCGCGGGTGGCGGGGTTGAGGCTGACGCCCTTGTGCTCAAACACCGGTTCGCCCCGACCGGCGCTGCGCCGTATCAGGGCACGTATGCGGGCCAGCAACTCGTCGATGTCATAGGGTTTGACCACATAGTCGTCGGCGCCGGCATCCAGCCCGGCGATCCGGTCGCCGATGGCGTCGCGCGCCGTGGCCACCAGCACCGGTGTGGCATTGCGCCGCGCGCGCAGTGAGCGCAGTACTTCCAGCCCATCGCGCTGCGGCAGGCCAAGGTCGAGCAGCACCAGGTCGTACTGCTCGCTGCGCAGGGCCTGGTCGGCCATGCTGCCGTCGCGCACCCAGTCCACGGCGTAGTGTTCTGCACGCAGCACGTGCAACACGGTCTCGCCGATCATGGCGTCGTCTTCCACCAGCAGTAAGCGCATTATTTGAGCCCCCACGGTCGCTCACTGCGTGTAGCTCCCGAGGCCTTGCCGGCCGCGGCTCGCGAGACGCTTCGCCTCTGTCGCCCGTCCAAGCCTGCGCAGGCAGGCTTGGAGCCGCGGGCTCCAGCCCCTCGGGGGCCGCCCGCCTGCGGCCCGGCAAAGCCGGTTCCGCGGCTCATGCTGGGTTGAAGAGTTCCAGCGGGTACAACCAGTGGGAGTCGCGGGACTGGCTTTGCCAGACCGCAGGCGCCGCTCCCTTGAGGGGGGAGCAGGCTACACGCAGTGAGCCTGGACGGGGGTGTCACATAACGCATTGTTGTGTCCTTCGTAGCTGTTCAGTCTACAAAGTACACCTTAGCCGGAACTTAGGCGAGGCGGGCGCGATGCCTTGCAATCTGCGCCCGCACCTGGGCCGGGGCGGTGCCGCCCAGGATGTTTCGGGCATTGAGCGAGCCGCGCAGGCTTAAAGCATCGTAAACGTCTTTTTCGATGCTCGGGTTGAACTGCTGCAGCACCGCCAGCGGCAGTTCCGACAGGTCCACCGCATGCGAGATGGCGGCCTTGACGGCATGCGCCACCGTTTCATGCGCATCGCGAAAGGGCAGGCCCTTTTTCACCAGGTAGTCGGCCAGATCGGTGGCGGTCGCGTAGCCGCGCAGCGCGGCGGTTTCCATGGCTTCAGGCTTGACGGTGATGCCAGCCACCATCTCGGCAAAAATGCGCAGCGTGTCTTTCAGCGTGTCGACGGTGTCGAACAGTGGCTCCTTGTCTTCCTGGTTGTCCTTGTTGTAGGCCAGGGGCTGGCCTTTCATCAGGGTGATCAGGCCCATCAGGTGGCCGACCACGCGGCCGGTCTTGCCGCGGGCGAGTTCGGGCACGTCGGGGTTTTTCTTCTGCGGCATGATGGACGAGCCGGTGGTGAAGCGGTCGGGGATGTGAATGAAGCCGAAGTTCTGGCTCATCCACAAGATCAGCTCTTCACTCATGCGGCTGATGTGCACCATGGCCAGGGTGGCGGCGGCGGTGAATTCAATGGCAAAGTCGCGGTCGCTGACGGCGTCCAGGCTGTTCTGGCAGACACAGGCGCGGCCCTGCTCGTCCACCATGCCCAGGGTTTTGGCCACGCGCTCGCGGTCCAGCGGATAGCTGGTGCCGGCCAGGGCGGCGGCGCCCAGCGGCAGCCGGTTGACGCGCTGGCGGATCTCGGCCATGCGTTCGGCGTCCCGCGCAAACATTTCCACATAGGCCAGCATGTGGTGGCCAAAGCTCACCGGCTGCGCCACCTGCAGGTGGGTGAAGCCGGGCAGGATCACGTCGACGTTTTTCTCGGCAATGTCGACCAGCGCTTTTTGCAGGTCACCGAGCAGGCCGCCGATGAGGTCAATCTCGCCGCGCAGCCACAGGCGCACATCGGTAGCAACCTGGTCATTGCGGCTGCGGCCGGTGTGCAGGCGCTTGCCGGCATCGCCCACCAGCTGGGTCAGCCGCGCTTCGATGTTGAGGTGCACATCCTCGAGGTCCAGTTTCCATTCAAACGTGTCCGCCTCGATTTCAGCGGTGATTTGCGCCATGCCTTTCTGGATGGCCGCGAGGTCGCTGGGTGCGATGATCTTTTGCGCGGCCAGCATGTCGGCGTGGGCCAGCGAGCCGGTGATATCGGCCTGCCAGAGGCGCTTGTCAAAAAACACGCTGGCCGTGTAGCGCTTGACCAGGTCGCTCATGGGTTCGGAGAACAGGGCTGACCAGGCTTGGGATTTTTTGTCGAATTGATTCACGTCGGGCTTTCTTTCGGGCGGTTGCGCGGCAGGGCTGCGAGGCCGCGCGCCATGGGTTAGGGCGCCAGGTGCGCTATTCTGGGCAAGTATTCGCTGCGGCCGGGTTTAAATCGGGTTTCAACCCGGGCTGGAAGGCCACGGCCGGTGCCATACTCGTTTCCGGTGATTTTATCTGTGACTGACCGCCATGCCGCGTTCCGCAACAAGACACTGCCATAAACCCGAATAACCCCGAATAACCCCGGGAACGCCCGCACAAACGATGAAGCCTTTGCCTGATCCACAGACCTTCGGGGAGTCCACGCTGCTGGGAAGCTTTATTCCCGCCGACGAAGAGGTGGTGGCGTGGCCGCCGGTGCGCACCGGCATGTTTGACGCCTGCCATGTCGGGGTGGTGCTGCGCGCGGTGCTGTTTGTGGAGGCGGTGGCAGGGGTTGGCGCCATGTTTGGCGCCAACCACCCGATGGATTGGCTGCTGCGGGTTTCGCTGCTGACCGGCGGGGTGTTGCCCGCCACCCTGGCCTGGCTGATCGCCGTTTGCGCGCTCAAGTTGCGGCTGAACCGGCTGGATACCTCGCTGCAGTGGCTGGCCGGCATGGCACTGGGTGCGGCTGCCGGACTCTATGGCTGCGGTCTGCTGGCTCTGATAGGGCTGCTGCAGCCGGCGCCGTGGTGGGCCAGCGCCGCCTCGGGCGCCCTGCTGTCGGCCATGGTGCTGGCGGGTTTGTTCTGGCGTGCCAAGGCGCGCACGCCGGCAGCCACCGCCGCGCGGCTGGCCGAGCTTCAGTCACGCATCCGGCCGCATTTCCTGTTCAACACACTCAACAGCGCCATTGCGCTGGTGCGTGCCGAGCCGGCCAAGGCCGAGGCCGTGCTGGAGGACCTGAGCGAGCTGTTTCGCCATGCGCTGGCTGATCCGGCCGAGTCCGTGACGCTGGGCCAGGAAATTGCGCTGGCCCAGCGCTACCTGGCAATAGAGCAGATCCGCTTTGGTGATCGCCTGCAGGTGCAGTGGAGCCTGGACGCCAGCGCTGATGAGGCCAAACTGCCGCCGCTGCTGCTCCAGCCGCTGGTGGAAAATGCCGTCAAGCATGGCGTGGAGCCCAGCGCCAGCGGGGCGCAACTCCGGATAAGCACCCTCAGGCGCGGTGGCAAGGTGGTGATCAAGGTGATCAATTCGACGCCGGCCGGGGTGGGGGAGCGCGGCAACGGGCTGGCGCTTGCCAATGTGCGCGAGCGCCTGGTTTTGCTGCATGATGTGCAGGCACAGTTCAAGACCGTGTTCAAGGATGGTGTATTTCAGGTCAGGCTGGAGATTCCTGCATGAAACTCAAGGTACTGCTGGTTGATGATGAAGCACTCGCCCGCTCGCGCCTGCGCACGCTGCTGGGCGACTGTACGGCGCCGCAGGCGGTGGTGGCCGCGGAAGCCTGCGATGCGGTCCAGGCCATGAACGCCCTGCGGCAGGACAGCTTCGACGCGGTATTGCTGGACATCCGCATGCCGGGCGTTGACGGCATGGCGCTGGCCCGCACCATTGCAGCCCTGCCCCGGCCACCGGCCGTGGTGTTTGTCACGGCGCATTCCGAGCATGCCGTGCAGGCTTTCGAGCTGGAAGCCATCGACTACCTGACCAAGCCGGTACGGCTGGAGCGCCTGCAGCAGGCGCTGCAGAAGGTGAGCCGGCTTGCGCAGACCGTACCGGGACCGCAGGCGGATGCATCCCGGGAGATGCTCATCATCCAGGACCGGGGGCGCACGGAGCGCGTGCCGCTGGCCGAGGTGCTCTACCTGAAGGCCGAGCTGAAATACATCACGGTGCGTACCGCCAGCCGCAGCTACATCCTGGACGGATCACTGAGCGAGCTGGAAGAGCGCCATGCCGCGCAGTTCATGCGCATACACCGCAATGCGCTGATCGCGCGGCGCGCGGTGCGCGCGCTCGAAAAGCATTTTGATCCCGAGGAAGGCGAAGGCTGGGCGGTGCGGCTCAACGGCATCGACGAATTGCTGGCCGTGTCGCGCCGCCAGCTCAGTGCGGTGCGTGAAGCCATCGCGGGATGACGGGTGGGCCGGTTCGGGGCTGGCGGGACCGGGGGCGGCAGCTGATTCCTTCCGGTGCCTGCGTCCTACACCGACAGGCGGGTTGTTCAGGTCCAATGGACGCATAACGATGACGGGGACTGCCCCACGCGGGTTTTTCGCGGGGTTTTGCCGGTACGACGGGCAAAGCCTGCAGCTGTGGGGTCCATGAGGAGCAACAATGACTGAAGAAGCCGCAAAAGATACGCCGCTTGCCGAGACGGAGGCGGCGCTTTTGCCGGAGCCGGAACGGCTGCTGCTGCACATGCCGGTAGACATCCGCAGTGTCTCGCTGGTGATCCTGGCGATTCTGGCCAGCCTGTTTATGCTTCATTGGGCCAAGGCGGTCTTCATTCCCCTCATGCTGGGTCTCCTCTTCAGCTATGCGCTGTCGCCCGTGGTCAACTGGCTGGAGCTCAAACGCGTGCCGCGCTGGCTCAGCGCCGCGGTGCTGCTGCTGGCCATTCTGGGCGCGATCGGCTCGACCGCGTATTCGCTGCGCGATGAGGCTTCCCGGTTGGTGGAGTCGTTGCCGCTGGCGGCGCAAAAGTTCAGGCAGGCGGTCAAAATGCGTGATGGCAAGCCAGACGGTGCCCTGGAAAACGTGCAGAAAGCCGCTTCCCAGATCGAACAGGCAGCGCGTGAAAGTGGTGCCGCCTCTCCCGGATCATCCCGGGGCGCCATGCGGGTCGTCGTTGAGACGGCAACGTTCAATGTGCGGGACTATCTGTGGACAGGCACCCTGGGCCTGCTCACGCTGATAGGCCAGTTCACCGTGGTGGTTTTCCTGACCTACTTCCTGATGATCTCCGGTGACAGCTTCCGCCGCAAGCTGATCAAGCTGACGCCCAGCTTCAGCAGCAAGAAAATCACGCTACAGGCCTTGCATGAGATCACCGGGCAGATCCAGCGCTACCTGCAGGTGCAGCTGCTGGCCAGTGCGTTGGTCGGCGTGCTGACCTGGCTGGCCCTGCTCCTCATCGGGCTGGACAACGCTGCGGTGTGGGGTATTGCCGCCGGTGTGCTGAACCTCGTTCCCTATGTGGGTTCGCTGGTGACGGCGGGCGCGTCGGGGCTGGTGGGGTTTTTGCAGTTTGGTTCGCTCGACATGGCGATCGTGGTGGCCGGCGCCTCGCTGGTCATCCACATGCTGGTGGGCAACCTGTTCACCCCCTGGTTCACCAGCCGCGCCAGCCGCTTGAGCCCGGTGGCGGTCTTTGTCGGTCTGCTGGCCTGGGGCTGGTTGTGGGGCGTGTGGGGCTTGCTGCTCGGCATACCGATTCTGATGATCGTCAAGTCCGTTTGCGACCGGATTGATGACCTCAAGCCCATTGGCGAGTTTCTGGGCTCTTAGAAATGAGGCCCCCACGGTCGCTCACTGCGTGTAGCTCCCTGCCCCCCGGGGGGGCCGCTGCGCCTGCGGTCTGGCGAAGCCAGTCCCGCGGCCCCGGCTGGGGTGAAGAGCCCCCACGGTCGCTCACTGCGTGTAGCTCCCTGCCCCCGAGGGGGCCGCTGCGCTTGCGATCTGGCAAAGCCAGTCCCGCGGCCCCTACTGGTGTAAAACTTCTGCGGTCGCTACATGGCCGCGCTGGATCATTGAAAAAAAGAAAGAGGCCATGCCATGATGGAACTGCTCACCGACCCGCAAGCCTGGATTGCCTTTGCCACGCTCACTGCGCTGGAACTGGTGCTGGGCATTGACAACATCGTATTCATCTCGATTCTGGTCGACAAGCTGCCCAAGGCGCAGCAAGAACTGGCGCGCCGTCTGGGTCTGTTCATGGCGATGTTCATTCGTGTCGGGCTGCTCATGGTGCTGTCGTGGATTGTGGGTCTGACAGCGCCGGTTTTTACCGTGATCGGCCAGGAAATTTCAGGACGCGACCTGATCCTGATATGTGGCGGCCTGTTTCTCATCTGGAAGAGCACCGGGGAAATTCACCAGTCGCTGGAAGGCGAGGAAGGCCACGCCTCCAGTGCGGTGCAGGCCACGTTTGCCGCCGTCATTGTGCAGATCATGGTGGTCGATATGGTCTTTTCGCTGGACTCCATCATCACGGCCGTGGGGATGGTGGACAGCCTGCCCGTCATGATTGCCGCCGTCATCGTCTCGGTCGGTTTGATGATGCTGTTTGCCGGCGCCATTGGGCGCTTTGTGTCTGACCACCCGACCATCAAAATGCTGGCGCTGTCGTTTCTGGTCGTTGTTGGCGTGGTGCTGATTGCGGAAGGTTTCGAGTACCACGTACCCAAGGGCTTTGTGTACTTTGCCATGGCATTCTCGCTGTCGGTGGAGATGCTCAATATCCGCATGCGCCGCAAGTCCGCCACGCCTGCGCATCTGCACGCGGCCTATGCGCGTGAAAAAGCCGCGCAAACCGACCTGCCGGATCAAGGCTGAGCTCGCCATCGCCGGATGCGCCGGCCCCCGGCGCAGGCGGAAATCGACCCCGGATGACCCCGGATCCCGTGCAACGCGTCAGCTATAGACAGTCGCTGGCGCTAAGGGGGCGTTGGTGACGGCGCCCTCCTGAACGAGCAGCGTAGTGCGTGGGCCCAGCGCCGCGAGCGGCAGCCACTGTCCGGGCTGCACCGTGTATTCGGGCTTGAAATCGCCGTCGGTTGCGACACCGGCGCGCTGCCAGCGTATGTGGATGACGCGGTCCTGCAGCCTGAGCGTGACCTCCACCGAAGGCCAGTGGGCCGGCAGGCAGGGTGACATGCAAAACTCGCCCTGGCGCACCTGCAGGCCGATCAGGTTTTCCAGCGCGGCCCTGTGCAGCCAAGCGGCGGAACCCGTGTACCAGCTCCAGCCGCCGCGGCCGACATAGGGCGCGGCGCTGTACACATCGCCCGCCATCACATAGGGTTCGATCTCGTACTGCGGGCCGCGTTGCGGGTGCCGGCTGCGGTGGGCGGGGCTCAGCGCCTTGAAGCTTTCCCAGGCCGCTTCGGCGTCGCCTGTTTTCGCTTGCGCCATCAGGGCCCAGACGCCGGCGTGCGAATACTGCCCGCCGTTTTCCCGGATGCCGGGGGGGTAGGCCTGAATGTAGCCCGGGTTGTTTTCCGAGGTAGCGAACGGCGGGTGCAGCAGGCGCAGCAGGCCGGCCTCGGGGTCTATCAGTTCGCGATTCATGGCCTGAAGCGCCGGCGTGGTGTAGGGTGGGCTGGAGGCCTCCGACAGCACCGACCAGGCCTGCGCGATCAGGTCAATCCGGCACTCTTCATTGACCGATGAACCCAGGGGTGCGCCGTTGTCAAAGAAGGCGCGGCGAAACCACTGCCCGTCCCAGCCGTCGCGGTGCAGTGCTGCGACCCAGCCCTCGCGGCTGGTGTTCCAGCGGTCCATGCGGGCCCGCTCGCCCCGGGTTTCCGCCAGGGGGCTGAACTGCGCGACCACGCTGCACAAAAACCAGGCCAGCCAGACGGATTCGCCGCGTCCCTCATGGCCCACGCGGTTCATGCCGTCGTTCCAGTCACCGGTGCCCATCAGGGGCAGGCCGTGAGCGCCCACCGCGAGGCTGCGGTCTATGGCGCGCGCGCAGTGCTCAAAGACCGACGCCGTTTCATCGCTGGCCTTGGGCGGGTAATACGCGTCTTCCGCGCCGTCGGGTATGGCCGCCCCTTCAATAAACAACACGTTCTCGTCAAGAATGCCGGCATCGCCCGTCATTGCAATGTAGTGCGCGCAGGCATAGGGAAGCCACAGCAGGTCGTCCGAAAAATGCGTGCGCACGCCTTCGCCGCCGGGTGCGTGCCACCAATGCTGCACATCGCCCTCTGGAAACTGGCGCGAGGCGTTGAGAAGAATCTGCTCGCGCAGCCGTTGCGGCTCGATCAGCGCAAAGGCCATCGCGTCCTGCAACTGGTCGCGAAACCCGAACGCTCCGCCAGCCTGGTAAAAGCCCGCCTTGGACCAAAGACGCGAGGTGAGGGTCTGGTAGAGCAGCCAGCGGTTGACCAGCGCGTCAAACAGCGGGTCGGGGGTGCGTACCTCGACTTTGCCGAGCAGGTCAGTCCAGAAGTTTTTGACGCCCGCCAGCGCCTCGTCCACATCCCTGACTTGCCAGGTGCGTGCCAGTTGTTCGGCGCCTGCGGCATCGCCGGCATGACCCAGCATGAAGCACAGGTCCAGGCTCTGGCCGGCCGACAGGCTGAACTCTCCGGCGAGCGCCGCACAGGGGTCTACGCCACTCCCGGTCTGCTGGCCCAGCAAGCCGGGGAGCACCAGGCCGCCGGCGGCGTCAAAAAATTCGCGACGGTCGCACGTCCACTGCAGCGGACCGGGCAGGCCGGTGAGCGACAAAAAGGCACTGTTGCCGCCGAAGCCGGCACGGCCTTCGCGCTGCTGCGCCAGCACGGCGGGCAGATCCTGGGCTTTCCAGGCATGGACGGTACGCCGGTCGTGGCGTGCCGCGCCCATCTGCCACTCCACCATGGCCAGCGCGCGCAGACGGCGCTTGCCGGCGCCCTGCTGGTGCAGCCGCACCCGCACGATCTTGACGGCGTCATTGCGGTCGGCAAAGAAGGTGGTTTCCACCTTCAGCTCTCCGTGCAGGCATTCAAACACGGTGTAGCCCTGGCCGTGACGCACGCGGAACGCCTGCTGTGAACCACTTTCGGTGGAGGGGCTCAGGGCGAGCGGCTTTCCCGTATCGAGGTCCTGCAGCAGGTAGTGTTCAAAACCGGGATCCCGTACCGGATCGTTGGACCACGGCGTGAGTTGATGCAGGCGGCTGTTGACTGCCCAGGTGTAGCCGGCGCCCGCTTCGGAGACCTGAAAACCGAAGGACGGATTCGAAATCACGTTGATCCATGGGCGCGGCGGGCGGTGCTGGCGATCGATGTCGAACTGGAATTCTCCCGTGGCGGCGTCGAAGCGCCCTGCGGGCGCCTGCAGCGAAACAGGCGAGACAGGTTGCGCGGACGGGGGGTCTTCCGCCACTTCTAGCAGGGGCGCGGCGGCGCGCGGGCTCCGGCGCGTCGGCCCGGCCAGGTCCTTCCAGGCCGCCACCTGCTGCTGGAGCGGGCGCCCGTCTGCGATGAGGGTAATGCGTGCCAGGCCGGACAGCGCAGCCTTTTCGGAGGGCGCCACCTCGTGGTCGCGCAGCAGGAAGAAACCGGCGACATCGCTGCGCGGAAAGCTGTTTTCCGCCTGCTGGAGGGTATGGTCGCGCAGGGCGAGGATGCCCTGCTGCAGGGGCATCAGGTAGGAGTTGACCTCGCTGTTGAGGATCACCACATCGGTCGCCAGGCCGCAGAAGCTCCACCAGGGTTGGGCGCGCAGCAGGGCACGCACGAGACCCAGCCCGTTGCTGGAGTGAATGCGTACCAGCACGATGGGCTTGTCGCCCGACAGGCCGAAGCGCCAGAGCTGACGCTGGTCCACCGGGCCGCGATCGCTTCCGGGACGTGCCGCCGTGTACATCAGCGCCGTGTTGAGATCCTGGAGGGCCTCGTTTTCTTCCGGATCCGTTCCCAGATCGCGCAGACGTACCTGCGCCAGCGTGGCGGCCATCCGGGTGGCCCGCTCCACGTGCATCGTCTGTAGGTATTTGTCGATGCGCGGCTCCAGCTCCTCGGTCGTTTCCGCGGCGGCGGTCGCAAAAGTCAGCCGCGCAACACCACCGGCCTGGATGCGCACCCGCACGCGCAGGCCCGCGACGGGGTCGAGCCCATTGACGGGGGAACCATCAGCCTGCCTGGCCTGCGCCTGCAATGCGGGTTGCGCGGGCACATGGTTGCGCCCGAGGAAGGCGCGCCGGTCGGCGATGAAGTCGATGGCCCGCACATTGGCATCGGAATCGGCCAGGAAATGCGCCATGGCCATGCCTGCATCTTCCTGCAGCCGGGGTTTGCGCGACAGGATCAGGGCGCGCCACTCGGGATGCCACCCGGTTTGCACAAACAGGTTGGAGAAGGCGGGGTGGGCCTCGTCGGCGCGCGGGTCGGTCAGCACCGCCTCAAGGCATGAAATCACCTCCAGCGTGACCGTGGCCGTGGAGAGGTTGTGCAGCGTGACCGTGCGGATCTCGGTGTCGTCCTCCGGACTCACCAGCACGCTGGTCGTCGCCTCCAGGTCGGTCGACATCGCGTCAAACTGGACCCGATCCGCGAGAAACATGGCCGAGTAATGCCAGTCGGGATTCGGCGCGGGGTGGTACGTGAGAGATGAGGCGCGCGCCTGACCTTCGGTGCGAAGGTAAATGAATGTGCCGTACTCGTCGCGCAGGAGGTCGTCGCGCCAGCGTGTGATGTTGTACGTGCGGTTTTGCGCGTGCCAGCGGCTCACACCAGCGCCACTGGCGCGCAGTGCCACGCTGTAGCGCCCGTTGGACAGCAGCTGCGTCGGCTGCCAGCCGGTTGCCGCCGGATCCACATCGCGCGACTGGTAAAGGGGCCCCTCTTCGATCAGGTCCGGCTCCGGGAGGGTGCGCGGATCGGCACTCTCGATGATCTGGCGCGGTGTGCGTTCATGAAGCAGCGACTCGTGGGCCTGCACCAGCGGCGCTGAGGCGAACCAGCGGCGCGGCGCCTCGTCGCACAGCACATTGCACAGCGCCACCAGCGACATGCCCTGGTGATGCGCCATGAAGTTGTAGACCACGCTGAGCGCCTGCGCCGCCGGCTGCCGGGAGACCGTGAAGTCCACCGCATCCATGAAGCCGCAGTCTCCGCGCGCGCCGAGCGCTTCGAGCCGGCGCAGGTTGGCAACTGCCTGCCGCGGGGCAAACATGGCCGCCATTACGCTGGCATACGGTGCCACGACCCGGTCACCGGGCGGCGTGCGGCGAAGGGCCAGCCGTGGCACCCCGAAGGGCGCGTACTGGTAGGCGAGGGTGTGGTCCTGCGCCAGATAGGCGGACTCGGAGACTCCCCAGGGCAGGTGGTTTGCCCTGCCGAAAGCCTGCTGCTCCTTGACCGCCGCGAGGCCCGAGACATGCAGCAGGCCCTGGTCGGGTTCGGTCATGACCAGCGAGGGCATCAGGTACTCGAACATGGAGCCTGACCATGACTTGAGCCCGGGTGTGATGCCGACCGTCAGGAAGGCGCGGCCCAGTGCCAGCCAGTGGCGCCGCGGTATGTCGCCCTTGGCCATCGCCAGAAAGCTCGTCAGCCTGACCTCGGATGCCATCAGGTCGTAGTAGCTGGCATCTAGCGCCTGCTCGTGCACGCGCAAGCCAATGTGAAACAGGTGACGCTTGGCGCTGTAAAGACCCCTGAAGTCCATCGCCATGCACAGGCGCTCGCAGCGATCGGCAAGATGGTTCAGGCTGGCGACCTGTTCCGCGGTCAAAGATGCGGCAAGCGTAGGGGCCATTGAACGCAGCGAAGGGCCGCCCCGGGCAAGTTCAGCCCCATCTCCTCGTGAAAGGGGCAGCGCACCGCCGGAGGCGCGCGAAGCGACAAGCGTGGGGGCCAGGGTTTCGCCGCCGGGCCGCCCCAAGGCGGAATGCGCCCCTTCATGGGGTGAAAGGGGCAGCGCACCGCCGAAGGCACGCGCAGCGACAAACGTGGGGGCCACTAACCTCCGGCATGCCTGCGCAGTGGCCAGCAAATGGCCCGCCAGGTTGCCGCTGTCCACGGTCGACACGTAGGCGGGAAGCAGCACCTGTAGCGTGCGCGTTTCATACCAGTTGAACAGATGGCCATCGTGCTTGGGCAATCGCTCCACCGTGCCGAGCGTGGCTTCCAGCCGCGCGAGAAGGTCGGCGATGGTGATCCATCCAAACTCGTGCGCGCAGGCCGTGGCCAGCAGGTACAGGCCGATGTTGGTGGGCGATGTGCGGTGGGCGAGCGTCGGCTCGGGCAACAGCTGCAGGTTGTCCGGCGGCAGGTGGTTGTCTTCGGGCCCGACGCAACGCTCAAAAAACTGCCAGGTCTGCCGGGCCAGCTGATGCAGGTAGTCCCTGTCCCTGGCGTCGAGCGTCAGCCGTAGCGGGCGTGCCGCCGGTTTGCTGGCCCACCAGCTGGTCAGGGGCGCCATGGCCCACAGCAGGAACAGGGCGGGGCCGGCCCAGGGATGCGGGCTCCAGCACGCGGCCACTGCCAGCCCCGCGCAAAGAAGCGACGCCGCCGCGTGGCGGCGCAGGAAGGCGCCCATCGTGTATTTCGCCGACGCCTGCGCCTGCACCGCCATGGTCCATTCGAGCAGGTGCCTGTGGCTGACGGCCATGCGCCACAGGGCCCGCGCAATGGCGTCGGAGATCAGGCCGGCCTGAACCGCGAGCTGGCTGAACTGCCAGGCGCTTGCCGCAAAACTGCGTGCCACCTCGCGCAAGCCTACATGGAAGAAATGAAGCCATGCAATGCCGCGGCGCGTGGGCACCAAACCTGCCAGCGCCCCCATCAACGGTCCGGCCAGGTAGGCGGAGAGGACGAATGCCAGGGTGGTCACCAGCGAAAGGGCACCGGTGAAGATCACCCACACCAGCAGCGCCAGTGCAGCGGGTGCGACGAGCGAGCGGCGCAGGTTGTCCGTCATGCGCCACACACCCAGCGCGTCAATACCGAAGTGCCGGGCGCGCAGCATCAGGGGCAGCAGCTGCCAGTCACCCCGTGTCCAGCGATGAACGCGCGATGCCGCCACACCGGTGTGATGGGGATGGTCTTCCAGCAGGACGACGTCGCTGACATAGCCACAGCGGGTGATGCTGCCTTCCAGCAGGTCATGGCTCAAAACCGCGCCTTCGGGCAGCCGCTGGTCCAGCACCGCATGAACCGCAGCCACATTGAGCAGCCCCTTGCCGGTAAACGTCCCCTGGCCAAACACATCCTGGTACAGGTCGGAGGCGCTGCTGCCGTAAGGGTCCAGGCCGCACTGGCCCGCAAACATCGCATGAAATGGTGAACGCTCATGGTGCGCCGACAGGGGTGTCACCACGCGCGGTTGCAGGATGCCGTAACCCGCGGTCACGCGGTGGCCTTTGCGGTCAATCTGCGGCGCATTCAGCGGATGGGCGGCGATGGAGACCAGTTCCCGCAGGGCGCCCGCGGGCAGGGTGGTGTCGCTGTCCAGCGTCAGGACATAGCGCACGCCGTCTGCCAGGCGCATGTCGGGGCTGACCGGCACAAACGTCGATGCCGAGCCCTCGGCCAGTTGCCGCAGCAGTATTTCGAGCTTGCCGCGCTTGCGTTCCCAGCCTATCCAGCGACTTTCTGTGGGCGACCAGCTGCGCGGGCGGTGCAGCAGCACAAAACGGGGGGGCGCGCCGGCGGCGGGCGGGTAGCGGCGGTTGAGCGCGCGCAACCTGGCGAGGGCGTCATCGAGCAGGGCCTGGTCACCAGGCAGGGTGGGCGTGTCCGCGTCGACCCAGTCTGTCAGCAGGGCGTACTGGGCGTGGATTTCGCGGCTGGCCAGCCAATGCAGGCCGAGCCGGTGCACGAGTTCGCTGTTGGAGGCGGTGGAACTGAGCATGGCGGGAATCACCACCAGCACGCGGTGCTCGGCCGGAATGCCGGCGCTGAAGTCAAGGCGGGCCATCGGCTGGATGCGGGTCGACTCCGCAATCAAGCGGTGAATCAGTGAGGCCACGGCTTCGGAGGCAGGCCACGCCATCAGGAATACAGCCACCCAGCCCGTCCAGTGCATGGCGGCAGGCGCAGGCACGGCCCACCAGAGAGCCGCTACCGTGCCGGCCAGCCAGACCGCGGCATACAGCGGCAGGCGCCAGGCGCGCCGCGTCAGTCTGGCCGGCAGTGCTTTGAGAGCTGTGCCGGGCGGGCGCAGCGCCGCCTCCAGCAGCGGGCGGCCCGGCCCCATCAGGTAGTAGCCTGCCGTTCGCGCGACCATCGAATTGTTGGGCTGCCGGGCGGCTGCCAGCACTGCTTCGGCCACGGCACGTTCGGAGCGGCCGCTTTGCTGGGACAGCCTTTCCATCGCGCGGGTGATCTGCTGGCGCGTCATCTCGCTTTCCCTGGAAAAGCTGGGCAGCCGGCGCAGGACCTGCAGCGAATGGCTCACCGGCTCAATCAGTTCGGCCCATTCCACCTGGCCAATCAGCCTGAGCGTGGTGATGATGTTGCTGACCGTGAGGTTGGCCGCGACCTGGCTGGTTTGCCCCTCGCCAATCAGGCCCAGCCCATCGGGGCAATGGTGTTCTATCCAGCCGACAAGGGGAACGGCGGAATCCACCTGTTCCGTAGGCATGCGCTGCCACAGCTGGGTCAGGTAGCCGCGTTCGAGGCCGCGGCTTTGCAGGCGCTGGTGCAGCTCATCGAGTGCCTGCACGCTCATGATATCGGCCGAATCCCAGACGGCGTGTGCGACTTCCCGTGCGACCTTGTTCCAGGCAATCCGGTCGGCCATGCGACGCAGATTTTCCAGCAGCACCACGCGCAGGGTGGTAGGCAGGGCCCAGAGTTCGCCCAGGGTGAGTTCGCTGACCTCCTGGTAGGCATGCAGGAAAGCCGTGAAGAGCACCGGGTCGAGCACGCTGTCGGTGTGTGCAACATAGGCCCAGGCGATGCCGTAGACGCGCGGCAGGCCTTCCAGCGGCTTGTCGGCCAGTTTGGGCAGGTCCGCATAGTAGCGGTGGGGAACGCCCTCCTGGATCTGCTGAAGCTGCGCTTCAATCAGGTGAAAGTTGTCGAGCAGCCACTCGGCAGCCGGCGTCACGTAATGGCCGCTTTGCGAGGTCAGGGCGATGTAGTCGTAGGCCTGGCGAAGCGCGGCGATGTTTTCCTTCACACGGGGGAAAAAGGGCGACCCGCGGTCGGGGCTGCCGGCGGGCCGCACGGTCTGCACTGCGGCCAGGCTGCGGCCATGCTCCTCAAACCGCTGCGCGCCGAAGAGCTCCGCGCGTATGGGCTCCTGCAGCTCATCGCGCTGGGAAAAAATAACTTTCCTGGCGTAGGGACTTAAGGACTCCAGCCGTTCGATGGGAGTCGTTTTCACACGCTCAGGCTATAACGACAAGCAGGCCGAGGCAGATTGCCAACACTGCCGAGACCGTGACAATGCGCGGGCTCACCAAGCCATGAATGGATTGAAGTGCCGAATGCAGGGCAAAGAAACGGCTGCGTGAGCTGGCGCAGTGACTCATGTGGGACGCCAGGTTGGCGGCGTCCGCGGACACAAAATCGGTGGTGCGGGCCGACGACGAATCGGCCATGATCTCAAGGGTCGTCATGATTGTTGCGCTCCGGGGGATGAGTCTGGATAGTCACCGCGCAGCGAAACGCACGCGGATTTTCCATGGCTAACACCCATGCTAAGCGGGGGCGCCCCGAAATGACATCAGACGACTCCGGAGTTTGGCTAGGACAATGCCTACAGGGCCTACTGCAACAGGGCTTGCTACCGGCCTTCTGCAGGCGCGCCAGAATACCCCTGCGCCCCGAGCGGCGGGGTCCGACGGGGGCGGGAAACGGTGCGTCGGTCAGGTCAGGTAGGGAGGGTAGGTCCGGTAAACCTCAAAATCAGCCCGTATTGCGCAATCCGGCCGCGATCCCGTTGATCGAAATATGGATGCCGGTTTGCACTTTCTGGTCGGTCTTGCCTTCGCGGTAGCGTCGCACCAGCTCGACCTGCAGATGGTGCAGGGGGTCAATGTAGGGGAAACGGTGGCGGATGGAGCGCTGCAGTGCCGCATTGCCGGCCAGCCGCTGTTTTTCACCGGTGATCAGCGTCAGCGCTTCCGCGGTACGGTGCCACTCTGCCTCGATCGCGGTGAAAACCTTCTTGCGCAGCCGGGCGTCACCCACCAGCTCGGCGTAGCGCGACGCCAGCGCCAGATCACTTTTGGCCAGCACCATGTCCATGTTGCTCAGCAGGGTGCGAAAGAACGGCCACTGCTTGTACATTTTTTGCAGCAGAGCCAGCGTTTCCTTGCGGGTGGCGGGTGTGCCGCCCGCGTCGAGCATTTTTTCAATGGCGGCGCCAAAGCCATACCAGCCGGGCAGGGTCAGGCGGCACTGGCCCCAGCTGAAGCCCCACGGAATGGCGCGCAGGTCTTCAATTTTCTGCGAAGCCTTGCGCGATGCGGGGCGAGAGCCGATATTGAGTTCGGCAATCTCCCGGATCGGTGTGGCGCCGAAAAAGTATTCGTTAAAGCCAGGTGTTTCGTAGACCAGTGCGCGGTAGGCGGCCATGCTGGCCTGTGACAACTCGGCAGCCGCCTGCAAAAAGGCCTTGGTCGCCGGTTTGGTCGGTTGCAGGAGCGTGGCTTCCAGCGTGGCCGCCACCAGGGTTTCAAGATTGCGCCGGCCGATTTCCGGGTTGGCATATTTGGAGCCGATGACCTCGCCCTGCTCGGTCAGGCGGATCTGCCCGCGCACTGTGCCCGGGGGCTGCGCCAGGATGGCCTGGTAGCTCGGGCCGCCGCCCCGGCCTACCGTGCCGCCGCGGCCATGGAACATGCGCAACTGGATGTTGTGCGAGTTCGCCAGCTGGTCGAACAGCTCGACCAGCGCGATCTCGGCGCGGTACAGCTCCCAGTTGCTGGTGAAGATGCCGCCGTCCTTGTTGCTGTCGGAATAGCCGAGCATGATGTCCTGCTCGGCGCCGCTGCGTTGCACCAGCTGGGCGATCCCCGGCAGCGCGTAGTACTCGCGCATGATGGGCGCGGCATTGCGCAGGTCTTCGATGGTTTCAAACAGCGGCACCACGATCAGATCGTTGGTGGCGCCGTTGTCGAACGTCGCGTCGCCGGGCCGCCCCAAGGCGCGAGCGCCCCCCTGGGGGGCAGCGCCGTACACGGAGTGACTAGCGTGGGGGTCATTGAGAATGCCATGCATCAGCCCGACTTCTTTTTGCAGCAGCAGCACCTCCAGCAAATCGCTCACGGTTTCGGTGTGGCTGATGATGTAGTGGCGTATGGCTTCCTTGCCAAAGCGCGCGCGCGCGGTGCGTGCGGCTTCAAAGATGGCCAGCTCGCTCTGCGCATGCGCCGAGTAGGCGGTGCCGATCACGCGCAGGGGTCGCGCGTCGTTGAGCAGGCGGATCAGCAGCGCGCGCTTTGCGGCTTCGTCCAGGCTGGCGTAGCGGGGTTCGATGCGCGCCACGGCCAGCAGTTCGGCCACCACTTCCTCGTGTTTGTCGGAGCTCTGGCGCAGGTCCACCGTCGCCAGGTGAAAACCAAACACTTCGACCGCCCGGATCAGCGGATGCAGGCGCTGGGCAACCAGCGCCTCGCCGTGATTCGATTTCAGCGACGCTTCAATCGTGCGCAGGTCCGCCAGGAAATCTTCGGCCCGGGCATAGGCGTTCTGCGGCGCCACGGCGTGGCGTGCGGCCTCGCCACCCGTCAGCTCCTTCAGGGTGGCTGCCAGCCGGGCGTACACGCCGGTCAGGGCACGGCGATAGGGCTCGTCCTTGCGATGTTCGTTGGTGTCCGGAGAGCTTTCAGCCAGTGCCTGCATGCCTGGGCTGACCTCCACCAGCATGGCTGACAGCGACAGCTCGCCGCCCAGGTAGTGGACTTCGGTCAGGTAGTGGCGCAGGGCCACTTCGGCCTGCCGTGCCAGCGCGTAGTTGAGCGTGTCCGCACTGACATTCGGATTGCCATCGCGGTCGCCGCCTATCCACTGCCCCATGCGCAGGAAGCTGTGCACCGGCTGGTTGCCCAGCTCGCGCTCCAGGTTGGCGTAGAGCTTGGGGATTTCGCGCAGAAATGTGGCCTCGTAGTAGCTCAGCGCGTTTTCGATCTCGTCGGCCACCGTGAGCTTGGAAAAGCGCAGCAGGCGCGTTTGCCACAACTGCATCACGCGGGCGCGCAACTGGGCTTCGTTGGCCGCCAGCTCGCGAGGCGTGAGGGCGTCCTTTGCGGCGTTGGTGGCCTGCGCCAGCGCCTTGATGTCATCGCGCGCCGTGAGCAGCTGTGCAATGTCGCGTTCGGCATCCAGAATGCTTTTGCGCTGCACTTCGGTGGGGTGGGCGGTGAGCACCGGCGACACGAAACTGTGGGCCAGTGTGCTGGCGATGGTTTTGGGGGATATCCCCGCCCAGCGCAGGCGGGCCAGCGCCACTTCGATGCTGCCTTCCTGGGTGTCGCCCGCGCGCTCGTGGACGGCGCGGCGGCGGATATGGTGGCGGTCTTCCGCCAGGTTGGCCAGGTGGCTGAAGTAGGTAAAGGCCCGGATGACGCTGACGGTCTGCTCGCCGCTCAGGCCCTTGAGCAGCTTCTTGAGCGCCTTGTCGGCTTCCTGGTCGGCATCGCGCCGAAAAGCCACCGACAGCTTGCGCACCTGCTCGATCAGTTCGTAGGCGATGAGACCTTCCTGCTCGCGAATCACGTCTCCCAGGATACGGCCCAGCAGGCGGATGTCTTCCACCAGCGGGCGCTCGTTGTCCCGGGACCGGGTGGAGGCCTTGCCGGTGGTGGTGCCGTCTTTGGCGTTCTCATTGACCTTCCTGGCGCGTGCTGAAATGACCATCTCTACCCTCTGGTTCTGGACCTGTTCTTGAACCCCGCATGCTAGCATTCACTTTCCCCCAAGGATTACGAACAGGTTACGAGTGTCTGCAGCGTTTCAACCCGGCAACCCGCTTGCCCCCCCCAAAATCGTCATCGCCACGCGCGAAAGCCGGCTGGCCCTGTGGCAGGCCGGGCATGTCAAGGCCCTGCTCGAATCGCGTCTGGGCTGGCAGGTGGAACTGCTGGGCATGACGACCCAGGGCGACCAGATCCTGGACCGTTCCCTGAGCAAGGTCGGCGGCAAGGGCCTGTTTGTCAAGGAGCTCGAAATTGCCCTCAGCGAAGGCCGGGCCGACCTGGCCGTGCATTCGCTCAAGGACGTGCCCATGGATCTGCCCGAAGGCTTCGCGCTGGCCTGCGTGCTGGAGCGCGAAGATCCGCACGACGCCTTTGTCTCCAGCCAGTTCGCTTCGCTGGCCGACCTCCCGCAGGGCGCGGTGGTCGGAACCTCCAGCCTGCGCCGGCTGGTGCTGCTTAAAGCGCTGCGGCCTGACCTGAAAATCGAGCCGCTGCGCGGTAATCTCGACACACGCCTGCGCAAGCTCGACGAGGGCCACTACCACGCCATCGTGCTGGCGGCGGCTGGACTCAAGCGGCTGGGCCTTCAGGCGCGCATTCGCAGCATCTTTGCGCCCGCCGACATGCTGCCGGCCGCGGGGCAAGGCGCGCTGGGCATTGAGGTGCGGGCCGACCGCGGTGATTTGATGCAGGCCCTCGGATCGCTGGCCCATCAGCCGACCTGGCTGGCGGTGACGGCTGAGCGCACCGTCTCGCGCGCCATGGGTGGCAGCTGCTCCATGCCGCTGGCCGCCTACACCCGAGGTCCGGCCGCAGAAGGCATGCTGCTCCATGCGGCCTGGGGCGATCCGGCCACCGCCGAGGCTCCGGCCGGCCAGCCACTGGCCCCGCTGGTGCGGGTGCAAAAAACAGCGGTAGTGCGCAGTTTTTCCGAGGCCGAGGCGCTGGGCGAAGCGGTGGCGGCGCAGCTGCGTGCCGGCGGCGCGGTCTGGGCCACCAACACCCCTTCCGACACCTGACGCGGGGGCCGAGTGAGCATTCCCCGCCCTGTCCGCGTCATTGTGACCCGGCCCGCTCGCGATGCGCAGCACTGGGTGCAGCAGCTCCAGCAGAGCGGCATCGAGGCCGAGGCTCTACCCCTGATTGACATTGCACCGGCCAGCAGGCTTTCGGACCTGCAGGCGCTGGAGCAGGCCTGGCAAACGCTGGACAGCTACGCTGCCTGCATGTTTGTCAGTGCCAATGCGGTAGAGCATTTTTTCAGGGGAAATTTGGCTGCTAGCCTTGAATTCACTGAACAATCAGCTATTAATAACATAGCGAATTCGGTCTTAAGCCGGCCATTGCCCGACCTGCGCTTCATGGCGCCGGGGCCGGGCACGGTGGCTGCACTGCTTGCCGCCGGCGTTCCCGCGGCGCAGATCGATGCGCCGGCGCCGGATGCCAGCCAGTTTGATTCGCAAGCCCTGTGGCAGGTGGTGGGCCCGCGCCGCTGGCAGGGCCGCCGGGTGCTGATCGTGCGCGGGCACAGCGTCGGTGCGGCGGGCGAGGGCACAGGCTCGCCGGGCCGGGACTGGCTGGCACGCCAGTGGGAAGCGGCGGGCGCACAGGTGGATTTCCTGGCGGTGTACCAGCGCCGTGCGCCGGTGCTGACCGAAGCGCAGCTGCGGCGTGCCAGGGCTGCCAGCACCGATGGCTCGGTCTGGCTGTTCAGCAGTTCAGAAGCGGTGGCCAACCTGGCCAGCCTGCCGGCGATGGACTGGCGCCACGCGCGCGCCGTGGCCACGCATCCGCGCATTGCCGATACCGTGCGTGCTGCGGGCTGGGGTGTTGTTGTGGAGTCACGTCCGGCGCTGAACGACATCAAGGCCGTTGTCCGCTCGATAGAATCACTTCATCCATGAGCGACAGCAGCCATCCCGCCCAGCCCGAACAACCCGTTTCCGACAGCGAGTCTGTGCTGGAACGCGCCCTGGTACCGGCCGAGCCGCAGTCCGTTCGGCCAGATGCCTGGGTGGTGCCCCGCAAATGGGCGCTCCTAGTGGCGGTGCTGGCGGCGGCCGGCTTGCTCGCCAGCGGGCTGCTCTGGCAAAAGCTCGGCAATATCCAGGAAGAACTCGCCCGCCGCAGCACGGAGTCGGGTGCGCAGGCGATAGAAGCGCGCACGCTGGCCCGGCAGGCCCAGGAAGGCGCGCGGGAGCTGTCGGCCCGGCTGGCCCTGCAGGAAACCCGCATCAGCGAAGTCAGCCTGCAGCGCACGCAACTTGAAGAGCTGATGCAGAGCCTGTCACGCTCGCGGGATGAAAATCTGGTGGTGGATATGGAGTCTGCGTTGCGGCTGGCCCAGCAGCAGGCCCAGCTCACAGGCAGCGCCGAGCCGCTGCTCGCGGCGCTCAAGTCGGCCGAGCAGCGCCTGGCGCGCGCCGCCCAGCCCCGCCTGAACCCCTTGCAGCGCGCCATCTCCCGGGACATGGACCGCATCAAGGCGGCCAGCCTGACCGATGTGCCCGTGCTGCTGCTCAAGCTCGACGAACTGGTCCGCCTGGCCGACGACTTGCCGCTGGCCAATGCCATGGTGGCTGCGGCGCCTGTGCGCGGGGCGAATGGCCTCGCCGGGGCGGCTTCGGTCCCGCACACTGGCGCCTCCGCGCCCCAGCACTCGCTGCTGGTGTTTGACAAGCTGGTGCTCAATACCTGGGCGCAGCGGACGCTCGACAACCTGCGCGAAGAAGCCCGCAAGCTCTTGCGCGTGAGCCGCATCGAGCAGCCTGAGGCGGCACTGCTTTCTCCCGAACAGTCGTTTTTCCTGCGTGAAAACCTCAAGCTCAAGCTGCTCAATGCGCGCCTTGGCCTGCTGTCACGCCAGACGGAAGCCGCGCGCGCGGACTTGCTGAGCGCCAACGCCTGGCTGGGTAAATACTTTGACCCTGCTTCGCGCAAGACCCAGGTGGCGGCCCAGTTGCTGCAACAGGTGCAGGGCCAGCTCAAAACCAGCGAGCTGCCCCGCCTGGACGAAACCATGTCTGCACTGGCCACCGCGGCTGCAGGCCGTTAAGCGTTAAGGACAGGGAGCCAACGATGCGCGCCGCCCTCTGGCTTGTGGCCCTGTTTGGTGTCGCCGTGGCTGTGGCCCTGTTTGCGGGCAACAACCAGGCGGTGGTCACTGTCTTCTGGCCGCCGCACCGGCTTGATGTTTCCTTCAACCTGATGGTGCTGGTACTGGCAGGCTTTTTCATGCTGCTGTACGGTGCCCTGCGCGCCATGTCGGCCCTGTTCGCCCTGCCGCTGGAAGCGCGGCGCTGGCGTGCCCAGCAGAAAGAGCGTGCCATGTACGGCTCCCTGATGGACTCGCTGGCGAACCTGCTGGCGGGGCGCTACATCCGCGCCACCAAGTCGGCGCAAAACGCCCTCGTGCAGGAAAAAAGCCTGGGCCTGCTCACCGATCAATCGGGCCAGGTGACCGGCCACAGCGCGAGCCGGTCCACGCAATTGCGATCGCTGGCCCACCTGCTGGTAGCGGAAAGCGCGCAGTCCCTGCAAAACAGTGCCTTGCGCGACCAGCACCTGCAGCTGGCGCTGCAAAGCGCGGCCCAGCGCCATGCGCAGGAAGTGCGCGAGGGTGTGCAGCTCCGTGCGGCACGCTGGGCGCTGGAAGACCGTGATGCCGGCGCTGCACTCGAGTGGCTGACGCAGTTGCCCCAAGGCGCCGCGCGGCGTACCCTGGCCCTGCGCATGAAGCTGCGCGCGACCCGTCAGGTCAAGCAGACCTTGCTGGCGCTGGACACCGCCCGCCTGCTGGCCAAGCACCGTGCTTTTTCACAGGCGGCGGCGCAAAGCATTGTGCGCGGCCTGGCACTGGAGTTGCTGAACGACGCGCATGATCCGGCGCAGTTGCAGCAAGCCTGGTTTTCGCTGGACGAGAGCGAGCGGGCGATGCCTGAGCTGGTGGTGCATGCCGCATCGCGGCTGATGGCGCTGCACGGCGACGCCGGGCTGGCGCGCGCCTGGCTGCTGCAGGTGTGGGACCGCATGATGGAGCCGCGCTCGGAGATCGGCGACAACCTTCGCATCAAGCTGATCACGGTGCTGGAAGCTGGCCTGGACTCCCTGGACGCGGCCTGGCTGGCCCGTATCGAAACGGCGCAGCTCAGCCGGCCGCGCGACGCCAATCTGCAGTACCTGGCCGGCATGGCCTGCCTGAACCGCCAACTGTGGGGCAAGGCCCGCCAGCTGCTGTCGCAAGCCGCCATGGGCCTGCAGGATGCCACGCTGCACCGCAATGCCTGGCGTGCGCTGGCAGTGCTGGCTGAGCAGCGTGAGGATGAGCCGGCGGCGGCCCAGGCCTACAAGCGCGCTGCACAGCTTAATTAGAGATAGAAGCGCAAGGACTCTGCGGCCAGGCGCTGCTGTCTGTGCAGGGCGCAGCACAAAACTTCACGGAATACCGGCGCAAGAAGCTGGACAGGCAAAGTGGACAGGCAAAGAAAAGGCCCCGCGTGCGGGGCCTTTTTCATGGGGGGTGATTGCCCGTCAGTCCATCAGGCGGCCGGGTTTTCAAAGGGCAGCGTCATCGAGCCCAGATCGCGTTTGGTCTCCACCAGCACCAGTGGACCTTCATCGGACACCGCCAGGGGTGGGCGCTCGCGCGGCACATGCAGCGGTTTGATTTCAGCTGCGATGGCGGCTTGCACCTCGGCAATCTTGGCCGCATCGGAGTTGACCCACTGCAGGCCTGAAGACTCGGCCACCTGGGCCAGGTCCTGCAGGGGCAGGGCGTAGGCCTGGACCTTGGGCAGCGTGATACCGGCTGCTGCGGGCGCAGGTACCGGCACGGGCGCAGCCACTGGTGCGACAACAGCGGCTGGTGCCGTGTAGGCAGGCGCGGGAGCCTGAACCTGAGCCGGAACCGCAACTGGAACGTTTGCCGAAGGGGTCGTCGGTGCTACAAATTCTGCAGCGACTGGCGCACGCTCTTCCTGGGCTGGCACCTGACCTGGCGCTGAGCCGGCGGGTGCGGCGGCGCCCTCGGCGGGCTGCTCGCTGCGCTCGCCGGTTTCACCGCGCTCCTCGCCACGCTCGCGCCGGTCGCGGCCGTAGCGGTCACGGCTGCGGCGTTCGCGGGGCTGGCGTTGCTCGTCTGCCGGGTTGACGCCCTGGCCGGTCTCGTCGAGTGCGGCGGCGGCCATAGGCGCGGCTTCAGCATTCACGAGGTTGCCAGCCGCCTCGGGGGCCGGGCCCTGGCCCTCGGTGCGTTCGCCGCGGCGGTCATTGCGACGGCCACCGCGTTCACCACCCCGTTCGCCGCGTTCACGGCGGCCTTCGCCCCGTCCTTCGCGTCCGCCCTGCTGGCGATCGCCGTCACGGCCGGCTTCCGGGGCGGGCCTGTCCTGGCCTTGCACGGCAGCATCGCCACCCATGGCTGCAGCCATGGCGGCCTGGTTGGCCAGTGCGAGATCCTGCTCTACCGCATCGCGCGGAATGCGGTCCCCGCGTTCGCCGCGCTCGCGGCGGTTGCGGTCACCGCGACCTTCGCCGCGACCCTCACGCCCTTCACGGCTTTCGCCGCGGGGCTGGCCTTCGCCGCGATTTTCAGTGCGGGCTTCAGCGCGAACTTCGCCGGCGGGACGCTCCTGGCGTGCGCCTTCGCCGCGTGCTTCGGGACTGCGTTCACGGCGTTCGCCGCCGCGGCCCTCGGTACGGTCGCCACGGCCTTCGGGGCGGCCCTCCGGGCGAGCCTCGCCACGTCCTTCACCACGACTGCGGCCACCACGGCGGCCATCGCGGCCACCGCGCTCTGAACGTTCACCTCGCTCGCCGCGTTCGCCACGTTCGCCACGTCCATCACGTCGTGCGTCGCCGCCACGCTCTTCTTTTTTCACTTCAATGGCAGGCGCAGCAGCCGGTGCCTCGGCGCCGCCGAACAGGCTCTTGATCCAGCCAAAGAAGCCTTTTTCGGCCGCCACGTGGGCGGGCGCTGCCGGCGCAGGGCGGGGTGCCACTTTGGCCGCAGGGGCTACCGGTTCGGGCTTGGGTGGCGCAATCGGCGCAGGCGCATCGGGCAGTACGCCCTTGATCACGGGTTCCTGCTTGTTGTGTTTTTCCTGGCTGCGGCGGGTCACCGTCGTCGGGTCTTCCACCTCGTCGGCCAGCTTGTAGCTCGCTTCGATATTGTCCAGGCGCGGATCGTCGTGCTTGAGGCGCTCCAGGCGGTAGTTCGGCGTCTCCAGTGTCTTGTTGGGAACCAGCAGCACATTGATGCGCTGCTTGAGCTCGATCTTGCCGATTTCGGAGCGTTTTTCGTTGAGCAGGAAAGATGCCACATCCACCGGCACCTGGCACAGCACCGAAGCCGTGCTGTCTTTCAGGGACTCTTCCTGAATGACGCGCAGGATCTGCAGCGCCGAGCTTTCCGTGTCGCGGATATGGCCGGAGCCGCCGCAGCGCGGGCAGGGAATCGATGCGCCTTCCGACAAGGCTGGCCGCAGCCGTTGACGGCTCATTTCCATCAGGCCGAATTTGCTGATGGTGCCGAACTGCACGCGTGCGCGGTCTTGCCGCAGCGCATCGCGCAGGCGGTTTTCCACGTCGCGGCGGTTGCGCGACTCTTCCATGTCGATGAAGTCGATGACGATCAGGCCACCCAGGTCGCGCAGGCGCATCTGGCGTGCGACTTCGTCGGCGGCTTCCAGGTTGGTGCGCGTGGCGGTTTCCTCGATGTCGCCGCCCTTGATGGCGCGGGCCGAGTTGACGTCGACCGAAACCAGTGCTTCGGTGTGGTCGATCACGATGGCGCCGCCGGAAGGCAGTTGCACGGTGCGGGCGTAGGCCGATTCGATCTGGTGCTCGATCTGGAAGCGCGAGAACAGCGGTGCGTCATCGCGGTAGCGCTTGACGCGGTGCTCATGCTCGGGCATCACATGCGCCATGAACTGGCGGGCCTGCTCGTAGACGTCGTCGGTGTCGAACAGGATGTCGCCGATGTCGCTGTTGAAGTAGTCGCGGATGGCGCGGATCACCAGGCTGGATTCCTGGTAAATCAGGAAAGCGCCCTTGCCGCCCTTGCCGGCGCCGTCGATGGCCGTCCAGAGCTTGAGCAGGTAGTTCAGGTCCCACTGCAGCTCAGGCGCGCTGCGGCCGATGCCCGCGGTGCGCGCGATGATGCTCATCCCGTTCGGGTACTCGAGCTGGTCCATCGCTTCCTTGAGCTCGGCCCGGTCGTCGCCTTCGATGCGGCGGCTCACGCCACCGCCGCGCGGGTTGTTGGGCATCAGGACCACATAGCGGCCGGCAAGCGACACGAACGTGGTCAGGGCTGCGCCCTTGTTGCCGCGCTCTTCTTTTTCCACCTGGACCAGCAGCTCCTGGCCTTCGCGGATCACATCGTTGATGCGTGCCTGGCTGACCGGCACGCCTTGTGCAAAGTATTGCTTGGAGATTTCCTTGAACGGCAGGAAGCCGTGGCGGTCTTCACCGTAATCGACAAAACAGGCTTCCAGCGAAGGCTCGACGCGGGTGACGACGGCCTTGTAGATGTTGCCCTTGCGCTGCTCGCGCCCTTCAATTTCAATTTCGTAGTCGAGGAGTTTTTGTCCATCGACGATCGCCAGACGGCGTTCTTCTGCCTGTGTGGCGTTTACCAGCATCCGTTTCATGGGTAGCTTTCCTTATCGTTCTTCGTTTTGATGTCATGTCTCGAACATCAATCACATGCCCAAAATGGGCTAACGACGCCGGAGGGACGCAGTGCGAACGTGGGGAATTGCCGGAGAGCTTTTGACCGCACCCTGGCCGACTGAAAAATCAGTCAGCGAAGTGGTCTGGGCGTAGGCGCGTGGATGGAGTGAGCAGGGGTCAAACAGGTGCTTGCCACAAAATATGTAGCGGCTTGCGCCCACTGGACAATGGGTGGAGGCTGATTTATGCCAAAAAGCAGGGCCCCAAGGCGCCGCAGGCATATATTTATCAGACTGACCCATGTTGTCATCAGAAGGCTACCCGTTAAAGGACTTGATCTCAGCTGGATCCGCATGCAGCCTGTTGTGCACGATGATTGGCGTGACTTGGGCTGAATGCATGGTATTCCGTAGTTGTATTCGCAAAACGCCGACTCGTCTGCACGGTAATCCGCTCGCCGCGAGGTGCCTGGCACTCGTCGCTTGCGGGCAATTGCCTGCAGGGCATCGACCTTCCAGCGGGGCTGTAGGCGGCTTGTTAACAAGCCTTTTGATGGGCTCCGGACTTGGGTGGACTAAACTCCAGACAAATCAACCACTTACAGCATATCGCTAGTGAAACACATTATAGGGGTAGCGGCAGGCAAGGCAAGGAGACCGGTTAAAGCACCGGTCCGCGCGCTTGTTGCCGCCTCCCAACCCAGGCCCCAGACCCCGTCCCGTCCCGTCGTTCGCGAGGTGGCTGCCCCGGCGCAGCCCCAGGCGACGCTGGTCACGGTCGATGAAGACTACGCCGGCCAGCGGCTCGACAACTTCCTGATCCGCCAGCTCAAGGGTGTGCCCAAAACCCATGTTTACCGCATCATCCGCAGCGGCGAGGTGCGGATCAACAAGGGCAGGGCGCAGGCCGACACCCGCCTCGAGGCTGGCGACGTGGTCCGCCTGCCGCCGGTGCGGACCTCGGAGCGGGCTGACCAGAAGGCCCAGGCCATGGCCGAGGAGGTGGCGCGCCACGGTGCCAGCTCCACCGTCGGCGGGTATGCGCCCTCGCGGGAGTTTCCCGTCCTTTTCGAAGATGACTTCCTGCTGGCCATCGACAAACCGGCCGGCGTGGCCGTGCACGGCGGCAGCGGTGTGAGCTTTGGGGTGATTGAACAATTGCGCATGGCCCGGCCGGAGGCGGATTTCCTGGAGCTGGTGCACCGGCTGGACCGGGAAACCAGCGGCATCCTGCTGATCGCCAAGCGCCGCATGGCCCTGAAACTGCTGCAGGAGCAATTTCGCGAGCGCGAAACCGACAAGGTTTACCTGGCGCTGGTGAGCGGCAACTGGCCTGCCAATCACCGCGTGATCGACAAGGCGCTGCATAAATACCTGTTGCCCGGTGGCGCTGGTGAAGGCGAACGGCGCGTCAAGGTGGTGTCCAATGACCATCCCGACGGCATGCGCTCGGTCACGCTGGTCAAGGTCAAGTCCGCCTTTGCGGCCCTTCCCGTGGCCCCGGGCACCCCGTTTACCCTGCTCGAAGTCACCATCAAGACCGGCCGCACGCACCAGATTCGCGTGCACCTGGCCAACGAGGGCCACCCGATTGCGGGGGATGATAAATACGGCGACTTCGAGCTGAACAAGTCCCTGCAGAAGTCCGTCGCCGGGGGCGCGCCCCTCAAGCGCATGTTCCTGCATGCCTGGAGCCTGAAATTCAACCACCCCAAGACACGCAAGACCATCCACCTGGAAACCCCCTTGCCCGACGAACTGCAGCAGTTCCTGTCGCTCCGGCCCGAAGGCACCCGAGAACCGTGACGCTATGGCCCCAGCCCTGCAGGGCGTGCCGGGGCCAGCGACAATCAAGGCATGCACACCCGAAATTTTGACCTGATCGCCTTTGACTGGGACGGCACGCTGTTCGATTCCACCAGCATCATCGTGCGCTGCATCCAGGCCGCGGTGCGTGACGTGGGTGGCACCGTGCCCACCGACCAGGCGGCCGCCTATGTGATCGGCTTGGGCCTGATGCAGGCGCTGGCCTATGCGGCTCCGGATGTATCCGCTGAAAAATACCCCGAGCTGGGCGCCCGTTACCGCCACCATTACGCTGCCCACTACGACGACCTGATCCTCTTTGACGGCGTGTTGCCGATGCTGAATGCCCTCAAGGCGCGTGGCTTCCGGCTGGCGGTGGCCACCGGAAAATCCCGGCGCGGGCTGGATGAGGCGCTGCGGAGCGCGGAACTCAAGGGCATGTTTCACGGCTCGCGCACGGCCGACGAGACGGCCGGCAAGCCCGACCCGCGGATGCTGCATGAGCTAATGGAGGAATTCGGCTGCACGTCTCAGCGGATGCTGATGGTGGGCGACACCACGCACGATCTGCAGATGGCGCTCAATGCGGCCTGCCCCAGTGTGGGGGTGAGCTACGGCGCGCACGAACCTGATGCCTTCACGGCCCTGGCGCCGCGCCACGTGGCCCATTCGGTGCAGGACCTCCATGACTGGCTGCTGGTCAATGGCTAGTAATGGCTAGTACCAGCGACTGAAGGGCTTCCCATGGATGAGCTGTTACCCCTGTGCAATGCCAGTGACCTGGTCGACGGCGGGGAGGCAGTGCCCTTCGATATCAACTATGCGGGCCAGACCTGCCGGGCTTTTGCCATCCGTTACGAGGGCCTGCCGCATGCTTACCTGAACCGCTGCACGCATGTGGCCATGGAACTCGACTGGCAGCCCAACCAGGTGTTTGACGACAGCGGACAATGGCTGCTGTGCGCCAGCCATGGTGCGGCTTACCGGCCCGATACCGGCCAGTGCGCAGGCGGCCCCTGCCAGGGCGGGTTGATCAAAATCACGCTTTCGGAAAATGACGGGGTTGTTTATTGGCATTCCGCTTACAACCTCAGACCGGTACAGTTCTAATACTTCTCTAAACTAGCGACCATGAACGAATCCAACCGCCCCGACAATCCGAACGACACCTCCCCTGATCTCCTGCGGGAGTCGGATTTCAGGCCGAACCAGCCGGAGTCCCGTCCTTATCCGGAAGATCGTGCTCCTGAAGCGGGAGCGAAAAAAGCCCTTCAGGCCGACCCGTCCCTGGCTCCCGGCTGGGAGCGCGCGACGCTGGAGAAGCTGGCGTTTGCATCGCTCAATGAGCAAAAAGCTGCCCGCCGCTGGAAAGCCTTTGTGCGCCTGTCCTGGCTGGCGTTTTTCATCGTGCTGGTGTGGATGCTCCTGCACCGCGGTACCCCCGCCACCGATGCGGCCGCGCCGCACACGGCCGTGGTGGAGATCAAGGGTGAAATCGCCGCCGGCGCCGACGCCAGTGCCGAGTTTGTCAATGCGGCGCTGCGTGCCGCGTTTGAAGACGATGGCGCCAAGGCCGTGGTGCTGCTGATCAACTCACCGGGGGGCAGCCCGGTGCAGGCCGGCATGATGAATGACGAAATCCTGCGCCTCAAGATCAAGCACAAGAAGCCGGTTTATGCCGTGGTGGAGGAAACCTGTGCATCGGCAGCCTATTACATCGCGGTGGCGGCCGACAAGATTTACGTCGACAAGGCCAGCATTGTCGGCAGCATCGGCGTGCTGATGGACGGCTTTGGCTTCACTGGCCTGATGGACAAGCTGGGCGTGGAACGCCGGCTGTTGACGGCTGGTGAGAACAAGGGCTTTCTGGACCCCTTCAGCCCGCAGAGCGACAAGCAGCGCGTGTATGCGCAGGCCATGCTGGACCAGATCCACCAGCAGTTCATCACGGTGGTGAAAGCCGGCCGCGGCAAGCGCCTCAAGGAAATGCCGGAGATGTTTAGCGGCCTGTTCTGGAGCGGCCAGCAGGCGGTGGAGCTGGGTTTGGCTGACCAGCTGGGCGGCCTGGAGTATGTGGCACGCGAGGTGGTCAAGGCCGAAGAGATCATCGACTACACGCGCCGCGAGAATGTGGCCGAGCGCCTTGCCAAGAAGTTTGGCGCGGCCATGGGCGAGGGGGCCATGAAGGCCTTCAAGGTCATTCCTGCCATTCGCTAGGCGCCTTTTCGGATCACGCAGCGCCAAAAAACAGCTGCACCACAAAACCAAAAAAAGCCCGCCATTTCATTGTGCGGGCTTTTTTTTATCGGGCTGCCCCAGATGTTTCTCAGCGGCCTATGCAAAAAACCGTGGGCAGATCCAGTGGCAGGACTGGTTTGTCGCGTTTCCAGCCGCTGGCCTGCATGCTGCGCGACGAGGCCTTGTCCAGCGTCAGGCCGCAGCTCAGTGCCAGCCGTGTATTGCCCTGCAGCGTTTGCAGCAGCGCCTGTAGCAGGGCCGCATTGCGGTAGGGCGTTTCAATAAAAAGCTGGGTCTGGCCGGTTTTCAGGGCCAGAGACTCCAGCTCGCGGATGCGCTGGGTCCGCTCGCCGCCGTCTTGCGGCAAATACCCGACAAACGCAAAGTTCTGGCCATTGAGGCCGCTCGCCGCCAGCGCCAGCATCAGCGACATGGGGCCCGTCAGCGGCACCACCTGCAGCCCGAGGTCATGCGCTGCGCGCACCACTGACGAGCCCGGGTCGGCGATCGCCGGCATGCCGGCTTCACTGACCAGGCCCATGTCATGGCCCTCCGTCGCGGCCACGAGCAGCGGCCGCGCATCAAAGTTGCCGGTGTGATCGCCCTTCTTGTGGACCTCACGCGGCAGCTCCTGAATTTGTAGCGACTGCAGCGGGTGCGCCAGGGGGTGCTGTTCGTTGATGCGCTTCAGGTAAGCGCGGGTGCTTTTGGCGTTCTCGCAAATCCAGCAGGACAGCCGGGCTGCGACCTGCAGCGTGCCCGAGGGCATCACGTCCTGAAGCGGGGCCTGGGTGTCGCAGCCAAAATCAAGCGGCGCGGGCACCAGGTAAAGCCGGCCTTTCATGGCGCCGCTCATCGCTGTGCCCCGCTGCCGGTGAGCAGGGCCACACCGGCCGCCTGGATCATTTTGCAGGTACGTATCAGCGGCAGGCCGACCAGTGCGGTCGGGTCGTCGTTGTCAATCGATTCGAGCAGCGCGATGCCCAGCCCTTCGCTTTTTGCGCTGCCGGCACAGTCATAAGGCTGCTCGGCGCGCAGGTAGTTTTCAATCTCCGCATCGCTCAGGTCCCGAAATGTCACCCGCACGGCCGCCAGGCTGCTTTGCTCGAACCCGCTTTCCAGGCACACCACGGCCACCGCCGTTTGAAACACCACGGTTTGGCCCCGCATCTGACGCAGTTGCGCAACCGCCCGTTCGTGGGTGCCTGGTTTGCCCAGCGGCAGGCCGTTCAGGTCGGCCACCTGGTCGGAACCGATCACCACCGCATGGGGAAAATTGCGAGCCACCGCGCGTGCCTTGGCGAGTGCCAGACGTTCAGCCAGCAGGCGGGGCGTTTCGCCGGGCAGCGGTGTCTCATCAACGTCGGGAGTTGCCACCTCAAACGGGAGGTGCAGGCGCTGCAGCAGTTCGCGGCGATAGGGCGAGGTCGAGCCCAGCACCAGTGGGCGGCTTGTGGGCGCAAGGGCCGTGGCTGCCGTTGATGCGGCGACCGGGTTGGAGGCAGAGTTCATGCTCCGATTCTCTTACACTGCACCCATGTCCAGATCTCTTCAAGCCCACCGGCTCAACATGCAAGCTTTCGCCCAGGATGGTGTGCCGCTTGTCGAAACCACTTTGCTACAAAATATGAAGCGCCTTGTGGAGGAAACACAAGGGCTGGAGCCTGAGTCAGTTATAAAGTGGGAGGCTCGGGCGGAGCTGCGGCCACGCCCGGGGGCTGATGACGAGGTCTGGCTGCACCTGCAAGCGCAAGCGGATGTGCCGCTGACCTGCCAGCGTTGCATGGGGGCGGTGGTCACCCCTGTCCAGGTGGATCAGTGGTACCGTTTTGTTGCCAACGAAGACATTGCGATGGCCGAGGACGATCAGTCCGAAGAAGACCTGCTGGTGATGGAGCCGCAATTCGATTTGCTGGCGGTGCTTGAAGACGAGTTGTTGATGGCGTTGCCACTGGTGCCCATGCACGGCGAATGCCCGGTGGCTCCCAAGTTGCAGGCTGGTGAGGCTGACGTCGCCGACGAATCCGGTCAGAAGCCCAATCCTTTCGCTGTGCTGGCGCAGCTCAAGAAAAAGTAATAAATTTGTATTAGATTTACTATCTGCGGCGGCGGGAATTCACTGGAATGATGCGCAGCCACGGAATTGCCGGGCGGGGTGATGGCCAAAATTGCCGGTATCGCGCTATAATCAAAGGCTTCGCGTGCCAATGTAGTGATGCGGCCCTGTAGACCAACATACAGGCCCAGCTACCTGAATTCAAAAATCTGGCGCGTAATTTACCAACCCTATACCCCCCTCAGGAGCGGATCATGGCCGTCCAGCAGAACAAAAAGTCACCTTCCAAGCGCGGCATGCACCGCTCGCACAACGCACTCACCGTGCCAGGCATCGCTGTGGAATCCACCACGGGCGAAACCCACCTGCGCCACCACATCAGCCCGACCGGTTTTTACCGTGGCCGCAAGGTGCTGAAAACCAAATCCGAAGCGTAATTCCGCGCTTGATGTACTGGCCCGCACTGATACTGCGGGCCTTTCTTTTGTCCATAATTCAATCTTGACTGCGCCGGTCTTTTCATGATCAGGATCGCTGTCGATGCCATGGGTGGGGATGTTGGCCCGGACGTGACCGTTCCCGCCAGCCTGGCCTTTTTGAGCGGCCACCCGGAAGCCTCGGTGGTGCTGGTGGGTCAGCCAGACGTTCTGGCGGCGCACCCGCAATACGCCCTGCTGCAATCGCATCCCCGCTGTCAAATCGTTGCCGCCAGCGAGATCGTCACCATGGACGATCCGATCGAAATCGCATTGCGGCGAAAAAAGAACTCGTCCATGCGGGTGGCCATGAACCAGGTCAAGGACGGTGTCGCCCAGGCCGCTGTTTCGGCCGGCAACACCGGCGCACTGATGGCCATTGCCCGCTACGTGCTGAAAACCATGGAGGGCATCGACCGGCCCGCCATTGCGACACAGCTGCCCAATGCTGCGGGCGGCGCCACCACGGTGCTGGATCTCGGCGCCAATGTGGATTGCACTGCCGACCATTTGCTGCAGTTTGCGGTCATGGGTTCAGCCTTGGTGGCCGCCATTTCCGGTAAACCCGCGCCTAGCGTTGGACTGCTCAATATCGGTGAAGAGGCGATAAAAGGCAGTGAAACCATTAAAAAGGCCGGTGAATTGCTGCGATCTGCCTCTATTTCCGGTGATCTAAATTTTTACGGAAATGTTGAAGGCAACGATATTTTCAAGGGCACAACCGATATCGTGGTGTGCGATGGCTTTGTCGGCAATGTGGCGCTGAAAGCCAGCGAGGGGCTGGCGAGCATGATCGGTGGCTTCATCAAGGCTGAGTTTTCACGCAATATTTTGACGAAATGCGCGGCAATTGTGGCCTATCCTGTGCTAACTGCATTTAAAAACCGGGTAGACCACAGGCGTTACAACGGCGCCGCATTGCTGGGCCTGCAAGGCCTGGTTTTCAAAAGCCATGGATCCGCAGATGCCTTTGCTTTTGAGAGGGCGCTGAATCGGGCTTATGATGCGGCTCGTAACAATTTGCTGGAGAGAGTTCGCGAACGCATCGCCCATGCCGCCCCCTTGTTGGTGGCGGGGCAGCCGGCACCGGCCAACAATGGCGTGCCTGCGGTTTCTTCGATGGCAGTTGACCCAGCAGTCCCAACAGCGGCACACTAATCAATGACCCGTTATTCACGCATCACTGGCACCGGTAGTTACTTGCCACCGCGCCGACTGACCAATGCCGAGCTGGCCGCCGAGCTGGCCACCAAAGGCGTTGAAACTTCCGACGAATGGATTGTGGAGCGCACCGGTATCCGGGCGCGCCATTTCGCCGCGCCCGATGTGTCCAGCAGCGACCTCGCCGTGAAAGCTGCCCGGCACGCGCTGGAAGCTGCAGGTCGTCAGGCGTCCGACATCGACCTGATCATTGTTGCGACGTCGACGCCAGACATGGTGTTTCCCTCTGCCGCATGCATCGTGCAGAACAAACTCGGCATTGCGGGTTGCCCGGCCTTTGATGTCCAGGCGGTTTGCAGTGGATTTGTTTATGCACTGACCGTGGCCGATGCGTTGATCAAAACCGGCTCGGCCACCAAGGCGCTGGTGATTGGCGCGGAAGTGTTCTCGCGCATTCTGGATTTCTCCGACAGGACCACCTGCGTGCTGTTTGGCGATGGTGCTGGCGCCGTGGTGCTGGAAGCGTCGGAGACGCCGGGTATCCTCGCCAGCGATCTGCATGCTGACGGCAAGCATGTCGGCATCCTGTGCGTACCGGGCAATGTATCGGGCGGCCAGGTGCTGGGCGATCCCTTCCTCAAAATGGACGGGCAGGCGGTGTTCAAACTGGCCGTGGGTGTACTTGAAAGTGCGGCCCGGGCCGCACTGGCCAAGGCCAATTTGCTGGATACGGACATCGACTGGCTGATTCCGCATCAGGCCAATATCCGCATCATGCATAGCACTGCCAGGAAGCTGAAGGTGCCCCTGGAAAAGCTGATCGTCACGGTAGACGAGCATGGCAACACCTCGGCTGCATCCATCCCGCTGGCACTGGATGCGTCCGTGCGCAGCGGCAAGGTGAAAAAAGGTGACACCCTCATGCTCGAAGGCGTGGGCGGCGGTTTTACCTGGGGTGCAGTGCTTCTCAACTATTGAGATGGCTGCCTGTATTTCCCGGCCAGCTTCTGACAGACAGGTGGCCGTTTGAGTCTCAGACCGTCAGGCCGTGTGGATGCCATTGCAATCCTGCTGCTGGTGGCGGCCTTTGTCCTGGCCGGCTGGAAAATCTCCAACCGCCTGCCTGCCGTCAGCTATGCGGCGGCACCGCAGCAGGCGGTGTTGCCGGGCGCTTCCCTGAAAGCCCCGCCGGACGCAAGCCTGCCACCGCAGCAGCGTTCACCTGACGGCCGTTTCCGCTTCGAAAATCGCGGGCCGCATGGCGGCGGGTGGGGTGGGGCGTGCCTGACCGGTTGCCGTCCTGATGGGTTTCTTAGAATGGCGGGCGCTGACAGGGTTCGCCGCTTGATAACTGGAGTAATTATTTGAAATCGTTCGCTATTGTTTTTCCCGGTCAGGGTTCGCAGTCGGTGGGCATGCTGGACGCCTGGGGCGACCATGCTGTCGTCCGGCAAACACTCATCGAAGCATCGGATGCCCTGGGTCAGGATATCGGCCAGCTGATCAAGGACGGCCCCAAGGAGGCCCTGGCCCTGACGACCAACACCCAGCCGGTGATGCTGGTGGCGGGTGTGGCCGCCTACCGGGCGTGGATGGCGGAAACCGGCACGGCGCCGGCCGCCGTGGCTGGCCATTCGCTGGGCGAATATTCTGCGCTGGTGGCTGCGGGGGTGCTGTCCCTGGCGCAGGCCGCGCCGCTGGTGCGCTTCCGCGCCCAGGCCATGCAGGACGCCGTGCCTGTGGGTGTGGGCGCGATGGCGGCCATTCTGGGCATGGACGCAGCCAGGGTCATCGAAGGTTGTGCCGAGGCGGTCCGCACCTTCGGGCTCAATACCGATGAGGTGGTGGAAGCCGTCAATTTCAACGACCCCCTGCAAACCGTCATTGCGGGCAGCAAGGCTGCGGTGGACAAGGCTTGCGAGGTGCTGAAAGCCAACGGCGCGAAGCGGGCCTTGCCCCTGCCGGTGTCGGCGCCGTTTCATTCGAGCCTGATGAAACCGGCCGCCGAAAAACTCAGGGAAAAACTCGCTGCCATCGATTTCGCGGCCCCGCTGATTCCCGTCATCAACAATATCGACGTGGCGGTAGAGACGGATGCCGATCGCATTCGCGCAGCGCTTTACAAGCAGGCTTTCGGGCCGGTGCGCTGGGTCGAGTGTGTCCAGGCCATCAAGGCGCGCGGGTTGACGACGGTTGTCGAGTGCGGGCCGGGCAAGGTGCTGGCCGGTATGGTCAAAAGAATAGACCCGGAATTGACGGGCGTGCCCCTGTTTGACCCGGCCTCAATGGCAGACGTGAAGGAGATGCTGGCATGAATGAAGTCAAGTTTGAAGGACAGGTTGCACTGGTCACCGGTGCGTCGCGCGGCATAGGCGCCGCCATTGCGCTGGAGCTGGCCCAGAAGGGCCTGAAGGTCATCGGTACGGCCACCAGTGATGAAGGTGCGGCCAAAATCAGCCAGGTCCTTGCCACTTTCCCCGGTTGTGCCGGCAAGAACCTGAATGTGAATGATGCTGCGGCGGCCGAGGCGTTAATAGACAGCATCGTCCGGGAACACGGCGGCCTGCAGGTGCTGGTCAACAATGCCGGAATCACGCGTGACATGCTGGCCATGCGCCTGAAGGACGACGATTGGGATGCGGTGCTCGACACCAATCTCAAGGCGGTGTTTCGCATGAGCCGCGCCGTGATGCGCATCATGATGAAGCAGCGTTATGGCCGCATCATCAGCATTACGTCGGTGGTGGGTGCATCAGGCAACGCGGGGCAGTCCAATTACGCCGCCGCCAAGGCGGGTGTGGCAGGCATGACGCGAGCATTGGCGCGCGAACTGGGCTCGCGCAACATCACGGTCAACTGCGTGGCGCCGGGCTTTATCGAGACCGACATGACGGCCAGCCTGCCTGAAGAGCAGCAAAAAGCGCTGCTGGGGCAAATTCCGCTGGGCCATCTCGGCAAGCCGCAGGATATTGCGCATGCTGTGGCTTTTGTGGCCAGTCCGCAAGCGGCCTACATCACAGGGCAGGAAATTCATGTCAACGGCGGCATGTACATGTAGCCGCTCAGCCTGCCTCATGAGGAGCATGGGTTGACGGTGGTAAAACACATCAAATCGGGGCCGGTTTTTATCCGTCCGGCCTGATGCTTAGGGAAACGACCCTAACGCGGTAAAATCACGGATTAATTTACAACCCTCAGAGGGAACTATGAGCGATATCGAAGCACGTGTTAAGAAAATCATTGCCGAGCAACTTGGCGTTGAAGAAGGTCAAGTCACCAGTGAAAAAGCCTTTGTGGCCGATCTCGGCGCTGACTCGCTTGACACCGTAGAACTGGTTATGGCTCTGGAAGACGAGTTTGGCATTGAGATTCCCGACGAAGATGCCGAGAAAATCACCACCGTCCAGAATGCGATTGACTACGCCAACACCCATCAAAAGGCTTGAGGCCCAAGGTTCCAGACCTTTGCCTTTGCCGTCATTCAACCTGAAAGGCCGTTCAGGGTCTTTTCGGGTTTTTTTCAGGATTACTGAATGAGCCGTCGTCGTGTCGTTGTGACAGGTTTGGGTTGCGTCAGCCCGGTAGGTAATACCGTCGCTGATTCGTGGGCCAATTTGCTTGCCGGAACTCCCGGCATTGACCTGATCACGCAATTTGATGCAAGCAACTTTGCCTGCAAGTTCGCGGGTGAGGTGAAGGGCTTCAAGATCGAGGATTACATCCCCGAGAAGGAAGCCCGGCACATGGACCGCTTCATTCACCTGGGCCTGGCTGCGGCGTTCCAGGCGGTCGCTGACAGTGGCTTGCCTACCGGCGATGCGCTCGGCGACGAGCTGGCTACCCGCATTGGTTGCAACATCGGCTCGGGCATTGGCGGTTTGCCGATGATCGAGCAGACGCATGCCGAGCTGGTGAATCGCGGCCCACGTCGCGTTTCCCCGTTTTTTGTGCCGGCGTCGATCATCAACATGATTTCCGGCCATGTGTCGATCAAGTTTGGCTTCAAGGGGCCCAACATCGCGGTTGTCACGGCATGCACCACCGGCCTTCATGCCATTGGCCTGTCAGCCCGCATGATCGAATACGGCGACTGCGACGTCATGATTGCCGGCGGTGCTGAAGCGACGGTGTCGCCTTTGGGTGTGGGCGGCTTTGCCGCAGCCCGCGCGCTGTCAACCCGCAATGAGGACCCCAAGACCGCTTCACGTCCCTGGGACAAGGACCGCGACGGCTTTGTACTGGGCGAGGGCAGTGGTGTTCTGGTGCTCGAGGAGTACGAGCATGCGAAGGCGCGCGGCGCAAAGATTTATGCTGAAGTCATCGGTTTCGGCATGAGCGCTGACGCCTATCACATGACCGCACCCGACATCAACGGGCCGTGCCGTTCCATGACCATGGCATTGAAGAATGCAGGCGTCAACGCCGATCAGGTTCAGTACCTCAACGCGCATGGAACTTCCACGCCGCTGGGCGACCTGAACGAGACCAACGCCATCAAGGCGGCATTTGGCAGCCATGCGAAGAACATGGTGGTCAGTTCGACCAAATCGATGACAGGCCACCTGCTGGGCGGCGCCGGTGGCATTGAGTCGGTGTTCACCGTGCTGGCATTGCATCACCAGAAGATCCCCCCCACCATCAACATTTTCAACCAGGATCCCGAGTGCGACCTGGACTACTGCGCCAACGTGGCGCGCGACGCCAACATTGAAATTGCGGTGAAAAACAATTTTGGATTCGGCGGCACCAACGGTACGCTGGTTTTCAAGCGCGCCTGACGTCGCCCTGTTTCCACCTTTTCAAGCACGCGCCCAAGCACCGCACTGACTGTCTTGATCACCCACAACGCCCCGCCGGTTGTCTATCCGCTGGGGCGTTCGCGTTTTCAGGGCTGGCTATTGCTGGGTCTGTGGCTGGCGGGTGTGTTGCTGGTTTTATTTTGGTTTCACCTTGTCCGTCAATCTGGTTGGCGGATGGCACTGGTCGTTGCAGCGGTATGCGGTGCGGGCGCCCTGGCATGGGTTGGCTGGAAAAAAGTACCCTCTGGCCGGCTGGCATGGGACGGCGAGGTGTGGCACTGGGAAAGCCAGGCTTACCAGGCGGGCGTTGCCGGGTACGAACTCTCGGTGATTGCTGATTTCCAGCACATGCTACTGCTCCGGCTTCAGAATCCGGCGCGTGCCGGACTCTGGCTTTGGGCGGAGCGAAGGGTGTTGCCAGAGCGCTGGCTGGACCTGCGCCGGGCGGTATATTCCCCGCACAAGCCGGCAGGCTCTTCCCGCTCATTGGACGGGATGCCTGCAGAGCCGCTGCCGGCTGTGGCAGTATCGGGCCATGAGCTTCCTGTTGATGCCACACGGATAAAGCCATGACTGAGGACCTGACACCCCGGCAATCCGAAAAAGCGGCTGACAGCGACGCCATGCTGGTCGAGCGCGCCGTGGCCGGGGACCAAAAGGCCTTTGAGCTGCTGGTGATCAAGTACCAGCGCCGCATTCAGCGCCTCATAGGGCGCATGGTGCGCGATGTGGATCTGGTGGAAGACATCGCCCAGGAGACGTTTATCAGGGCTTACCGGGCCTTGGCGCAGTTCAGGGGCGAAGCCCAGTTCTACACCTGGCTCTACCGGATCGCGGTCAACACCGCCAAAAAAGCCCTGATGGATCTCAAGCGGGATCCCACCGTTTCCGAAAATTCCTTTAAATCCGGAGAGGACGATGAAACTTCCCCGCTGGAAAACGAACTAACTAGCTCGGAAACGCCGGATGCCGTGTTGGCAAGCAAGGAAATTGCGGAAATGGTCAACGCGGCTATGGAGGCCTTGCCGGAAGAGCTTCGTCAGGCCATCACCTTGCGCGAAATCGAAGGGTTGAGCTATGAAGAAATCTCGGAGGCCATGAATTGCCCCATTGGCACAGTGCGGTCCCGTATTTTCAGGGCGCGTGAAGCGATCTCTGGGAAAGTCAAGCCCTTGCTGGAAAACCAGTCAGGCAAGCGCTGGTGATGCTGGTAGTTGTTGGCTGGTATCCATGTCAAGAGCCTTGTTGAATCACTATTGAACCAATGAATGAATAACGCCCTTCTTTCAGCCTGTAAAGCCCTTTAATAAACCGGCATGCCCACTGCCCATGAACATCATGAAACCGTCTATGCAAACCAGTGAACTCATGTCTGCCCTGGCCGATGGCCAGCTGGGCGGTGAGGACTTTGCCGCCGCACTGCAGGCCTGCCAGCACGACGAATCTGCGTTTTCCAGCTGGGCCGCTTACCATTTGATTGGCGAGGTGTTGCGATCCCCTGCGCCCGTGGCGCCCGTGGCGGACCTGGCCTTTCTGGGTCGGTTGAACCAGCGCCTTTCGCAAGAGCCACAAGAGCCGTTGCTTCGGGCGCGCCACCAGCCTGTTGCACTTGATTCAGCGGCGCAAGCCAGGGGAAAAACTGGTGCGAACGTGGTCCACCACCGCGGCGCGGCATCCAATGACAGCATGCTGCCCTGGAAGTGGGTGGCCGGCTTTGCTTCCCTGGCAGCCATTTCCGCCATCGCGTGGAACTCCTCGGGCCTGCTGATGCCTGATGCTGCACCGCAGCTTGCCCAAGGCCCGGCTCAGCAGGTGCTGGTGGCTTCACCGCAGGGTCCGATAGTGCGCGATGCCCGGCTGGAGGAGTTGCTGACCGCACACAAGCAGTTGGGTGGTGCATCCGCCTTGCAGGTGCCGTCGGGGTTTTTGCGAAACGCCACCTTTGAAACGCCTCAGAATGCAGGGCGTTGAATGAGCTTTTGCTGCGGCAGAGCCTTCAAAACAACCATGAATTTCAAGACTTATCGCCTTGTGGCCTTTTTTGTTTGGCCACTCGCCGCTATCAATTATGTAGCGGCCCAGGTGCCTTCGCCGGCCACGGCGTCCACGCCTGCCACGGCGGCGGAATCCAGAAGCGTCAATGACTGGTTGATGCGCATGCACGAGGCCTCCAAAAAACGCTCCTATATTGGGACCTTTGTTGTTTCGTCGGGTGGCGCCATGTCGAGCGCAAAAGTCTGGCATGTCTGCGAAGGCAACCAGCAGGTGGAAAGGGTTGAAACCCTGACCGGGGCGCCGCGCTCTATCTTCCGGCACAACGATCAGGTCGTTACATTCATGCCCGACCACAAGGTGGTGCGCAGCGAAAAACGGGAATCGCTGGGCATGTTTCCCGAGTTGCTCCAGTCAACCGACAGCCGCATTGCCGATTTCTACAAGATGCGGCATGACGGCGTAGAGCGGGTGGCCGGCGTCGAAGCGGACGTCGTGATGCTGGTTCCCAAGGACAGCATGCGTTTTGGCTACCGTATCTGGACCGAGCAAAAAAAGGGCCTGGTGGTGAAGTTGCAGACCCTGGACGCTGACGGCAAGGTGCTCGAGCAGGCCGCGTTTTCGGAGCTGCAACTCGATGCGCCGGTCAAAATGGACCAGCTTATCCAGATGATGGGCAAGGTGGACGGCTATCGCGTTGAGAAGCCTGTGATGGTGAAGACCACGGCCAGCGCCGAAGGCTGGGTGCTCAAAGCGCCTGTTGCCGGGTTTAAACCCATGAGCTGCTACAAGCGCCCCGCGGCGAGCGCCGCGCCAGGTGCCGAGCCTCTGCAATGGATTTTCTCCGACGGGCTTGCCTCCGTCTCCATCTTTGTGGAACCCTATGACCGGCAACGCCATGAGAAGGAATCCAGCCTGTCACTGGGGGCCACCCAGACGCTGACCCGGCAACTGGACGCTTACTGGGTAACCATCATGGGTGAAGTTCCCATGGCAACCCTGCGCCATTTTGCCAATGGACTGGAGCGAAAAAAGTAGACAGTGCCTGTGAGGGGCGTTGTTGCTGGAAAATTTTTCCCACAGGGCGCAGGCGCCGCATGTTGTCCGTATTGTCTTTTTCTCTGGTATTCCTATTTCCTTCCCACAAGTTTTGCATGCCTGATTACCAACATTTACGACGAGGCCGATGATGCTTGAATTGAACTGGAAACCCCTGCGCTCCTGTCTGCTCGCAGGTCTGCTGGGCGTGGTGACCGCCACAGTGGTGTTGCCTGCTGCCCCTGCATGGGCGCAGGTCCGCGCGCTGCCCGACTTCACCGATCTGGTTGACCAGGTTGGACCCTCGGTGGTGAACATCCGCACGATAGAAAAAGTCAAGGCTTCGGGCGCCGGAAGCGTGGATGAGCAAATGCTGGAATTTTTCCGGCGTTTCGGGATTCCCGTGCCGCCCAATCTGCCGCGCACGCCGCGTCCCGACCGCGGCCAGCCCCAGCCCGACGAAGAGCAGCCGCGCGGTGTGGGCTCCGGCTTCATCCTCACGGGAGACGGCTTTGTCATGACCAATGCCCATGTGGTGGAAGGCGCCGATGAAGTGATCGTCACGCTGACCGACAAGCGCGAATTCAAGGCCAGAATCATCGGCGCGGACAAGCGCAGCGATGTGGCGGTGGTCAAGATCGAGGCAAGCGGGCTGCCGGCCGTGAAAATTGGCGACATCAACCGTCTGAAGGTGGGCGAATGGGTGATGGCCATCGGCTCACCATTCGGCCTTGAAAATACCGTGACGGCGGGTATTGTTAGCGCCAAGCAGCGCGATACCGGTGACTACCTGCCGTTCATCCAGACCGATGTGGCCATCAACCCCGGCAACTCGGGTGGGCCCCTGATCAACATGCGCGGGGAAGTCGTGGGTATCAACAGCCAGATCTATTCACGTTCTGGCGGCTTTCAGGGCATTTCGTTTTCCATCCCGATTGACGAGGCCACGCGTGTTTCAGACCAACTGCGCAGCAGCGGCCGGGTAACGCGTGGACGCATCGGGGTGCAGATCGATCAGGTCAGCAAGGAAGTGGCCGAGTCCATCGGTCTGGGCAGCCCCCGGGGGGCGCTGGTCAGAGGCGTGGAGGCTGGTGCACCTGCAGAAAAGGCAGGCGTGGAAGCCGGCGACATCATCATCAAGTTCGACGGCAAGCAGATCGAAAAATCCAGTGATCTTCCGCGCATGGTCGGCAATGTGAAGCCCGGCACCAAGGCGGTGGTGACCGTCTTCAGGCGGGGTGCCACCAAGGATTTGCCGGTGGTCATCGCGGAGGTGGAGGCAGAGAAGCCCCTTCGCAAGGCCTCGTCACCGGAATCCAAACCGCCGGTCGCCGGCCCTGCACAGGCTTTGGGCCTGGTGGTGAGCGACCTGCCGGATGCACAGAAAAAGGAACTCAAGATCAAGGGCGGGGTCCGGGTAGACAGCGCAGAGGCTGGAGCAGCCCGTGCAGGACTTCGCGAAGGTGATGTGATCGTCGCCATTGCCAACTCCGAAATCGCAAACGTCAAGGAGTTCGAGACTGCGCTCGCAAAAATTGACAAGAGCAAGCCGGTCAATGTGCTGTTTCGCCGGGGAGAACTGGCGCAGTTTGTGTTGATCCGGCCGGCGCGTTAATGGTTTGAGTTTGCCTCGCGGCAAGGGCCTCGCTACGCTGTTGCCCCTCCCGCTACAGGCATGAAAGACCCCCATACCCCGCCAGGGTTGGGGGTTTTTCCACACCAGATACTGTTTTTTGGGCGTCTTCAAAAAAATATATTTTGGGTAGATCATCTTTAAATTTGTTAGTACTCACTCACAAAATTAAACGATCCAATGATGAGTTTGAGTAGAATGCCGTAGAGCTACGGTGCCTTTTTGATATATCGAGCTTCTCGACCGCCGGGATTCCTGTGGCTTTCATCATCAATTCCATCCATTCAGTACTGATCCACAGATCGCCCACAAGTTGTCCAGAGCCAAGCAGTATAAAATTGTGAATAAGTTGTGTATAAGTTTCCTGTTGCTAGCCTGCAACGACAAAAATATGGAGATTTTGGGACTGTTCGCTGCTGGCTTTTTGCCTACAATGAAGTTCCAACTATCGCAGTTGCCATAGATTGTTGGTTCAGGGCGCGTCACTACTCGACGCGCCCTTTTTTATGGTCCATCGCGAATGACGTGCAATCTCTTCGCAATACTTTCAAGCACTTAGGTGTTCTCGTTGATGAATCACATCAGAAATTTTTCGATCATTGCGCACATTGATCACGGCAAATCCACGCTTGCAGATCGCATCATCCAGCGCTGTGGTGGCTTGCAGGATCGCGAGATGAGTGCGCAGGTTCTCGATTCAATGGATCTCGAGAAGGAGCGTGGGATAACCATCAAGGCGCAGACCGCTGCGCTCAAATACAAGGCACGCGATGGCCAGGTCTACAACCTCAATCTGATCGACACGCCAGGCCACGTTGACTTCTCGTATGAAGTGAGTCGCTCGCTGTCTGCTTGCGAAGGCGCGCTGCTGGTGGTGGATGCCAGCCAGGGTGTGGAAGCGCAGACCGTCGCCAATTGCTATACCGCGCTGGATCTCGGTGTGGAGGTGGTGCCCGTCTTGAACAAGATGGATTTGCCGCAGGCCGACCCCGAGAATGCCAAGCAGGAAATCGAGGACGTGATCGGCATTGATGCAACCGATGCCATCCCCTGCAGCGCCAAGACCGGCATGGGCATAGACGAAATTCTGGAAGCCGTGATCGCCAGGGTGCCGCCGCCACAGGGCAATCCGGACGGTGCCTTGCGCGCCATGATCATCGACAGCTGGTACGACGCGTACGTGGGCGTCGTCATGCTGGTGCGTGTGGTGGACGGGCGCCTGGCCAAAGGCGACCGCATCAAGCTCATGGCCAGCGAAGCCATGTACAACGCAGAGCAACTGGGCGTCTTCACGCCGCACACCGAGCCGCGCCAGTCGCTGGAGGCCGGTGAGGTGGGCTTTGTGATTGCGGGTATCAAGGAGCTGCAGGCGGCGCGCGTGGGCGATACCGTGACCCTGATCAAACCCGGCACGGGTGGTGCGGCTTTCACGGCGACGGAAGCGTTGCCCGGCTTCAAGGAAATCCAGCCCCAGGTGTTTGCCGGGCTCTACCCGACCGAGGCCAGCGAGTACGACTCCCTGCGCGATGCGCTGGAAAAACTCAAGCTCAACGACGCCTCGCTGCATTACGAGCCGGAAGTCAGCCAGGCCCTCGGCTTTGGTTTTCGCTGCGGCTTCCTGGGCCTGCTCCACATGGAGATTGTCCAGGAGCGGCTGGAGCGGGAGTTCGACCAGGACCTGATCACGACGGCGCCCAGCGTGGTGTATGAGGTGCTCAAGGCCGATGGCGAGATCATCAAGGTTGAAAATCCCTCCAAAATCCCCGATGCCGGCAGGGTCACGGAGATTCGCGAGCCCATCGTGACCGTGCACCTGTACATGCCGCAGGACTATGTCGGCGCCGTCATGACGCTGGCCAACCTCAAGCGCGGGGTGCAGCTGAACATGGCCTACCACGGCAAGCAGGTCATGCTGACCTATGAGATGCCGCTGGGCGAGATCGTGCTGGATTTCTTTGACAAGCTCAAATCGGTTTCGCGCGGCTACGCGTCGATGGACTACGAATTCAAGGAGTTCCGGGCCTCCGACGTGGTGAAGGTGGACATTTTGCTCAATGGCGAGAAGGTGGATGCGCTGTCCATCATCGTTCACCGCAGCCAGTCCGCCTACCGGGGCCGGGCGGTGGTGGCCAAAATGCGCGAAATCATTTCGCGTCAGCAATTCGACGTCGCCATCCAGGCGGCCATCGGCGCCAATATTATTGCGCGTGAGACAATCAAGGCGCTGCGGAAAAACGTGATCGCCAAGTGTTACGGCGGAGATATTTCGCGCAAACGCAAGCTTCTCGAAAAACAAAAAGCGGGTAAAAAGCGCATGAAACAAATCGGTTCGGTGGAGGTGCCCCAAGAGGCTTTCCTCGCCATATTGCAGGTAGAAGAATAATGCGCAACACCATGAGTTCCATCACCGCCCTGGTGCTGGCGGCGTTTGTCGGCTACGGGGCTGCCTGGTATCTGGGCGCAGTGGAGGGCAACTTCTCGCTGCTGCTTTTCCTGGCGACCGTGGTCACCGGCATTTACTGGCTTGCGGAGCGGTTTTATTTTCTGCCGCAGCGGCACAAAGCGGTTGCCGTGCTTGAACAGACCGCCGCCAAACGCCAGGCCGAACTGGCCAAAATGGGCATCAACCAGGTCGACAGCAATATCAGCGAAGCCAGAACCAGGCTCATCATGCAGCCCTGGTGGCTGGACTGGACCGCCGGCCTGTTCCCGGTGATTGTGGTGGTTTTTCTGCTGCGTTCCTTTCTGTTTGAGCCATTCAAGATTCCGTCGGGCTCCATGATCCCGACCCTGCTCATCAATGACCTGATTCTGGTCAACAAATTCCACTACGGCGTGCGCCTGCCCGTGATCAACACCAAGCTGTTTGACAACCACAGCCCGCAGCGCGGCGATGTCATGGTGTTTCGCTACCCTCCCAAGCCCAGCCTGGACTACATCAAGCGGGTTGTGGGTGTGCCCGGTGACGAGGTGGCTTACCTCAACAAGAAACTCACCATCAACGGCAAACCTGTGTCCAAGGTGCCGTTGGCCGATTTTTTCGATGAGGATGCGCTGCGCTATGCCAAGCAGTATCAGGAAACCAATGGCGGACGGACATACCGCCTGCTCAATGACGACGACCGGCCGGCCTTTGTTGCCGGTGCCGAGGATTTTCCGTTCAAGCAAAATTGCCGTTACAGTAGCGAGGGCGTGGTTTGCAAGGTGCCGGAAGGGCACTACTTCATGATGGGCGACAACCGCGATAATTCGCTGGATTCCCGCTATTGGGGCTTTGTCCCCGAGAAAAACATCGTGGGCAAGGCCTTTTTTGTCTGGATGAACTTTGGCAACCTCAAACGCATTGGTTCTTTTCAGTAATTGCGGCATGGGGTAGGCGCCCGGGGGTGGTCAAGCGGTCACCTACAGGGCTACCCGGCCAGAGCAGGAGAAAAAATGAAACATCAGCAACGCGGCATTTCCTTCATTGGCATTTTGTTTGTCGGTGGCGTGATTGGTTGTGGCGGTATCCTGGCGGCCCAGGTCGTGCCAACCCTGATCGAATTTCAGGCCATCAACAAAGCTGCCAGCAAGGCCAAGGAAGGCAATACGGTGGCTGAAGTGAAGTCCATTTTTGACAAAGCCGCGGCGATTGACGACATCAAATCGATTGCCGGCAGGGATCTTGAGGTCACGAAAGAGGGCGACAAGACCGTGGTGGCTTTCGCCTATACCCGTGAAATCCACATGGCAGGTCCCGCTTACCTGCTGCTGAAGTACAACGGCCGATCCAAATAAGTGAGAGCCAGCGCCACCTCAAGCCCAGACCTGCTGGCACTGCAAAAACGCCTGCAGCACGAGTTTTCCAATCCCAAACTGCTGGCGCAGGCACTCACGCATCGCAGCTTTTCCGCTGACCACAATGAGCGGATCGAGTTTCTGGGCGACTCTGTATTGAACCTCGCAGTGGCCAGTCTGCTGTACGAGCAATTGAGCGAGTTGCCCGAAGGCGACCTGTCCCGCGTGCGCGCCAACCTTGTCAAGCAGGATACCCTGCACAAACTGGCTTTGACGCTGGGTTTGCCCGATATGGTGCGGCTTGGTGAGGGCGAAGCCCGCTCGGGTGGGCAGAAGCGGCCGTCCATTCTGGCTGATGCGCTGGAGGCGGTAATAGGTGCTGTCTACCTGGATGCCGGCTTCGACAAGGCCGACCAGCTGGTACGGCGCCTGTTCAAGGATATGGAAATCAACCCGCAGATGCAGGCCATCGGCAAGGACCCGAAAACCGAATTGCAGGAGTGGTTGCAAGGGCGCAAAATGAACCTCCCCATTTACCGGGTGGTGGGCACGTTGGGTGCCGCTCACAAGCAGACATTTGATGTGGAGTGTGAAATCACCGAGTACGGCCGGGCGGAACGCGGCATCGGTGGCTCGCGCCGGGCCGGTGAGCAGGCTGCGGCCGCCGCCATGCTGATGTACGTCAAAACCCTGGATTCCTGACTCGGCGTCGCAGCCGCGCCCGTCCAACACCATTGAGAGACCATGAGTACAGGTAAAAAAGAGCCGAAGAAGCCGGCAAATATATCGCTTGAATTGCCCGCTGACGAGGCGCAGGGCCCTGACGCGCTGGATGCCATGCTGGCCCAGGCCTTGTCATCGCGTGCTGCAGCGGGGGCTGCTGCAGACACCCCGCCCGTCGACGCGCAGCGCTGCGGCCTAATTGCCATTGTCGGCAAACCCAACGTGGGTAAATCCACTTTGCTCAATGCACTGGTGGGCCAGAAAATCAGCATCACCTCCCGCAAGGCACAAACCACACGCCACCGTATCACCGGTGTGCGCACCGTGGAGGCCACGCAGTTTGTGTTTGTGGACACCCCGGGTTTCCAGACCCGGCACGGCAATGCCTTGAACCGTTCGTTGAACCGCACGGTGGTGGGCGCCGTCAACGACGTGGACCTGATTGTTTTTGTGGTGGAAGCCGGCCAGTTCAACCTGGCCGATGCCAAGGTGCTGGCCCTGCTGCCCGAAAAAACACCGGCCATCCTGCTGGCCAACAAGTTTGACCTGATCCATCGCCGGGCCGAGATTGCGCCTTGGCTGCGCTCCATGCAGGAACGGCATAATTTTGCCGAGTTTGTGCCCATGTCGGCCAACAATGCCAAGGATATTGAGCGGCTGTTTGGCATCTGCGAGAAGTATTTGCCGGCGCAGCCCTGGATGTACCGCGCCGACGAGCTGACCGATCGCAGCGACCGTTTCATGGCCGCCGAGATCATTCGCGAAAAGCTGTTTCGCCTGACCGGCGACGAGTTGCCTTACACCTCCACGGTGATCATTGACAAATATGAAGAAGAGGGCAACCTGCGCAGGATTGCTGCCACCATCGTCGTGGAGCGCGACGGCCACAAGGGCATGGTGATTGGCGAGAAGGGCGAAAAGCTCAAGCGAATCGGTACCGAATCCCGGCATGAGCTGGAAACGCTCACCGGCAACAAGGTGTTTCTGGAGATCTGGGTCAAGGTGCGTTCGGGCTGGGCGGACGACGAGGCCCGGGTCAAGACCTTCGGGTATGAATGAGGCCCCCACGCTTGTCGCTTCGCGTACTGCGCTGCCCCCCGAGGGGGCCGCTGCGCCTGCGGCCCGGCTAAGCCGGTTCCGCGGGGAACTGAGCCCCCACGGTCGCTCACTGCGTGTAGCTCCCTGCCCCCCGAGGGGGCGCTGCGCCTGCGGCCCGGCGAAGCCGGTTCCGCGGCCCTGGCTGGACGGGAAGCCCTCACGGTCGCTTATTGCCGACGTGGCGGTTCGCTGTGGGTCTCCTGCCTGACATCTATGGCTACCAAACGTATAGGTGACGAACCCGCTTACGTCCTGCACCGCTACGACTGGAGCGAGTCCAGCCTGATCCTGGAAGTCTTTACCCGCCAGTATGGACGGGTGGCCCTGGTGGCGCGCGGGGCCAAAAAACCCAGCTCCAGCTTCCGGCCGATTTTGCTTCCCTTGCAGCCTTTGCATGTTGCCTTTGGCGGTGATGCCGAAATCCGGACCCTGAAAAGCGCGGAGTGGCAGGGCGGCCATGTCATGCCCACCGGCGACGCCCTGCTGTCGGGTTACTACCTGAATGAGCTGCTGATGCGCCTGCTGGCCCGCGACGACCCGCACCCGGTGCTTTTTGACGCCTATTCGGCCACCGTGCAGCTGCTGGCTACCCAGAGTACAGACACGCTGCAGCTGGCCTTGCGGGCCTTTGAGCTGCGTTTGCTGCGTGATATTGGCCTGTTGCCCCTGCTGGATGCGGAAACGGCCACGCTGGCGCCGCTGGCGCCCCAGACCCGCTACGTGCTGGTGGCGGAAGCCGGCCTCAGGCAGGCCCATGACGACGACCGCAGCAGTCTGACCGGCGAGCAATGGACGGCGTTGCAGCAGGCGCTGGGCGACAATGCCCTGTTTTCCGACACGGTGCGGGCCTGCATTCCCGGGCTCAATGAACTTAAAACCCAGCTGCGTGCGCTGCTGCACTACCATTGCGGTGTGAAGGTCCTGAAAACCCGGCAAATGATGATGGACCTGCAGGCCCTCTAACAGCCCAATACCGCCATGCCCCTTTTTCGCCACACTGACCATCCACCCGCACCCTCGGGCGTTCACAAGACCGCCCTTTCGGTCAATATCAACAAAGTCGCGCTGCTTCGCAACACGCGGCATATCGATATTCCGAGCGTGCTGCGTGCCGCAGAGCTGTGCCTGGAAGCGGGCGCCCAGGGCATCACGGTACACCCACGGCCGGACGAGCGGCATATTCGACCCGATGATGTGTACGAACTCGCGGCCCTCATGAAGGACTGGCCTGACCGCGAGTTCAATATTGAAGGCAATCCCTTCCAGAACCTGATGAATTTTGTGCGTGACCTGACGGCGCGGGGCTTGCCGCTGCATCAATGCACATTTGTGCCCGACAGCGAAGACCAGTTCACCAGCGACCATGGCTGGACGTTTCCCGCCGATGCCGACCGCTTGCAGCCCCTGATCGAGCAGGCCCATGCCCGCCGGGTGCGCGTGAGCCTGTTCATGGACCCCGTTGCCGAAGCCATGGCCGCTGTCAAGGCGGTGGGGGCCGACCGGGTGGAGTTTTACACCGAAAGCTACGCCCGGGCCTCGTCAGGCACGGAAAGAATGGAAGCGCTCAACCGGTTTTCCAGCGCCGCCCGGGCGGCAGCGGCTTTGAATTTGGGTATAAACGCCGGCCATGACCTGAACCGTGACAACCTGACTGCGTTTCTGCGCGCAGTGCCTGGCGTGCAGGAGGTCTCGATCGGCCACGCCCTGATAGCCGATGCGCTGGAGTTGGGCTACACCGCGACCGTGAAAGATTACCTGCGCTGTATTGACGAAGCCTTTGCAGTGACGTCCTGATGATTTACGGAGTGGGTACCGACATCTGCGACGTGCGCCGCATTCGTGCCAGCCTGGAGCGCCATGGTGAGCGCTTTGCGCAAAAAATCCTCAGCGATGCCGAGTTGGCCACATGGAAAGAGCGCAGCGTGCGCTGGCCCGATCGCGGCGTTCGCTACCTGGCCACGCGGTTTTCAGCCAAGGAGGCTTTCAGCAAGGCGATTGGGTTGGGCATGCGCATGCCCATGACCTGGCGCCATTGTGAAATTTCCAAAGCGGCCAGCGGCAAGCCCGAGATTGTGTTGCACGGTGCGCTCAAGGACTGGTTTGAAACCCGTCAGCTGAGCGTGCATGTCAGCGTGACCGACGAGAACGAGTACGCGGCCAGCTTTTGCGTAGTAGAGAAAAATGCCTTTTAGCTATGTGATATTTGAGCAGGCAGCTATCAATTAAATAGCAACCCTGAAGTGGCAACCTTGAAATATTTCCCATGACCCAGCACGCTCCCCTGATCATCGACATTGCGGGCCTGTCCCTCACCAAGGCCGACCGCCGGCGCCTGAAGCACCCGCTGACAGGGGGCATCATTCTGTTCGGCCGTAACTGGAAGGACCGCCAGCAACTGACGGCCCTGTGTGCCGACATCAAGCGCATTCGCCAGGATTTGCTGATTTGCGTCGACCATGAAGGGGGCCGTGTCCAGCGCTTCCGGACCGACGGTTTTACCCACCTGCCGCCCATGCGAGCCCTGGGTGCCCTGTGGATGAAAGACCAGCTGGCCGCCACCAACGCGGCCACCGCCTGTGGCTATGTGCTGGGCGCCGAACTGCGTGCCTGCGGCGTGGACTTCAGTTTCACGCCGGTGCTGGACCTGGATTGGGGCGAAAGCGGCGTCATCGGCGATCGCGCCTTTGGCCGGGACCCGCGCGTGGTCAGCCTGCTGGCCAAAAGCCTGATGCATGGCCTGCTGCAAAGCGGCATGACCAACTGCGGCAAGCATTTCCCGGGACATGGGTTTGTGAAGGCCGATTCCCACACCGACATCCCGGTCGACAAGCGCAGCCTCAAGGCCATCCTCGCCGACGATGCCGCGCCTTATGAATGGCTCAACACCACGCTGACCAGCGTGATGCCGGCGCATGTGATTTACCCCAAGGTCGATGCTAGAGCGGCGGGGTTTTCGGAAAAATGGCTGACATTCATCCTGCGTGGCCAGCTTGGCTTTGGCGGTGCGATTTTCAGCGACGACCTGAGCATGGCCGGTGCGCGCCTGATTGACGGCAGGCAAGTCAGCTACACCGAGGCGGCGGTCACGGCCCTCAACGCCGGTTGCGACATGGTGCTGCTGTGCAACCAGTCCGTGGGGGATGGCAAACCAGTCGATGAACTGCTTGACGGCATGGCCGAGGCGCTGGTCAAAGGGCAGTGGGAGGCCTTGGAGTCCAGCGAAATGCGCAGGCTTGATTTGCTGCCAGCGACGCCGGCTCACGAGTGGGACGAGCTCATGTTGCACCCCGCCTATATGCATGCGATGGGCTTGATTCCCTGAGGCCAGTCGTATCAAAAATTCCGGGTTCGCTATCAATTAAATAGCTTAATGTTCCCGATTTATATGGGCTATAGCGATACTTTTTGCTGAATAGTCAAAACTCCTGAGTCAGCATCGATCACGGCTTCCCCAGCCGTTTGTCTGCCCGTCTGCCGGTCTTTCATTGCCAAGGTTCGGGGGGCGCTGGCAGCCGTTGATGGTTAATTCGAACTAAAACCAGATCGTCTGTTTTCAACGTTCAGGGTAAGGGGCACTGCTCCCTGCGTAGGGCGCTTTCGATTCAATCGTTACAGCCCACTAGCCGAGGCCGGTCAGTCTGAGGTATCGTCAAATCCTCTTCGTCCACTTTTGGGAGTACTCACCATGAAATCAATCCAACGCAGGGCCGCCATGCTGCTGGTCGGTGCTCTGGCGGCAGGCGGGGTGCTGGCGCAGGGAGCGGCACCAGTTCGGGTCGGCTCCAAAATCGACACCGAGGGAAAGCTGCTGGGCAACATGATTGTCCTGGCGCTGGAGGCCAACGGCATCAAGACTGAAAACAAAGCCTCGCTGGGAAACACCAAGGTCGTGCGCGGCGCCATCACGGCCGGCGAAATTGATCTTTACCCGGAGTACACCGGCAACGGCGCTTTTATCTTCTCGGAAGAATCCAGTCCGGTCTGGAAGAACGCCAAGGCGGGCTACGAGCGTGTCAAGACGCTGGACTACGACAAAAACAAAATCGTCTGGCTCGAGCCCTCACCGGCCAACAACACCTGGGCGATTGCCGTTCGCAAAGAGGTGGCGACCGCCAACAAGCTCAAGACCCTGGACGACTTGGGCAAGTGGATCACGGGGGGCGGGCAGTTCAAGCTCGCGGCATCGGCCGAGTTTGTCGAGCGCTCTGATGCTTTGCCTGCCTTTCAGACTGCATACAGCTTCAAACTCAAGCCCGACCAAATTCTGACGCTGGCTGGCGGTGATACGGCAGTCACGATACGCGCGGCAGCCGAAAAAACCTCCGGCGTGAACGCCGCCATGGCCTATGGCACAGATGGCGCGGTGGCTGCGCTGGGCCTGGTGATCATGGAAGACCCAAAGAGCGTTCAGCCCATTTACGCGCCCACGCCCATCATTCGGGAAGAAGCGCTCAAGAAAAATCCGAAAATCAGGGACGTACTGGCCCCGGTGTTCAAGGTGCTGGACGGTCCGACCCTGCAGGCATTGAACGCGAAGATTCAGCTTGACGGGCAGGATGCCAAAAAAGTGGCTTCAGATTTCCTGAAGTCCAAGGGGCTGCTGAAGTAAGCCTGCCGCGTGACTCAGGGGCGCCGTCCTTCTGGAGATCCTTCGGGGTCGCCTCCTCTGCGATGGAGCCCCGTCCTGGCGGCCATGTCGTTCATGGGGGCGTGTGTTCTTTACGGTTTGCCGTTTTTGCGCGTGGCACCCAACCGTCTGGTATCGGGCGAGTCCGTTTCCCTTATTGCGGTGCTGCAAGGCCGTGGGTGGCTGCTGGTCGTTTTAATGGCCTCCTTGCTGCTTGCCGCATTTTTTAAACCCGCTCGCGCACTGCTGTGGTCCGTGGTCATGGTTTCCTGTGTGCTTGTGAGTGGCCTGATCTGGCTCGCAGGCAGTTATGCGTCCTTGGTCGCCGGGGCCGAGTCGCCCCTTGCCCGGACCTCACTGGGGGGCGCATTCTGGGCCGCGCTGCTGCTTTTGGTCTTGATCGCGGCGGATGGGATGCAGCGCCTGCGGGCGGGCAGCGCGCAACGCTTTACCGTCGTCGCGGCGGTACTGAGTCCGGTTTGCTTCATGCTGTCGGCAGGTTGGTGCGATGACCTGTCCATCATGAAAGAGTATGCAAACCGCTCGGATATCTTTGTGGGCGTGGTCGTGCGGCACATTCAGATCGTGATGATGGCGGTGGCCTTCACCCTGTGCATTGGCCTGCCATTGGGATGGCTGGCCTGTCAAAAAAACAGGCTCGCCGGCGCGCTGTTTCCGCTGCTGAACATCATTCAAACCATCCCTTCGATTGCCTTGTTTGGCCTGCTGATGGCACCCCTGGCCCTGCTGGCGGCGGCCTGGCCCGCGCTCGCCAGGGCGGGCATCAGTGGCGTAGGCCTGGCTCCGGCCGTGATTGCGCTGACCCTGTACGGTTTGCTGCCGGTGGTCAGGGCCACCGTGGCCGGCCTGGAGCAGGTTCCGTCCAGTGTGATTGATGCAGCCACTGGCATGGGCATGACGCGCTTTCAGATTTTCGGGCGTATCGAGTTCCCCTTGGCCCTGCCGGTTGTTTTGGGGGGTGTGCGCACCGCCATCATTCAGGCCGTGGGGCTGGCTGCCGTTACCGCGCTCATTGGGGCGGGTGGGCTGGGCGCGATCATGTTTGAAGGGCTCTTTAGCAGCGCGCAGGATCTGGTGTTGCTGGGCGTCGTGCCCATCATCGCTCTGGGGGTGTTGGCCGATGTGGCGTTCAAGGTGTTGATCAGCCTTACCAGCGTCACCGGATCAAGAAGTGGCATGCAGTCATGATCGAATTTCAGAACATCAGCAAATCTTATGGCCCTGTCACGGCGATAGACGGGGTGAACCTCAAGATTGACCGCGGGGAGTTTTTGGTCCTGATTGGTGCTTCGGGCTCGGGTAAATCCACCATGCTGAAGATGATTAACCGCATGGAAAACCATGACGCGGGAAGAATCCTTTTCGATGGCGAAGAAATCTACAGCTTCAAGGTGCGCGACCTGCGCCTGCGCATGGGCTACGCCATTCAGTCTGTGGGCTTGTTTCCGCACTGGACGGTGGAGCGCAACATTGCAACCGTGCCCCAGATGCTCGGCTGGACGGCCCCAAAAATCCGCGATCGCGTCACCACGCTGCTGCAGTTGTTCGACCTTGACCCTGAGACCTACAGAACTCGCTACCCCCACCAGCTATCGGGCGGCCAGCAGCAGCGCGTGGGTGTTGCCCGTGCCTTGGCGGCAGACCCGGATGTTTTATTGATGGACGAGCCGTTTGGGGCCCTGGACCCGGTGATCCGGGCGTCATTGCAGCTGGAGATGAAGCGCGTTCACCAGGCCTCCGGCAAAACCATCGTGATGGTCACCCACGACATTGACGAGGCCTTGCGCCTGGCCACCAAAATCGTGCTGCTCGACCAGGGCCAGATTGTGCAGGTGGCGACGCCGCTGGAGCTTTTGGCCGCGCCCGCCAACGCCTTGGTGGTCGACTTTGTGGGCCGCGGCGACATCGGCATCAAGCTGTTGTCGCTTCAGTCTGCCCAGAGCCTGGCGCGGCACGAACCCCAACATCGGGGCCCCAGTCTGCCAGCGGCCACCACGTTGCGTGAGGCGGTGTCTTATCTGGCCATGCGCCAGCTCGCGGTGGTGAATCTGACGGATGCCGCTGGCGCCCACGCCGGCGTGCTGCATGCCGCTGATATTTTTCGCAAGGCCGGGCCTTCTGATGTCTAGCGCGGGTGGGCTGCGGCGTCTGGCCGGGCTGGCCGGAGACAGGCTGCTGTGGGCCGCGCTGGCGCTGGCGGCGCTGGTGCTCTGGCTGCCGCATTCGCAGCCCCTGTTTGCCAGCCTTTTCCCCGAGCTGGACCGCCCCGTTTACCGCCAGGAGCCGTTTGCGCAACTGCTGTGGCAACACTGCAAGCTGGTGGGCGTGTCCAGCGCGGTGTCTGTTCTACTTGGAAGCGCTATCGCTGTCTGGATCACACGCCCGATTGGGCGGCAGTTCCAGCCGGTTGTGGAGACTGTGGTGTCCATGGGGCAGACCTTTCCGCCCGTGGCTGTGCTTGCGGTGGCGGTGCCTGTGGTGGGCTTTGGCGAACTGCCCGCACTCATTGCCCTGACCTTGTACGGCTTGCTACCTGTGGTGCATGGCACCGTGTCGGGTCTTCAATCGGTTCCGGAATCGGTCCGTCAATCGGCCAACGGCATGGGCATGTCGCTCTGGCAGTGTTTGCGGCAGGTCGAAACCCCTTTGGCGTTGCCGGTCTGGATTTCCGGCGTGCGCACATCCGTCATCATCAACATAGGCACCGCGGCCATCGCCTCCACCGTGGGCGCCAAAACCCTGGGCTCACCGATTATTGTCGGACTCAGCGGCTTCAATACCGCTTATGTTTTACAGGGAGCGGTGCTGGTGGGAATGCTGGCCGTGGTGACCGACATGGCTTTTGAACGCTTGTCTCGGCTTGCCTCGTGGAAACGCTGACTGCTTGCTATCAATTACGTAGCTTCTGGTACCCGTCTCATGGGTTGGCAGTCCATTTCATGCATGAAAGAGGGATTTTTTTAGGCCTTTGCCGGTCTTCAATGCCATTTTGGGTGTCTGTTAGGCCGCTGGCCAGTCCAGCTTGCCCGCCGCATCGATGTGCGTGAGATAAACGCGCAGGTCAAATTCGTACTGGTGGTACTGCGGCTCCATGTAGGTGCAGAGCTGATAGAAGGCTTTGTCATGCGCCTTTTCCTTGATGTGGGCCAGCTCGTGCACCGCAATCATCTTCAGGAACTCGGCAGGAACGTCCTTGAACAGCGTGGCCACACGTATTTCGCGTTTGGCCTTGAGCTTGCTGCCCTGGACCCTGGAGATGGCCGTGTGGGTCCCCAGCGCGTGAGCGATCACATGGAGCTTGCTGTCAAACGCGACTTTGCTGAGCGGTTCGGCGTTGCGCAAAAACGTGTTTTTGAGGTCCATCACGTAGTCGTACAAGGCCTTGTCGGTGCGTATGTCGTGTGCCCTCGGGTATTTCGCGAGCAGCATGTCGCCCAGACGCTCCTGTGCCATGAGCTGCTGTACCTGGGCTTTGAGGCTGTCAGGGTAGCCCGAGAGGTATTTCATCGGATGGCCGACGGGATTCATTTGCGATTTGTTTGATGGCTGCCGACGTTTGCCAGCAGGCAGCCGGATGCATGGAAGCCCGCGGAGGGCTGCTGATTCCCGGACGCGGGGAAAGTTACTGATTTTAGTCGTGGAGCGGCCGTGATGCGTGTGGCGCGCATCGACACCATTTTTTGCTAATCTTGACCCATGAACCACGTCCAAAGCTTTCCAACCTGTCGCATCACCCTGGCTTTGCAGGGCGGCGGCTCGCACGGTGCCTTCACGTGGGGCGTGCTCGATGCGCTGCTCGAAGACGGGCGCATCGATATCGAGGGGATCAGCGGCACCAGCGCAGGGGCCATGAATGCGGTGGCGCTGGCGCATGGCTTTGCCGGTGCCGAGGGAAAATCCAAAGTGCAGCAGCATGACGCGGCACGCGAAGCGCTGGCCAGCTTCTGGAACGGCATCGTCAGCATGGGCGCGCTGTCGTCGTCGATGTCACAGTCGCTGTCGAAAATGCAGCGCGCTCCGTTTGACATCCTGTTTGGCCACATGGCGATGGGAACGTCTGAGGGGCCGTCCAGGTTATGGACCGATGCCATGACGCGCTACTGGGCCAATACGCTGTCGCCTTACCAGAGCAACCCCTTTGATATCAACCCGCTCAAGACATTTCTGGAGAGCCAGGTCGATTTCGAACGGCTGGCGACCGCCCGTCACCCCGGCACGCCCAAGGTATTTGTGGTGGCCACGCGCGTCAACACCGGCAAGGCCGAGGTGTTTTCAGGCAAGCGCCTGACGGCCAGCGCCGTGATGGCCTCGGCCTGCCTGCCGATGGTGTTCCAGGCGGTGGAGATTGAGGGCGATCATTTCTGGGACGGCGGTTATTCGGGCAATCCCGCGATCCATCCATTGATCTATCACTGCGACAGCCGCGATATCGTGCTGGTGCAGATCAATCCCATCAAGCGCGAGTCACTGCCGACCAACGCGAACGAGATCATGGACCGCATCAACGAAATTACCTTCAATGCCGGGCTGATTGCCGAGATGCGGGCCATTGATTTCGTCAAGCGCCTGTTGGCCGAAGGCAAGCTCGATCCGGGGCACTACAAGAATGTGCTGATGCACCGGGTGGATGGTGGCGAGGCGCTTGAGCGCTTCACGGCCTCTACCAAGTCATCGACCGATGCCGGCCTGATTCACGGCCTGCGCGACCTGGGCATCCGTTGCGGCAAGGAGTGGCTGGAAAAGCACTATCCGGCGCTGGGCGTGAAGGACAGTGTCAACATTGCGCGGGATTATCTTGATGATTTGCGCATGCCGGTAACGAATGCGAATGGGCAGCCGGCGCGCCCGGAACGCCCGGAACGCCCGGAAGCCGTGGAGGCCAGCGAGCGCGGCAAGTCGGCAACCTTACCGCCAGTACCTTCAGCATCAACGGGGGCCGTCAAGGTATCGGCACCAGTACAGGCGCCCGCGCCTGCGCCCGCATCAGCGCCAGCCGCGCGCAAGACCGTGCGTCACAAAATCCGCTCGGTGCTGGACAACTACCTGCACAAGCTCAAAAAGCGCAAGGGCTGAACCGGGTCCGGCCTGTCCGGCGTGTTGCCTGCGCAGGCACGCCCCTGCGGCGCGCTTACGCTTCGCGGCGCAGTGCGGGGAACAAAATCACATCGCGAATGCTGGGGCTGTCGGTCAGCAGCATCATCAGCCGGTCTATGCCCACACCGCAGCCGCCGGTCGGCGGCATGCCGTATTCGAGGGCGCGAATGAAGTCGTGGTCGTAGAACATGGCTTCGTCGTCGCCGCTGTCCTTGGCTGCCACCTGGGCATTGAAGCGGGCCGCCTGTTCCTCTGCATCGTTCAGCTCGGAAAAGCCATTGCCGAATTCGCGGCCGGTGATGTAAAGCTCAAAGCGTTCCGTGACTTCGGGGCGCGCATCATTGGCGCGCGCCAGCGGGGAGATTTCCGTGGGGTGCTCCATGATGAAGGTCGGCTGCCAGAGTTTTTCTTCGACGGTTTCCTCAAAGTACATTACCTGCAAACTCGCGAGTGAGCGCGTGGACAGGTGGTTTTTTTCTTCGGTCAAGCCCAGTTTTTTGAGCGCGTTGGTCAACCATGCCGCGTCGTCAACCTGCGCACCGGCTTCGGTGTGCTTGAGGATGGCTTCGCGAATGGTCAGGCGTTCAAAGGCCGGTTCCAAGTCCACCGGCTTGCCGCCGTAGCTCAGTTGCAGGGAGCCCGTGACCTTTTGGGCCGCATCGCGAATCAGTGCTTCGGTAAACGTCATCAGGTCAGAGTAATTCCACCAGGCCGCGTAGAACTCCATCATGGTGAACTCGGGGTTGTGGCGCACGCTGATGCCTTCGTTGCGGTAGCTGCGGTTGATTTCGAATACACGTTCAAACCCGCCGACGATCAGGCGTTTCAGGTAGAGCTCGGGCGCGATGCGCAGGAACATTTCCTGGTCCAGCGCGTTGTGATGCGTCTTGAAGGGCTTGGCATTGGCGCCGCCCGGAATCGGGTGCAGCATGGGGGTTTCGACTTCGAGGAAGTCGTTGGCCACCATGAATTCGCGAATGCCGCTGACCGCCTTGCTGCGCGCGATGAAGCGCTTGCGGGCGGACTCGTCCATGATCAGGTCCACATAGCGCTGGCGGTATTTGACTTCCTGGTCGGCCATTCCGTGGAATTTGTCAGGCAGGGGGCGCAGGCTTTTGGTGACCAGCCGGACACTGGTGGCATGAATCGACAGCTCGCCGGTCTTGGTTTTGAACAGCGTACCGGTGGCCGCGACGATGTCGCCCAGATCCCAATGCTTGAAGGCGGCATGAACTTCTTCGCCCACACCCTCGTTGTTGATGTAGACCTGGATGCGCCCACCGGACGGACCAAACGAAGCGTCCTGCAGCGTGGCAAAGCTGGCTTTTCCCATCACCCGCTTGAGCATCATGCGGCCGGCAACGCTCACTTTCACCGCCAGGGGTTCCAGCTCTTCCTTGGTCTTGCTGTCGTACTGCGCAAACAGTGCCTCGGCCCGGTGTTCGGGCCGGACGTCGTTCGGGAAGGCTACGCCGGCGCTGCGAAGGCCCTTGAGCTTTTCGCGCCGCTCGACCATCAGCTGGTTGTCGTCTGGCGGGGCGGAAATTGCGCTGTCGGCTGCGGGCAAAGCGGGGTGGATGGACATAGGGGTGGGTGTTCCGGAAAAAGGTCTCGAAAGTGCAGGGCGCTGCACCATTCCAAAATGGCCAGAAAGCGCCCAACCCATGATTTTAAGTTTTTAACCGGCTGTTTTACGGTTTAACGACCGTGATACGGCGGATTTTCCCGGATCGAAGCCCAGGCCACGCAACGCAAGGGAAGGCCAGGCGTTAAGCGGAGATGCCGCTGCGGCCCAGGATGTCGCTCACCAATTCAAGCCTGAGCAGCGGGTTGTCCAGTTCCATCAGGCGTTGTTTGAGCTGGAGCGAGATCGGCAGCAATTCACACCAGCGGTTGGCGACCCAGCCGCAGTCGTCGAGCCTGTAGGGCGGGTACATGGGCATTTGCCCGGCCGGCACGCCGCGCGTCTGCAGGGTCTGGATCAGCTTGCCGAGCGCGTTGGCGGTGTCCTGCAGGTCTTCCGGGATCTTCACGGCGATATCGTCGTCCTGGCGCGTGACATTGGCGATCCACAGACCGTGTTTCATTTTTTCGCTGCTGGAAATCGTAAAACGCTGGGTCCCGGTGCAGCGAATCACCATCAAGCCGGCTTGCGGGACTGAAAATTCGGTGATCGTGGCCAGGGTGCCGACCGTGCTGAAGGCTTCGTGCGCAAAGCCGTCACCGCCGGGCCCGGCATTGTCGGGCCGGCGGACCTCCGAGCCTTCGGTCAGCGAGACCACGCCAAAAGGTGCGCCCGCCTTGTGGCATTTGCCGATCATGTCGAGGTAGCGGACTTCAAAAATCCGCAGGGGCAGCAGGCCGCCGGGGTAGAGCACCGTGCCCAGGGGAAACAGCGGCAGGGAGGTCAGGGTCAAGGTTTCGGACATGGCGTCATGCGTCAAATTACGTTGAATGACATCATCCCACGCCCGCATTTCCCTGCTCCTGGCCGCTGCCAGATGTGCCCAACCCAAAAGGGGGCTATTTCGTGCCCGCGGCAGCGCTTTCGCGAGAGGCGCAGAACAGGCGCGGTGAACGGGGCCGGGTTACAGGGTTCAGCTGACGGCGTCGGCCGGCTGCCTGAGCAGCATGGCCAGCGAGCTCGCCACCGTCTTGCGCAATTCGCGCCGGTCGCAAATAAAGTCGACGGCCCCTTTGGTCTGCAGGAACTCGGCGCGCTGAAAGCCCTCTGGCAGGGTCACGCGCACGGTGGACTCGATGACGCGCGGGCCGGCAAAACCGATCAGCGCCTTGGGCTCGGCAATCACGATATCGCCGACAAAGGCAAAGCCGGCGCTCACGCCGCCCATGGTCGGGTCGGTCAGCACGCTCACGTAAGGCAGGCCTTTTTTGGCCAGGCGGGTCAGCGCCGCATTGGTCTTGGCCATCTGCATCAGACTCAGCAGGCCCTCCTGCATGCGCGCGCCTCCGGTGGCGGTGAAGCAGATGAAGGGCACTTTCTGCTCGATGGCCGCGTGCACGCCGCGCACAAAGCGCTCGCCGACCACGCTGCCCATGCTGCCACCCATGAAATCAAATTCAAAGCACGCAACCACGACGGCAATGCTGTGCACGGCGCCGCCCATCACGATGAGCGCATCGGTTTCACCGGTGTTTTCCAGCGCTTCTTTCAGGCGCTCGGGGTACTTGCGGCTGTCTTTGAACTTGAGCGCATCCACCGGCAGCACTTCCTGGCCCAGCTCATAGCGGCCTTCGGCGTCGAGAAACGCATCCAGCCGGGCACGCGCGCCAATGCGGTGGTGGTGGCTGCATTGCGGGCAGACGTTCTGGTTCTTTTCCAGATCGGTCTTGTACAGCACGGCCTCGCAACTGGGGCATTTGATCCACAGTCCTTCGGGCACGCTGCGGCGCTCGGTCGGATCGGTCGGGCTGATTTTTGGAGGAAGTAGTTTTTCTAACCAAGACATGGTGTCAGTCCTTGTTGGGATGCGTCTGCGCTACGCTGTTTCACTGTCGCTGCGGCTGCAGGCGCGCGAAAAACGCAATTATGCGCCGGGTTTGGCGGGTCAAAAATCAGTCCAGAGCAGTACGGATTTCTTTCAGAAAGTCATGGGCCACGGTCGCAACCTTGTCCCGCGGCTGGTTTTCTATCAGCTGGATGATCTTGCTGCCGATCACGACCGCGTCCGCCACCTTGCCGACGGCTTTGGCGGTGGCTGCGTCGCGAATGCCAAAACCCACGCCCACAGGAACGTTCACGTGCTGGCGGATGCGCGGCAGCATGGCTTCCACGGCGTCCACGTCCAGGGTGCCCGCGCCGGTCACGCCCTTGAGTGAGACGTAATACACATAGCCGCTGGCAACTTCGGCAACCTGCGCCATGCGTGCGGAGGTAGAAGTGGGTGCCAGCAAGAAGATCAGGTCCATGCCGTGCGCGCGCAGCCGGGCAGCAAATTCGACGCATTCCTCGGGCGGATAGTCGACGATCAGCACGCCGTCCACACCCGCTTTTGCGGCATCGCGGATAAAGGCGCTTTCCGTTGCGCTGCCGCCATGCTTGATGTCGTAACGTTCGACGGGGTTGGCATAGCCCATCAGGACCACCGGCGTGGCACCGTCTTTTTGGCGGAAGATGCGTACCATCTCCAGCACCTGAGCCAGGCCGATGCCAAGGGCCAGGGCTTTTTCGCCCGCTTTCTGGATCACCGGGCCGTCGGCGCTCGGGTCCGAGAAGGGCACACCCAGCTCAATCACATCGGCGCCGCCGGCCACCATGCTGTGCATTAACTCGGGGGTGATGTCGGCAAACGGGAAACCCGCCGTCACATAGGGAATCAGGGCCTTGCGGCCCTGGCTTTTCAGGTTGGCGAACGTGGCGCTGATGCGGCTCATTTCCTGGCCCCCACGCTTGTCGCTTCGTGTGCCTTCGGCGGTGCGCTGCCCCTTTCATCACCAGAAGGGGCTAATTTTCCCAGGGGCGGCCCGTCGGAAAATTCCTTTGACTGTTCGCTGCCCTTGACGGCATGGCCGCGCATCGAAGGCCGGTCATAAAAGTCAGCCCCCGACAAATCGGCCACCGTGCCGATGTCCTTGTCGCCCCGGCCCGAGAGGTTGACCAGAATGCTCTGGTCGCTGCGCATGGTTCTGGCCATTTTCATGGCGCAGGCCACGGCGTGGCTGGATTCCAGCGCAGGAATGATGCCTTCGGTACGGCACAGGTAGTGGAACGCTTCCAGCGCCTCGGCGTCGGTGATGCCGACATATTCGGCCCGGCCGATGTCTTTGAGAAACGCATGCTCCGGGCCCACGCCAGGGTAGTCCAGCCCCGCACTGATGCTGTGCGTTTCGGTAACCTGGCCGTCTTCGTTTTGCAAGACATAGGTACGGTTGCCATGCAGCACACCGGGCAGGCCGCGCTGCAGCGAAGCCGAGTGCTTGCCGCTGTCCATGCCTTCGCCGGCGGCTTCCACGCCGATCAAGCGTGTTGTTTCATAGGGAATGTAAGGATAAAAAATGCCCATGGCATTGCTGCCGCCGCCCACGCAGGCCACCACCGCGTCGGGTTGGGGCTTGCCGATGAATTCGGGCATCTGCGCCAGGCATTCCGTGCCAATCACGCTCTGGAAATCGCGAACCATCATGGGGTAGGGGTGCGGGCCCGCCACGGTGCCGATGATGTAAAAGGTGTTGTCCACATTGGCAACCCAGTCGCGCATCGCTTCATTCAGCGCGTCTTTCAGCGTCTTGCTGCCGCTTTCAACCGGCACCACGGTGGCACCCAGCAGCTTCATGCGGTAGACGTTGGGGCTCTGACGTTTGACGTCTTCGCTGCCCATGTAGACCACGCATTCGAGGCCGTAGCGCGCACAAATGGTGGCGGTGGCCACGCCGTGCTGGCCGGCGCCGGTTTCGGCAATCACACGCGGCTTGCCCATGCGGCGTGCCAGCATGGCCTGGCCGATGGTGTTGTTGATTTTGTGTGCACCGGTGTGGTTGAGGTCTTCGCGTTTGAGGTAAATCTGCGCGCCGCCCTGTTCGCGGCTCATGCGGGCCGCGTGGTAGATGGGGGAAGGGCGGCCCACAAAATGCTTCAGCTCGGAATGGAATTCGGCGAGGAATTCCGGGTCGTTCTGGTATTTGGCGTAGGCGTCTTTCAGCTCATTGACCGCATGGGTCAGAGTCTCGGAAATGAAGCTGCCGCCGTAAATTCCGAAATGCCCGGAAACGTCAGGTTGGTGATAGTCGAACATGGCTAGGAGGGTTTCTTGCAAGTTGTTCGTCGGCCGCGCGAACGGATGCGACAAATTGGTTGATTTTGTCGGCGCTTTTGATTCCTTTGGAAATCTCGACGCCTGAGCTCACATCAACGGCCAGCGTTTTACAGCGCGGCCTGACTTGCAAAATGCCATCGGTCACATTTGCAGGCGTCAATCCACCAGACAAAACGAGGTGAGCGCTGACGCTTGGAGGAAGAAGTGACCAATTGAATGCTTTCCCGCCGCCGCCATAGCCCTCGACATGGGCGTCGAGCAGGATGGCTTGGGCTGTCTTGAAATCTTCGGCATATTTTACGAGATCGAAGCGACCCTGGTTTCCGGCGGGGTCTGCCGCGGCATGTTCGCCCAGCGGGATACGGGCGGCGCGCATGAAGGGCCGGCCCGCCTGCAGGCAGACTTCAGGCGTTTCATCACCATGAAACTGCAGCAAGGCCGAGGGAATATGGGCGCAGGCAGCCATGATTTTTGCAAGTGGTGCGTTGACGAAGAGCAGCACCGGCGTGACGAAGGGCGGCAAGCGGCGGGCCAGTTCGGCGGCTCGTTCCACCGTCACATAACGCGGGCTGGGCTCATACATGACAAAACCGACCGCATCTGCGCCCGCGGCCACAGCCGCATCCACATCTTCTTCCCGCGTCAGGCCGCAGATCTTGATGCGGGTGCGAGTGGGCGGCGGGGTATTTTGCGTGCTCATACCGAGGGGTCTATGGCGCGAAGCGCCGCGCATAGCCTATGAAACCGGCGCTGCACAGCCCAGGAACGCCGCGGAACCGGCTTTGCCGGGCCGCAGGTGTTGCCCCCTTGAGGGGGGAGGCGACCCACACGCAGTGGGGGAGCAACGGGGGGAGCGTCATGGGATCCAATCATAAGCCGCCGTGCGATTTGGCAGGCCATAGTGGTCTTCATAGACAGGCCCCAGGAAATAGAGGCCGTTGGGTGAAAAGGTGGGGGCGGCGGCATCCCGGCTGCGTGCGGCCATCACCTCCAGGAGCCAGCCAGGCTCATGGCTGCCTTGACCTATGGCGACCAGGCAGCCCATGATGTTGCGGATCATGTGATGCAAAAAGGCGTTGGCCTCGAACTCGAAGCGCCAGTACTTTGAACCGGTACCGGCACGCTCCGAAATTTCGATCCGGTTGATGGTTTTGACGGGCGATTTGGCCTGGCATTGCGCTGCCCGAAAGGAGCTGAAGTCATGCTCGCCAACCAGGTGCGTGATGGCCTGCCGCATCGCCGCACCGTCCAGCGGCCGGTAGACCCAGCCGACACGTCCGGCCTCCACGCTGGGTCGCACGGGTGATTCCAGCACCACGTAGGCGTAGCGGCGTGCAATGGCACTGCCTCGGCAATGAAACGCGTCAGGAACTTCGCGTGCCCACTGCACCGCGATGTCGGAAGGCAAAAAGGTGTTGGTGCCGCGGATCCATGACCCCATGTCACGGTGCAGGACGGTGTCAAAGTGCACGACCTGCATCAGCCCGTGAACGCCGGCATCGGTGCGGCCGGCGCACAGGGTACGCACGGGCCGGGCGGCAAATTTGCCCAGTGCCAGCTCCAGCTTGTCCTGTACCGTGTTGCCCGACAGCTGGCTTTGCCAGCCTTCATAGGCGCTGCCGCTGTAACTGATACCGAGCGCAATCCTCACGGGGAAACCTTCTCGGCCAGCGAACGCGAGGCGCTCAGGCCGGCCTGCAATACCACCCCGGGTTCACGCCAGGGCGTTGAGAAACGCCTGCGCTTTGACCTTCAGCGGCCCTTTGGCTTCGGCCAGCACCTCTTCGGCTAGGGACCGCGCGCCGTCCGGATCACCCAGGGAGCGGAATTCCTCGGCCAGCTGGAACTTGGTTTCCAGCGGATCGTTGGACGCGGCTGCCTGGGTGTGAATCGGGCTTTCAGTTGCGGGGCCGTCGTCCAGGTCCAGCGACAGCGAACCGAGGTCAAATTCCAGCATGCCGCTGTCGGAAGCGGCTGGCGCAGGCGCGGCGGCGGCCTTGGTGGCCAGGACCGGCTTCGGGGCAGCTATGGGCTCGGGGGTAAAGTCCAGTCCCGCGGAGGGGAAGTCCATCTCGAGCGCCGGCGCTGCGGCAGGCTTGGATACCGGTGCAGGGGCCGCTATCTCGGGCAGCGAGACAGTGGCACTGCCGAAATCCATGTCAAGGTCGGGCAAGGCGGGAGCTGGCGCGGGGGCGGGCTTCGCTGCCACAGGCGGCTCTGGCGGCCGGGGGGGTGTCGGTCGTACCGGGGGGGTAGGCGAGGCAACGGGGGTGGTCGCCGCGTCTTCTGCATCGCCCAGCGAGAAATCGAGGTCGAGATCGACATCCACCACAGGCGGCGTCACGGGGGCGGCAGGTGCAGGCTGGGCTGCTCTGGCGACCGTGCCGGAAGCAGTATTGAAAGCGGCTGCGCCGCTGCCTTTGCCTCCGGCCATGGGTTGTCCGCCAGGCTGGTACATCGGGTTGCCCGGATCCAGTTCACGGCCCATTTCGCTGATATACGCCCAGTCCGGGCCATTGCCCTGCGTCAGGTTGAAGGCCTCGACCGCCACGGTCTCAAAGGCCTTGGTGTCGCGGCGCTTGGCATAGATTTCCATCAGTTTGGCATGGATGGCCACGCGCGTCGGGCTGGTGCGCAGGGCTTCCTTGAGGATTTCCTCAGCCTGCAAGTCTCGTCCGTAGGCCAGGTAAACATCGGCCTCGGCCACTGGATCCACATCGCCGGCCGCATCGAGCTGGCTGGGCGAGTACACGAGGGACGATCCCGTGGCGTTGCCCTCGTTGGTATCGATGCGCTGGCCACCGCTGGCGCCAAAGAAGGAGTCGGGTTGCAGGCGGCTTTCCAGGAAGGAGCTGTCAACCTGGGCGGGGTTGCCGCGCTGGCGGTAGCGGTAAAAACCGAAGCCGGCCAGCAGGGCCAGCAGGCCGCCGGCCAGCGGCAGGGTCAGCGGGTTCTCCAGCAAACCGTCCACCAGGCTGGGTTCCGGGGGTGGAGGAGCGACCACCACGGGCTTCTTGGGGGGGACGACTGCAGCCACTGGGGGCATTGCACCGGCTGCAGAGGCCGGGGTGATAGCTGCCGCTGCGGTGTTTGTGGTGCTGTCCGCGGCATTGGCCGCTGCGGCAGCACTGGCAGCGGGGACGGCCGGGACCGCGGTGGCTGCAGAGGCTGGAGCCGCTGGTGTGGATACGGGGCTGCCGGCGGTGCCAGGTTGGGCTGAATTGGCCGCCACAGCCGCAGGGGGCACAGGTGCAGGTGCGGGTGCCGCAAGGCCCGACGGCGCGGGCAAGGCAACGCCGGGCGCCTTGGCGGCGCTGGCGGCTGCCACCGGAGCGGGGGTAACGCCCAGCTTGTTGAGATCGCTGATGTTTTTGGACAGCTCCGCCACGCGGGTGGAGGCGTCCTGGGCTTGCCTGTCTTTGGCTATCTTGTCTTCGGTTGCTGCTTTGCCCTGAACCGCACCTTTGGACAGCGTCAGCTTGTCGGGGGTGGTGGTTGCCGGTGTGCGATCCTCCACCTTGGCCTGAACTTTTCCGCCGGCCTGCCTGTCGGCATCGGCTACCTGGGCGGTTGGCACGCCTTCGGCGAGTTTGCGCCGGAAGCTGTTGAAATCCCTGCTTTGGGCAACGATGGTTTGCGTGGCTTCGCGCGGTGAAATCGCGCTGGCTGTTTCCGCGCTGGGCATTTCCAGCACGGCGCCGGATTTGAGCCGGTTGATGTTGCCGCCGATGAATGCGTTCGGATTGCTCCTGAGCATGGCCACGAGCATCTGGTCCAGCGATACGCTGGCGGGTTTGTTCTCGGCAGCGATCTTCCCGGCGGTATCTCCGGCCTTGACCGTCAGCTGTTTGTCGCCCACGGGGGCTTTGTCAGCCGGCGCGGCTTTGGCTGCGGGTGGGGCTGGCGGTGTGGCTGGAGGGGAAGTCGTTCCCCGGGCTGGCGCTGCGGTACTCGGTGCGACCGGCCGTGACAACTGGGGTGCGGTTGGCGTGACAGCCGTGCCCGCGGACCGCAGGTTGGGCGGGTCAAACAGCATGGTGTAGTCGCGGGTGATCCGTCCGGAGGCCCAGCTGGCCTCAAGGATGAGGTCGACAAACGGCTCGTTCACGGGTCGGCTGCTGGTCAGGCGCAAATAAGCCCGGCCATCGGCGCGGCGCTGCAGGTTGATCTGCAGGCCAGACAGCGCGGTGGTGTATTCAAGCCCTGCTGCCTTGAAGGTGTCGGCAGACGCGACACCCGCCTTCAGGCTGGAGGCCTCGTCTGCAGTGATGTCCGCGATGTCGATTTCTGCGCGAAGGGGTTCCCCCAGCGCCGATTGAACCGTTATTCGGCCCAACGCCAGGGCATGTGCTTCCAGACTTGCCAGGCTACCCAGCAATGCAATAGCGCTCGCCAGAGCACCAATACGCCAACGACCACGATGATTCATGGGTTTTTGATCCTCGATTGCTGGGGTTGCATGTAACTTTATTCTGCTTAGGCGCACAAAAACCTCAATGCGAATTTTCGAAAAACAACCATAACATCAAGGCATTAGGCTGACAAGCTAAGACACCACTTAAGTTTTGACACGGCGAGTTAGCATCAACTTACAAGTTTCAGATGTTGTCTGACGACAACGACCTGTGACAAGTGGTTACGGACGGACGGGATGCCTCCCGGCCGCCCGTCCGTGCCTGCGTTCAAGCCTGCAGCAGGATGCGCAGCATGCGGCGCAACGGCTCGGCAGCCCCCCAGAGCAGCTGGTCGCCGACGGTGAAGGCGCCCAAATAGTCCGGGCCCATGGTCAGCTTGCGCAGACGCCCCACAGGGATCTGCATGGTGCCGGTCACGGCCACCGGTGTCAGGTCCTTGATGGAGGCTTCGCGCGTGTTGGGCACGACCTTGACCCAGTCGTTGTCGGCGGCGATCAGGGCTTCGATGTCGGCCAGCGGCACGTCTTTCTTGAGCTTGAAGGTCAGCGCCTGGCTGTGGCAGCGCATGGCGCCAATGCGCACGCAGAAGCCGTCGACCGGCGTTTCGGCCGTGCCAAAGGCCGCGCCTTGGCCCAGGATCTTGTTGGTCTCGGCGCCGCCCTTCCATTCTTCCTTGCTCATGCCGTCGCCCAGGTCTTTGTCGATCCAGGGGATGAGCGAGCCGCCCAGCGGGACGCCGAAGTTGGCGGTTTCGCCGCCACTCAGCGACTGCTGTTTGGCTAGCACGCGGCGGTCGATTTCAAGGATGGCGGATTTCGGGTCGTCCAGGAGCGCCTTGACGTCGCTGTTGAGCGTGCCGAACTGCGTCAGCAACTCGCGCATGTGCTGCGCGCCGCCGCCGGAAGCGGCCTGGTAGGTCATGCTGGTCATCCACTCGACCAGGCCCGCCTTGTACAGTGCGCCCACGCCCATCAGCATGCAGCTGACCGTGCAATTGCCGCCGACCCAGTTGTTGCCGCCCTTGGCCATGGCATTTTTGATGACGGGCAGGTTGACCGGATCCAGGATGATCACGGCGTCATCGTTCATGCGCAGGGTGGAGGCCGCATCGATCCAGTGACCCTTCCAGCCGGCGGCGCGCAGCTTGGGAAATACTTCGGAGGTGTAGTCGCCGCCTTGTGCGGTGATGATGACGTCGCACTTCTTGAGCGCCTCGATGTCAAAAGCATTCTTGAGCGTGGTTTCGTTCTTTGCCTGGGCCGGGGCTTTGCCGCCGGCATTGGAGGTGGAGAAGAAAACCGGCTCGATCAGGTCGAAGTCGCCTTCGGCCTGCATGCGGTCGATCAGCACCGAGCCGACCATGCCGCGCCAGCCAACGAGTCCTGTGAGATTGCCTTTGAGTTTCATGGAATTGCCCTTCAAAAAGTACGAAAAACAGGCTTTTTGACCCGGCTCATCGAGCCGGCGGGCACGACGAACCGGGCTTGTCAGCCTTTAATGGTGGTCGTTTTGGTGATCTGGGCAAAAACCGGCGCAGCGCTGAGCGCGCGCGAGGCGGCAGTGCAGCGGATGGGTGCGGGGTTTTTACACATGGTGCTGATTGTAGCCAAGCTTGGGCTTCGCGCGGCTGACGGCTGGCTCAAACCCCCGGCAACGCGGTGGTTTGAGCCGGTTTGCGGCAAAAAAACGTCAGCCGAGCGCCTTCACGACTGCATCGCCCATTTGCACGGTACCGACCCTGGTCGTGCCTTCGCTGTAAATGTCGGGTGTGCGCAGCCCCTGGCTGAGCACCGCATCCACGGCTTTTTCAATGCGCGCGGCGGCTTCGGGCTGGTTCAGGCTGAAGCGCAGCATCATCGCGGCGCTCAAAATGGTGGCCAGTGGGTTGGCCACACCCTTGCCCGCGATGTCGGGTGCGCTGCCGTGGCTGGGCTCGTACAGGCCCTGGTTTTTGTCATTCAGGCTGGCCGAAGGCAGCATGCCGATGCTGCCGGTCAGCATGGCGGCGGCGTCCGACAGAATGTCACCAAACATGTTGCCCGTGACCACCACGTCAAATTTCTTGGGTGCCTTGACCAGCTGCATGGCGGCGTTGTCCACGTACATGTGGTCCAGCGCCACGTCGGGGTACTGCAGCCCGATTTCCGTCACGACGTCTTTCCAGAGCTGGAAGGTCTCGAGCACATTGGCCTTGTCGACGCTGGTGACGCGCTTGCCACGCTTGCGCGCCGCCTGGAAGGCCACATGGGCGATGCGTTCGATCTCGGGGCGCGAGTAGCGCATGGTGTCAAAGGCTTCCTCGGCACCAGGAAAGTGCCCGTCGGTGGCCACACGGCGGCCGCGCGGCTGGCCGAAGTAGATGTCGCCGGTCAACTCGCGGATGATCAGGATGTCCAGGCCGGCGACCAGTTCGGGTTTGAGGCTGGAGGCGTGTGTCAGCTGCTCATAGCAGATGGCCGGCCGGAAATTGGCAAACAGGCCCAGGTTTTTGCGCAGGCCCAAAATCGCCTGCTCGGGACGCAGCGGACGGTCCAGCTTGTCGTATTTCCAGTCACCGACCGCGCCAAACAGCACGGCGTCGGCGTCCTTGGCGAGCTTCAGGGTGGCTTCGGGCAGGGGGTGGCCATGGGCCTCGTAGGCGGCGCCGCCCACCAGCGCGGTTTCGGTTTCAAGCTTCAGGTCCAGAACGCTCAGGACCTTGACCGCTTCCGCGACGATTTCGGTACCAATGCCGTCACCCGGGAGAATTGCGATTTTCATGGTTGCTATCTTTTTTGTATGGCCGCTCATGCCCATATTGATGGGGCAAAAGCATGATTTGACTGAAAAATACCGGCTGATCAACCCGGGATGGTGTGGTTGAGCCAGGGCTTCTTCGCGAGGCGCTCGGCTTCAAATGCCTTGATCTTGTCGCTCTGGCGCAAGGTCAGGCCGATGTCGTCCAGACCGTTGAGCAGGCAGTATTTGCGGAAAGCCTGCACATCGAAAGGCAGCTCTTCGCCTTGGGGCTTGACGATCACTTGCCGTTCCAGGTCCACCGTGAGCTGGTAGCCCGGGAACGCGAACGCCTCGTCGAACAGCTGGGACACCTGCGCCTCGGGCAGCACGATGGGCAGCAAGCCGTTCTTGAAGCTGTTGTTGAAGAAGATGTCGGCATAGCTCGGCGCGATGATGGCGCGAAAGCCGTACTGGTCGAGCGCCCACGGCGCATGCTCGCGGGAGGAACCGCAGCCGAAGTTCTTGCGCGCGAGCAGGATGGAGGCGCCGGCGTAGCGCGGCTGGTTCAGCACGAAGTCCGGGTTGGGCTTGCGGCTGGCCGGGTCCTGCCCGGGAAAGCCGGCGTCCAGGTAGCGCCACGCGTCAAACAGGTTGGGGCCAAAGCCGGTCTTGCGGATGGATTTGAGGAATTGCTTGGGGATGATGGCGTCGGTGTCGACGTTCTCGCGGTCCATCGGTGCCACGAGGCCCTTGTGTACGGTGAATTTTTGCATGTGTGACTCGGTTCAGACAAATTTACGCACGTCGACAAAATGGCCATGCACGGCCGCCGCCGCCGCCATGGCCGGGCTGACCAGATGGGTGCGGCCACCCGCACCCTGTCGGCCTTCAAAGTTGCGGTTGCTGGTGGAGGCGCAGCGTTCGCCGGGCTCCAGCCGGTCGGCATTCATGGCCAGGCACATGGAGCAGCCGGGTTCGCGCCACTCAAAGCCAGCGGCCACAAAAATCTTGTCCAGGCCTTCACGCTCAGCCTGTTCCTTCACGAGGCCGGAGCCCGGCACCACCATGGCCAGCTTGACGTTCTTGGCGACCTTCTGGCCCAGTTTCTTGACGATCGCGGCGGCTTCGCGCATGTCTTCAATGCGGCTGTTGGTGCAGGAGCCGATGAACACCTTGTCGACGTAGAGGTCGTTCAGCGCCTTGCCCGGTTGCAGGCCCATGTAAGTCAGCGCTCGCTCGATGGCGCCACGTTTGTTGGCGTCTTTTTCCTTGTCGGGGTCCGGCACACGGTCTTCAATCGACAGTACCATTTCAGGGGACGTGCCCCAGGTCACTTGCGGCAGGATCTGGCTCGCGTCGAGTTCGACCACGGCGTCAAATTTCGCGTCGGCATCCGAGTGCAGCGTGGCCCAGTACTGCACGGCCTGGTCCCACTCGACACCGGTGGGCGCCAGCAGGCGGCCCTTCACGTAGTCAATGGTTTTCTGGTCAACCGCCACCAGGCCGGCGCGGGCACCGCCTTCAATCGCCATGTTGCAGACCGTCATGCGGCCTTCCATGCTGAGCGCGCGAATCGCCGAGCCGGCAAATTCAATGGTGTAGCCGGTACCGCCTGCGGTGCCGATCTTGCCGATGATGGCCAGCACGATGTCCTTGGCGGTGCAGCCCTTGGGCAGCGTGCCTTCGACCTTGATCAGCATGTTTTTGGCCTTTTTGGCCAGCAGGGTTTGCGTGGCCATCACGTGCTCGACCTCGCTGGTGCCGATGCCGTGCGCCAGCGCGCCGAATGCGCCGTGGGTGGAGGTGTGCGAGTCGCCGCAGACCACCGTCATGCCGGGCAGGGTGGCGCCGCTTTCGGGGCCGATGACGTGCACGATGCCCTGGCGTTTGGACAGGAAGGGAAAGAAGGCCGCCGCGCCGAATTCCTTGATATTGGCGTCCAGCGTGGTGATCTGTTCCTTGCTGACCAGATCGGTGATGCCGTCGTAGCCCAGCTCCCAGCCGGTGGTGGGCGTGTTGTGGTCGGCCGTCGCCACAATGGAGCTGATGCGCCAGACCTTGCGGCCGGCTTCGCGCAGTCCTTCAAAGGCCTGCGGGCTGGTGACTTCATGCACCAGGTGGCGATCAATATAAAGAATGGACGTGCCGTCTTCTTCGGTGTGAACAACGTGCTCGTCCCAGATTTTGTCGTAGAGGGTGCGTCCCATGGTTTTCCTTCGTGGTTTTCAATTTTAGGCGGGTGAACGGGCACCCGCCATTGTGGTTTTTGCAGGCGTTTTGTCGGGCTTCGCGGCAGGCGCGGGCTGGGTCAGGTGCTCGACCAGCAGGCGGGCGGTCAGGGGCAGGGTGGAAAAATCCCGCGCCACGAGCTGGATCTGGCGCGCTGCCCAGTCATCCGTGAGGGCGATGGATTCAAGTTCCCCCACGTCATGCATGAGCTCGAATGCGCGCTGCGGCATCACGCCCACGCCCAGGCCGTTGTGGATCATGCGGCACATGGCGTCCAGGCCCGTGACATGGATGCGCAGCTTGATGGTGCGGCCCAGTGCCGTAGCGGCCTGCCGCATCGCCAGGTAAATCGAGCTGTTGGAGTGCAGGCCCACGTGGTCGAACTCCAGGCTGTCTTCAAAAGCGATGGCGTCCCGCGCGCCCAGCACATGCCCGCGCGGCACGATCAGCACCAGCTGGTCGTGCCGGTACGGCAGTGTCTGCAGGCCGCCTACCCCATCGGCGGTGTTGCAGATGCCCAGGTCCGCAGCGCCTTCCTGCACGGCGCGCACGACTTCGGTACTCAGGTGTTCTTCGAGGTCAATCTTGATTTCGGAATGGCGGCGGATGAAGGCGCCCAGGTCTTCGGGTAAAAACTGCACGATCGCCGAAATGCTGGCGTGTACCCGCACATGGCCGCGCACGCCAGCGGCGTACTCGCTGAGCTCGCCCTGCATTTTTTCCAGGCTGAAAAGCACGGACCGCGCATGGTGCAACAGGCTTTGCCCGGCGGGTGTCAGGTCCACGCCGCGGGTGTGGCGGTACAGCAGCGGCGTGTCCAGCGCAGCCTCCAGGTCACTGAGGCGCTTGCTGACGGCCGAGGCCGCAATGAATTCGCGTTCTGCCGCCTTGCCGATACTGCCGAGCTCGCACACCGCGACAAATAATTGCAGCGAAGTGAGGTCAATGCGGCGGGCAAAGTTGCGTTCCGAGCTTTTCATGAGGGTTAAAGTCATCGCGGTTCACGATGTACCCCTGTATTTTGAGCCAATATCCATCATCTCGTCATCGCGGTATGCGATGGGTGGCGTGCCGGTGGACTGGGACCCTGGCAATGCGGGGTTGGGTCGCTATAGAAAATAGCGACCGGTTTCGGTCCGATCAGTCAATGATGTTGTCAGGGGCCAGGACCCGGACCCGGTGGTCCACGTTGTAGCCGCCAAATTCGGTATAGCGCAGCAGGTGGCGGTCGCACCGGGCGCAATGCCAGACATCGCAGCGGTTGTACGGGAAAAACCGTACGGCAATCAGGGCATTGGGCGATTCGTAGCGGGTGCCTTGGGGGTGCCGCTCTTCCAGGGTGGGCTCGTCAAGCGCAGGGTCGCGCAGCGTCGCGACCTGGGTCATCTGCTGCACCTCCCAGCGGTATTCGGCCAGGCTTTCCCAGCCGGCGCAGGCCCCCAGTGCACAGGTGCAGGCCCGGGGGGCGGCTACCCCGGCAAGGGCCTGGCGCAGTTCGGTGGCGGTCTGGATGGGGGCCATGGGTGTGTGTGGGAAATGGCAGTAAAGATTCAAAAACACAAAAGCCCGCCAATGTTGCCATCGGGCGGGCTCTGTCGAAACGTTTGGGTCAGGTACCCCGGCCGTTAACGCTGGGCCATGGGCTTGACGTCACGCGGGGTTGAGCCGGTGAAGAGCTGGCGTGGACGGCCGATCTTGTACTCGGGGTCACCAATCATCTCGTTGAGCTGGGCGATCCAGCCCACGGTGCGGGCCAGCGCGAAGATCGCGGTGAACAGCGGCACGGGAATGCCGATGGCGCGCTGCACGATGCCGGAGTAGAAATCCACGTTGGGGTAGAGCTTGCGGGACACGAAGTAGTCGTCTTCCAGCGCGATTTTTTCCAGGGCCATTGCCAGCTTGAACAGCGGGTCGTTTTCCAGGCCCATCTCGTGCAGCACTTCCTTGCAGGTTTCTTGCATCAGCTTGGCGCGCGGATCGTAGTTTTTGTAAACGCGGTGACCGAAGCCCATCAGCTTGACGCCGGAGTTCTTGTCCTTGACCTGCTTGATGAAGTCGCCGATTTTCTCGATGCCGCCATTTTTCTGGATGTCGCCGAGCATGTTCAGTGCAGCTTCGTTGGCGCCGCCGTGGGCCGGGCCCCACAGGCAGGCCACACCGGCCGCAATGGCGGCAAACGGGTTGGTGCCCGACGAGCCGCACAGGCGAACCGTGGAGGTCGAGGCGTTCTGCTCATGGTCTGCATGCAGGATGAAGATGCGGTCGAGTGCGCGTTCCAGCACCGGGCTGACCTTGTACTCTTCGCAGGGGGTGGCAAACATCATGTGCAGGAAGTTGCCGGCGTAGCTCAGGTTGTTCTTCGGGTACATGTAGGGCTGGCCCACGGTGTACTTGTAGGCCATGGCGACCAGCGTCGGCATCTTGGCGATCAGCCGGATCGCGGCAATTTCGCGGTGCTCGGGGTTGGTGATGTCGGTGCTGTCGTGATAGAAGGCCGACAGCGCGCCGACCAGGCCGGTCATGATGGCCATCGGGTGCGCGTCACGGCGGAAGCCGCGCAGGAAGAACTGCATCTGCTCGTTGACCATGGTGTGGTTGGTCACGCGGCTGACGAAATCCTTTTTCTGGCCAGCGTTGGGCAACTCGCCGTACAGCAGCAGGTGGCAGGTTTCGAGGTAGTCGCAATTGGTGGCGAGCTGCTCGATGGGGTAGCCGCGGTACAGCAGCTCGCCCTTGTCGCCGTCGATGTAGGTGATCGCCGACTGGCAGGAGGCCGTTGACAGGAAACCGGGGTCGTAGGTGAACATGCCTGTCTGGGCATACAGCTTGCGAATGTCCACAACGTCCGGGCCCACATTGCCGTGGTAAACGGGCAAATCGACGCTGGGGCTGCCGTTGCTGAAGGACAGGGTGGCTTTGTTGTCAGCTAGCTTCATTTCTCGCTTCTTTCGTATCAAATCACATGGAAACAGCCACGCGGCCGGCCGCTGCGGTGCGCAGCAAATTTAAAACCTCAAGCGCTTCCGAAGTAGAGGCGCTTGCCAACGCATCAGCATCGGGAAGCTGGTCAGGTTCCCGACGTTTTAACAGCAGGTCCAGCAAATCGTTGTCGGACAAGTCCATTAAATCATTCAAGCCTTTTGCCTGCCTGACGCTGAGCGTCGCTTCGTGGCGGGAAAAGAACTTTTCGATCAGCAGGTCGTTTTCCAGCAGGCCCCGGCGGCAGCGCCACTTGAGCTTGCTCAGGGCGCGCTCATCGAGCAAAACGTCAGGGGCTTCCATGCCAATCATGCCAAATAATTGATCAGACTGCGCGCAGGACCATCATTTCCTTGATCTTGCCAATGGCTCGGGTCGGATTCAGGCCCTTGGGGCAGACATCGACGCAGTTCATGATGGTGTGGCAGCGGAACAGCCGGTACGGGTCTTCCAGGTTGTCGAGCCGCTCGGCCGTGGCTTCATCGCGGCTGTCGGCAATGAAACGGTAAGCCTGCAGCAGGCCGGCGGGGCCGACAAACTTGTCGGGATTCCACCAGAAGCTGGGGCAGGAGGTGGAACAACTGGCGCACAGGATGCACTCGTAGAGGCCGTTGAGCTCGTCGCGCTCCTCGGGGCTTTGCAGGCGCTCTTTTTCGGGCGGTACGTTATCGTTGATCAGGTAGGGCTTGATCGAGTTGTACTGCTTGAAGAACTGCGTCATGTCGACAATCAGGTCGCGCACCACGGGCAGGCCGGGCAGCGGCTTCAGGACAATCGTGCCGGGCAGCGTGCGCATGTTGGTCAGGCAGGCCAGGCCGTTCTTGCCGTTGATGTTCATCGCGTCGGAGCCGCAAACGCCTTCGCGGCAGGAGCGGCGAAAGCTGATGCTCGGATCCTGCGCCTTGAGCTTCATCAGGGCGTCCAGCAACATGCGCTCGCTGCCGTCGAGCTCCACCTCGATGGTCTGCATGTAGGGCTTGGCGTCGGTGTCCGGGTCGTAGCGGTAGATCTGGAAGGTACGTTTTGACATGGGGCGTTTCTCGCGGTCTTGTTGGCTTGACTGGTTCGCTTGGCTTGCGCTTAGAAGCTGCGCACTTTGAGTGGCACGGACTCGACCGTCAGCGGCTTCATCTGCACGGGCTTGTAGCTCAGGCGGCTGCCCTCGCTGTGCCACAGCGTGTGCTTGTGCCAGTCGGTGTCGTTGCGACCATTGGGATGCTCTGGCGTATCGCCGTAGTCATCAACCGAGTGCGCGCCGCGGCTTTCGTGGCGGGCGGCAGCCGACACGATGGTGGCCTCTGCCGCCTCGATCAGGTTTTCCACTTCCAGCGCTTCGATGCGTGCGGTGTTGAAGATTTTTGACTTGTCCTTCAGGCCGATGTTCTTCACACGTTCGCGCAAGGCCGCGATCTTGGTGACGCCCTCGTCCATCAGGGCCTGGGTGCGGAACACGCCGGCATGCGTCTGCATGGCCGTGCGGATGTCGTTGGCCACATCCTGCGCGTACTCGCCGCCGCTCGCGTTGTCCAGCCGGGCAATGCGCGCCAGCGTCAGGTCGGCCGCGTCGGCCGGCAGCGGCTTGTGCGTCTTGTTGGTATTGTTGAATTCAACAATGTGGTTGCCCGCAGCGCGGCCGAACACCAGCAGGTCCAGCAGCGAATTGGTGCCCAGGCGGTTGGCGCCGTGCACGCTGACGCAGGAGCATTCGCCCACGGCATAAAGGCCGTTAACAACTTCGCTCTTGTTGTCGGCGTTCTGGGTGACCACCTGGCCATGGATGTTGGTCGGAATGCCGCCCATCTGGTAGTGGATGGTGGGCACCACGGGAATCGGTTCCTTGGTGATGTCGACGTTGGCAAAGTTGTGGCCAATCTCGAACACCGACGGCAGGCGCTTCATGATGGTCTCGGCGCCCAGGTGGGTCATGTCGAGGTTGATGTAGTCCTTGTTGGGGCCGCAGCCGCGGCCTTCCTTGATTTCCTGGTCCATGCAGCGCGACACGTAGTCACGCGGCGCCAGATCCTTGTAGGCGGGCGCATAGCGCTCCATGAAGCGTTCGCCGTTGCTGTTGCGCAAAATGGCGCCTTCGCCGCGGCAGCCTTCGGTCAGCAGCACGCCGGCGCCATGCACGCCGGTGGGGTGGAACTGCCAGAACTCCATGTCTTCCAGCGGAATGCCGGCGCGCGCGGCCATGCCCAGGCCGTCACCAGTGTTGATGAACGCGTTGGTGGAGGCCGCAAAAATGCGGCCGGCGCCACCTGTTGCGAGCAGGGTGGTCTTGGCTTCGAAGATATGCACGTCACCGGTTTCCATTTCCAGTGCGGTCACGCCCACGACATCGCCATCGGCGTCGCGGATCAGGTCCATGGCCAGCCATTCCACAAAGAAGCTGGTCTTTTCCTTGACGTTCTGCTGGTACAGCGTGTGCAGCATGGCGTGGCCGGTGCGGTCGGCGGCGGCGCAGGCGCGCTGCACCGGCTTTTCGCCGTAGTTGGCGGTGTGGCCGCCGAACGGGCGCTGGTAAATCGTGCCATCCGGGTTGCGGTCGAACGGCATGCCCATGTGTTCCAGGTCGTAGACAACCTTGGGTGCTTCACGGCACATGTATTCAATGGCGTCCTGGTCGCCGAGCCAGTCGGAACCCTTGACGGTGTCGAAGAAGTGGTAGTGCCAGTTGTCTTCCGACATGTTGCCCAGCGAGGCGCCAATGCCACCCTGCGCGGCCACCGTATGGGAGCGCGTGGGGAACACCTTGGACAGCACGGCCACGTTCAGGCCGGCGCGTGCGAGCTGCAGCGAAGCGCGCATGCCGGAGCCGCCGGCACCGACGATCACAACGTCAAATTTACGCTTGGGGAGTTTGGAGGTAGCGGTCATGTTTATTTGGGAATCTTTTTAGTCGGGGGCGGTCAGCGGTGCTTTAAACGGGCCTCACAGGCGCCACAGGACCTGAATGCCCCAGCCGGCGCACGCCACCAGCCAGACCATGGTGAACACCTGCAGGCCCAGGCGCAGCCCGACCGGCTTGATGTAGTCCATCCAGATGTCGCGCATGCCGACCCACACGTGCCAGAGCAGGGCGATGATGATGGTGAAGGTCAGCACCTTCATCCATTGCGATGAGAAAATGCCGGCCCATTTGTCATAGCCGATGGGGCCTTTGCTGAAAAGGATCTGGGCCAGTACCAGCAGGGTGAACAGGGCCATCAGGGCCGCGGTCACGCGCTGGGCCAGCCAGTCGCGCAGGCCATAGTGAGCGCCGACAACAATGCGCTTGGAGCCGTAATTGACAGACATGGTGAGCTCCTTCTAGTTAGTAAAGGCCAAACAGCTTGGCGCCGAGCACGAGCGTGAGGCCAATGCTCACGGCCAGCGTGACGGCGGCTGATGACTTGCCGAATTCCTTGCTCACGGCCGCATGGCTGGTGTCCATCCACAAGTGGCGAAGCCCTGCGATGAAATGGTGCAGGTAGGCCCAAATCAGTGCCAGCGCGACGAGCTTCCAGAGGAAACCCGGCAGGCCGAGCATGCCCGCGTTGAATGCGGACTTGAATCTGGAGAAGGAGATTTCCGACGATATCGAGGTGTCGAACATCCAGATGATGAAGGGCATCAGTAAAAACATGATGGCCCCGCTGATGCGGTGGAGGATGGAGACAAGGCCGGCGAGGGGCAGGCGATAGCTGGGGAGGTCGGTAAAGGCGTTGATGTTGCGGAACTCGGGCCGCTTCTTCGCTACGGTTGTCGCTGATTCGGACATACTTGGCTTTCTATATTTTTGAGTAACTGGTTTGTAACCATCAAAAGCTGCTCAGCCCGAAATTCTATTGCAATGCAGCATGAATCTTGGGCCGGGTGCCCCATGGCTGAAAGTTTTTATCGGAAAAAGTGGGTTTTAACGGCAAATGCGCCCCGTTCCAGTGCGCTGGAAATCTGATGGGATACACATTGGGGCACGTATCTTACAAATCGTCCCGCTCGGCCTGATTTTCCGCCGCCCGCCGCGCTGCCGCTTGCGCGTTGCCTTGGGTGGGGAAACATCGTTTTCATGGGTCTGTTGTCTTCGGGTTTTGGTTTCGGTTTCGGGGTTTCGGTTTCAACTCAGGGTGTTGTGATAGTGGTGGGTGTCGGTGCGGTAGTAGCCGCGCCGCAGCTCCATGGGGACGTCGTTGTAGGTATAGGCAATGCGCTCCACGCTCAGCAGTGGTGTTCCATGCGCTACTTTTAATAGCAGTTCACGACCATCCGTAGCGGGTTCGGCACGTATTTTTTCTTCGGCGCGAACCATGCGCACATTGAATTCGGTCTCGAACAGGGCGTACATCGGGCCGTGGTAGCCGGCCAGGCGTTCGGCGGTCAGGCCCTTGAATGGCGCGGCCGGTAGCCACAGGTCTTCCAGGATGGTGGGCGTGCCGGAAAAACTCAGCACCCGGCGCGCCTGCAGCACCGCGTCGCCAGTACGCAGCGCCAGGGCGCGTGCAATGTCGGCGCTGGCGCGGATGCGCCGGCAGTCGATGATGTCGCGCTGTGCGGGGCCTTCGCTGCCCGGAATGCCGGAGTCGGGCACAAGCTTCAGGAAGCGGAACTGCACATGCTGCTCTGCATGCGTGGCCACAAAAGTGCCTTTGCCTTGGCGGCGCACCACCAGGTTGTCGGTGGCCAGCTCGTCAATTGCCTTGCGCACCGTGCCCTGGCTGACGCGGTAACGGGCCGCCAGTTCCATTTCAGATGGAATGGCTTCGCCGGGCTTCCACTCGCCCGACTGCAGGCTTTGCAGGATCAGGCCCTTGATTTGCTGGTACAGCGGGCTGAACGCCGGGGTGGCACCTGCAAAATCATCGACAGACGAGGCGGGAATGGCGGTCATGGCAGAACGGTATTAATCCTGCTTATCATATCTTATATAAGACATAAGACAAATTGACGGGCGGGCATTTTCAGGCGTAAAATCTTCGGCTGAGTCCAACGCGCAGCCTGCCTGTTCCGGGGAATTTTGGGGTAAAAGCCCCGTCCGGATTGACCTGAAATCTCCAGGCTGGCGCCAAACACCTCACGCCGTTCACACCCCTTTTTCAACCGATTTTCAAACTTCCTGGAGTCCTCAATCATGAGCAAAAAACCCGTCCGTGTTGCCGTCACTGGTGCAGCTGGTCAAATCGGTTATGCCTTGTTGTTCCGCATCGCCTCTGGCGAGATGCTCGGCAAGGACCAGCCTGTCATTCTGCAATTGCTCGAAGTGCCGGTTGAAGGCCCCCAGAAAGCGCTCAAGGGCGTGATGATGGAGCTTGACGACTGCGCATTCCCGCTGCTGGTCGACATGGAGGCGCACAGCGACCCGATGACCGCGTTCAAGGATGCCGACTACGCGCTGCTGGTCGGTTCGCGTCCGCGCGGCCCCGGCATGGAGCGCGCTGAACTGCTGGCCGTCAATGGCGCCATCTTCACCGCGCAAGGCAAGGCCCTCAACGCCGTGGCCAGCCGCAACGTCAAGGTGCTGGTGGTCGGCAATCCGGCCAATACCAACGCCTACATCGCCATGAAGAGCGCGCCCGACCTGCCGCGCAAGAACTTCACCGCCATGCTGCGCCTGGATCACAACCGTGCCGCCAGCCAGATCGCTGCCAAGACCGGCAAGGCCGTGGCTGACATTGAAAAACTCACCGTCTGGGGCAACCACTCGCCCACCATGTACGCCGACTACCGTTTTGCCACCATCAACGGCGAAAGCGTCGCCAAGATGATCAACGACCAGGAATGGAACGCCAATGTGTTCCTGCCCACCGTGGGCAAGCGTGGCGCCGCCATCATTGAAGCCCGTGGTTTGTCGTCGGCTGCCTCGGCCGCCAACGCCGCCATCGACCACATGCGCGACTGGGCCCTCGGCACCAACGGCAAATGGGTCACCATGGGCATCCCGTCGGACGGCCAGTACGGCATTCCGAAAGACACGATGTTCGGTTTCCCCGTGACCTGCGAAAACGGCGAGTACAAACTGGTCGAAGGCCTGGAGATTGACGCGTTCAGCCAGGAGCGTATCAACAAGACGCTGGAAGAATTGCAAGGCGAGCAGGCAGGCGTTGCCCATTTGCTCTGATTGCAAAGGCAAATTCAGTAGTGAAACATCCGCGCGAAGTTCTCCTCGGCGCTCAGGCCGCAAGCGGTGTCCTGCCTGTTTGTGACCACTACAGCGGCGTGGAGGCGCGGATGCGCAAAAGCCTGCAACTGCAGGCCGAGATGTGCGAGGAGTTTGGCGCCTGCGTTTTTGACGTGACGCTGGACTGCGAAGACGGCGCACCCGTAGGCGGCGAGGCCGACCATGCGGCCATGGTGGTAGCACTGGCCACGCTTGCCAGCGACAAGGCCCGTGTGGCCGTTCGCGTGCATGCGGTAGACCATCCGGCTTTTGAGTCCGACATGGCCACCATTGCCAGCAAGCTGGCGCAACGGCTTTCGCACATCATGGTGCCCAAGGTCGAGTCGGTCGATGACGTGATCAGGGCAGAACAGGCGCTGATCGCCGCATCGGCCGGCGACTTGCCGCTGCATGTGCTGATCGAATCGCCGCTGGCGGTGCACAACGCCTTTGACATTGCCGCGCATCCGCGCGTGCAGTCGCTCAGCTTCGGGCTGATGGATTTTGTCTCCGCCCACGGCGGCGCGATTCCGGCCGACGGCATGAGCAGCCAGGGCCAGTTCACGCATCCGCTGGTGGTGCGCGCCAAGCTCGAGATTGCCTCCGCCTGCCATGCGCATGGCAAGGTGCCATCGCATTGCGTTGTCACAGAGTTCAATGACACGGCTGCCATGACCCTGGCCGCCCGCCATGCGGCTCGCCAATTGGGCTACACCCGCATGTGGAGCATTCACCCCAACCAGATCCGCCCCATCCTGGAGGCCTTTGCGCCCAGCGAGGGCGAGATTGAAGATGCTACAAAAATAATAGCTGCTGCTGAGCGCGCTGATTGGGCTCCCATTAGTTTTGAAGGTAAATTGCACGACCGCGCGAGTTACCGTTATTACTGGCAGGTGCTGGAGCGCGCGCACCAGACGGGTCGGGCGCTGCCCGCCGAAGCCCGGACTTATTTCCAGACCGCTCATTCCTGAGCATCCCCTCACCAAGATTGTCACCAACCGCATGAAAACCATTCACTCCGCCACCCTTGCTGCCACTGCTGCCACGATGGTCGCTGCTGTTTTGCTGGCCAGCCCTGGCATGGCGGCGGCGCAAACCACAGCCGACAAGCCTGCTGCCCCTGCCGCCAAAGCTGCGGCCAAACCAGCTGCCGCCAAAAAACCGGCTGTCAGCGCCGACCGCACCAACCTCAAAACCACGGCCAAAAACGTGGCGGCGGGCATTGAGGCCGCGGAGGATGCAATGACGCCAGCCGAGCTGGCCATTGCCGAGCGCGTGCATGTGGGCAGTCTGCCTTGCGAACTCGGTGCTTCGGTCACGCTGACGGCGGACACCAAAGCCCCCGGCTACTTTGACCTGCAAGGCAAGAACTTCAAATATCGCATGTTCCCGGTGGCCACCACCACCGGCGCCATTCGCCTGGAAGACAAAAAGGCCGGTGCGGTGTGGCTGCAATTGGCCAACAAATCGATGTTGATGAACCAGAAACTGGGCATCCGCCTGGCCGACGAGTGCGTGAGCCCGTCGCAAGTGGCGGTGGGCGAGGCCATGAAGCTGAACCCGCCAGCCAGCGTGCTGGATGCGCCCAAGCCTGTGGCCGCTGCCGTGACGGCGCCGGTCATTGCGCAGCCAGCGGCTGTCGCACCTGCGCCCGCCGCGCCGGCCGTCAGGTAAGCACCACTTTCAGCCCCCAAGACCCAACCCGCGATCCCCACGATTTTTGAATACAGGAGAAAACCAGCATGTCGTCCGAGTTTTTGCAAAGCTACCGCAACCATGTCGCCGAGCGCGCCATTGCGGGCATTTCACCGCTGCCGCTGTCGGCCCAGCAAACCGCCGAGGTCATTGAGCTGCTGAAAAACCCGCCGAAGGGCGAGGACGCATTTCTGGTTGAACTCATCACCCACCGTGTTCCCGCCGGCGTCGATGACGCTGCCAAGGTCAAGGCCAGCTACCTGGCGGCCGTGGCCCACGGTACCGAAAAGTGCGCGCTGATCTCGCGCGAAAAAGCCACCCAATTGCTGGGCACCATGCTGGGCGGCTACAACATCAGCCCGATGATTGCGCTGCTTGACGACGCCGAAGACAGTGTGGCCGCGCAAGCGGCCAGCGGCCTGAAGAACACCCTGCTGATGTTCGACCAGTTCCACGACGTCCAGGAAAAATCCGACAAGGGCAACAAATACGCCAAGGCCGTGCTGCAAAGCTGGGCCGACGCCGAATGGTTCACCAGCCGCCCCGAGGTGCCCGAGTCCATCAAGTTGACCGTGTTCAAGGTTGCCGGCGAAATCAATACCGACGACCTGTCTCCCGCGCCCGACGCCTGGAGCCGCCCCGATATTCCACTGCATGCGCTGGCCATGCACAAGAATGCCCGTCCTGGCGTCACGCCCGAAGAAGACGGCAAGCGCGGCCCGGTCAAGTTCATTGAAGAGCTCAAGGCCAAGGGCAATCTCGTGGCCTATGTGGGCGACGTGGTGGGCACGGGTTCATCGCGCAAGTCAGCGACCAACTCGGTGCTGTGGTGGACCGGCCAGGACATCCCCTTTGTGCCCAACAAGCGCTTTGGCGGCGTTTGCCTGGGCGGCAAGATCGCCCCGATTTTCTACAACACCATGGAAGATTCCGGCGCGCTGCCGATCGAACTCGACGTGAGCCAGATGGCCATGGGCGACGTGATCGAGCTGCGCCCCTACGAAGGCAAGGCCCTGAAAGACGGCAAGGTGATCGCCGAGTTCAAGCTCAAGAGCGATGTGCTGTTTGACGAAGTGCGCGCCGGTGGCCGCATTCCGCTGATCGTCGGCCGCGGTCTGACCGCCAAGGCGCGCTTAGCGCTGGGCCTGCCGGTGTCGACCCAGTTCCGTCTGCCGCAAAACCCCGTTGACAGCGGCCGCGGTTTCACGCTGGCGCAAAAAATGGTCGGCCGCGCGGTCGGCCTGCCTGAAGGTCAGGGCGTACGCCCCGGTACCTACTGTGAACCCAAGATGACCTCTGTCGGTTCGCAGGACACCACCGGCCCGATGACGCGCGACGAACTGAAAGACCTGGCCTGCCTGGGCTTCAGCTCCGACCTGGTGATGCAGTCCTTCTGCCACACCGCGGCCTATCCGAAACCGGTGGACGTGAAGATGCACCACGAGCTGCCTGACTTCATCAGCACGCGCGGCGGCATTTCGCTGCGTCCCGGCGACGGCATCATCCACAGCTGGCTCAACCGCATGCTGTTGCCCGACACCGTGGGCACCGGCGGCGACAGCCATACCCGTTTCCCCATCGGCATCAGCTTCCCCGCGGGTTCCGGCCTCGTGGCTTTCGGCGCCGCCACCGGCGTGATGCCGCTGGACATGCCTGAGTCGGTGCTGGTTCGCTTCAAGGGCGAAATGCAGCCCGGCATCACCCTGCGCGACCTGGTCAATGCCATTCCGCTGTACGCCATCAAGGCCGGTTTGCTGACGGTGGCCAAGCAGGGCAAGAAAAACGTCTTCTCGGGCCGCATCCTGGAGATTGAAGGCTTGCCTGACTTGAAGGTAGAGCAGGCGTTTGAACTGAGCGATGCATCTGCCGAGCGCTCCGCCGGTGGTTGCACGGTGCACCTGAACAAGGAACCCATCATCGAATACATCACCAGCAACATCACGATGCTGAAATGGATGATTGCGACGGGGTACTCGGATGTGCGCACTATCAACCGCCGTATCGCCGCCATGGAAGCCTGGCTGGCCGATCCGCAGCTGCTCAAAGGCGATGCGGATGCCGAATACGCCGCCGTGATTGAGATCGACCTGGCCGACATCCACGAACCCATCGTGGCCTGCCCGAACGATCCGGACGACGTGAAGACGCTGGCCGACGTGGCGGGTTCCAAGATCGACGAAGTGTTCATCGGTTCCTGCATGACCAACATCGGCCATTTCCGCGCCGCGTCCAAGCTGCTCGAAAACAAGCGCGACATTCCCGTGAAACTCTGGATGGCTCCGCCGACCAAGATGGATGCCAAGCAGCTGACCGAAGAAGGCCATTACGGCGTGCTCGGCTCGGCCGGCGCGCGCATGGAAATGCCGGGTTGCAGCCTGTGTATGGGCAATCAGGCGCAGGTGAAAGAGGGCGCCACGGTGTTCTCCACGTCCACCCGCAACTTCCCGAACCGCCTGGGCAAGAACTCCAATGTGTACCTCGGCTCCGCCGAGCTGGCCGCAATCTGTTCCAAGCTCGGTCGCATCCCGACCAAGGCGGAGTACATGGCCGACATGGGCGTGTTGACGGCGGCCAGCAGCACCGTGTACCAGTACCTGAACTTTGACAAGGTCAAGGATTACACTGATATGGCGGACACCGTGAAGGATGGCGTGGCAGCGTAAGCTTCCATCCACTTCCATTCCGCGTTCACCCGGACCCCTCAAAAAGTCTGGCAGGTTCGACAAAAAGCCCCGCAGCGAAAGTTGCGGGGCTTTTTCTTTTTGTTTCAACAGTGTCTGTAGTCAACGCTCTATCTGCTCTATCTGCTCTATCTGCGTAAGGATCTGTTCAATGGCGAGCCAATGAGCCGGGTCAAGTCTGCGGCATCAAGGTCTGCAGGGTTTTCCTGGTGAACTCATCCGCCGGAAAGAATGTCTCCATCGCCAGCTCCTGCAGTGTGACGTCGACGGGCGAGCCGAAGATGGTGGTGGTGCTGATCAATGTCAGCACGCCGGCCGGCGTGGTGAACTTGAAGGGCATGACGACACCCGCGTGCTCGCCGTCGAGCTGCAGGCCGGCGTTGTCTTCAGGCTCGGGGTAGGCCTTCAGTTCTTCCAGCAGGGCCACCAGCACCGGGTCGGCGGTAGCCGTGATTTGCTGGCGCAGGCGTTCGAACAGGTGGGCGCGCCACTGCGCCAGGTTGGCAATTTTTGGGGCCAGCCCCAGCGGGTGCAGGCTCAGGCGCAACACATTCACGGGCGCCTGCAGCAGCGACGCATCGGCCCCGGCCATCAGGTGCGGCACCATGCGGTTGGCCGCGACCAGGTTCCAGTGCCGGTCGATTGCCAAGGCGGGGTAGGGTTCGTGGCTTTTCAGCAGCAACTCCACCGCCTGCCGGGCCGAATCCAGCGCCGGATCATGGAGTGGCCGCTCGCGGTACATCGGTGCATAGCCCGCCGCCACCAGCAGGGCATTGCGCTCGCGCAGCGGAATGTCCAGGCGCTCAGAAAGGCGCAACACCATTTCACGGCTGGGAACGGACCGGCCGGTTTCCACAAAACTCAGGTGCCGGGTCGAAATCTCCGCCTCATGGGCCAGGTCCAGCTGGCTCAGGCGACGGTGCCGGCGCCAGTGGCGCAGGTGATCACCAAACGGTTGGAGGGTGCTTGTGTTCATGGTGCCATCCTAAAGCGCCAGCAGGCCGGTATTCCATTACCTCCCACGTCATCGACTTGCGGCGCCCCCGCGGGAATGATTCAAGTCCATGCCGCACTGATTGATAGCCAGGTGCGCTGGCTGACTTAACCGGCTATCTCAACCCAGGTTCAATTCAAGTTAATCCAAGTTAATCCAAGGAGTTTGCAATGTCTTCCATTTCGTTCATGTCCTCCCCCAACTTCCTGCGCAATGTGCTGCGTGCCGATGCGCTCTCGTGCGTGGCTTGCGGTGTGCTTCAGGTCGTTTTCACGGGCCACATGGCCCAACTGCTGGGCTTGCCTGAGGCCTTGCTGGCCTACACCGGCGAATTTTTGCTCGTGTATGCGGCGGCGGTGGCCTTTGTTTCCACGCGTGACCCCTTGCCGAGGCCCCTGGTCTGGGTGCTGCTGGCGGGTAATCTGGGCTGGGCCATCGCTTGTGCGCTGCTGCTGGTCAGTGGCCGCGTGGCGCCCTCCCTGCTGGGTGCGGCCTATGTGGTGGCGCAGGCGCTGACCGTGGCGGTGCTGGCCGAACTCCAGTTTTTCGGATTACGCCGCTCGGCGCCCCAGCCGGCCTGGTGAAGGGGCTGGCAAAGGTGGTTGCGGGCCTTGTGCGGCAGGCCGTGAAAGCTCGCGCCACCTTGCCGGGTATGTTGCCAAAGGCTCCCACATCAGCCCGGCGCCTGCCAGAATGGAGGCTGTTGGTTTAACAAAAAGGAGTCTGCCATGGCCAAATTGCCTACGCCCGCCCGTCCTTCCCATGCTTTCGCTGCAACGCGCAAAACCTTCAAAACCGCGTCAGGCAAAACGGGCGAGTTCTATTCCCTGCCCGCGCTGGCCAAACAGTTCCCCAAGGTGGCGCGCCTGCCGGTGTCCATACGCATCGTGCTCGAGTCGGTGCTGCGCAACTGCGATGGAAAAAAAGTGACGGCCGAGCATGTGGCGGAGGTGGCCAACTGGGCGCCCCGTGCGGACCGTACGCAGGAAATCCCCTTTGTGGTTTCGCGCGTGGTGCTGCAGGACTTCACAGGCGTGCCGCTGCTGGCCGACCTGGCTGCGATGCGCAGCGTCGCCCTGAAGTTGGGCAAGAACCCGAAATCGATTGAGCCGCTGGTGCCGGTGGACCTGGTGGTGGACCATTCCATCATGGTTGACTACTACGGCAAGAAGAATTCGCTGGACCTGAACATGAAGCTCGAATTCCAGCGCAACCGCGAGCGCTACGAATTCATGAAATGGGGCATGCAGGCCTTTGACACCTTTGGCGTGGTGCCTCCAGGATTCGGCATCGTGCACCAGGTCAATCTCGAATACCTGGCGCGCGGCGTGCACAAGACAAAAGAAGGGGTGTATTACCCCGACTCGCTGGTCGGCACCGACAGCCACACCACCATGATCAACGGTATTGGCGTGGTGGCCTGGGGCGTGGGCGGCATTGAAGCGGAAGCCGCCATGCTGGGCCAGCCGGTGTATTTCCTCACGCCTGACGTGGTGGGTTTTGAACTGACGGGCCGGCTGCGCGAGGGTGTCACGGCGACCGACCTGGTGCTGCGCGTGACGGAGACCCTGCGCAAGGAAAAGGTCGTCGGCAAGTTTGTCGAATTCTTCGGCGAAGGCACCCGCACGCTGGCCCTGCCCGACCGTGCCACGATTGGCAACATGGCGCCCGAATACGGCGCCACCATGGGTTTTTTCCCGGTGGATGAAAAAACCATCGAGTACTTCAAGGGCACCGGGCGCACCAAGGACGAAATCGAGGCGTTCGAGGCTTACTTCAGGGCGCAGGGCCTGTTCGGCGTGGCCAAGGCCGGTGACATTGACTATTCGCAGGTGGTCAAGCTCGACCTGGGCGACGTCACGCCCAGCCTGGCCGGCCCCAAACGACCGCAAGACCGCATCGAACTGGGTCATGTGGCCAGCCAGTTCGCCTCGCTTTTTAGCAAGCCGATTGCGGACAACGGCTTCAACCAGCCTGCCGGCATGCTGGCTACGCGGCACTTGCTGCGGCACACGGACGATGGCCGCGCCGATACTCTCCCGGGGGCGCTTCCCACGCCAATGGGTGCGCCGCGCTCGGTGGTCGAAATGGAAGGCAACCGCCCCACGCTGGCCACGATGGCAGCAGCCCATCCCGAGGTCCCCACGCCCGAGTCCAAAAAAGCCGGCATCAGCATCGGCAACGGCGATGTGCTGATTGCGGCGATCACCAGCTGCACCAACACGTCGAACCCCAGCGTGTTGCTGGCGGCGGGCCTGCTGGCCAAAAAAGCGGTGGAAGCGGGCCTGAAAGTGCAGCCGCACATCAAGACCTCCCTGGCTCCCGGCTCACGTATCGTGACCGAATACCTGACCGAAACCGGCTTGTTGCCTTACCTTGAAAAGCTGGGCTTTGCCCTGGCCGGTTACGGCTGCACCACCTGCATCGGCAACGCCGGGGATTTGACGCCCGAGATCAACGAAGCCATCACCAAGAGCGACCTGGTGTGCGCCGCCGTGCTGTCGGGCAATCGCAACTTCGAAGCCCGCATCCATCCCAACCTGAAAGCCAACTTCTTGGCCAGCCCGCCGCTGGTGGTGGCGTATGCCATTGCCGGCACGGTGATGCGCGACCTGATGACCGAGCCGGTCGGCAAGGGCAAGGGTGGCAAGGATGTCTACCTGGGCGATATCTGGCCGACCAGCGATGAGATTGACAAGCTCATGAAGTACGCCATGAACGGCAAAGCCTTCCGCGCCAATTACGCCAAGGTCAAGACCGAGCCGGGCAAGCTTTGGGAAAACATCAAGGGGGTGACAGGCACCTCCTACACCTGGCCCACCAGCACCTACATCGCCGAGCCGCCATTCTTCAAGGATTTCACCATGGCCGCGGGCGAGGCCGGCAGCGTGTCGGTCAAGAGCGCACGCATCATGGCGCTGTTTGGCGACTCCATCACCACCGACCATATTTCGCCTGCCGGCTCCATCAAGGCCAGCTCGCCGGCAGGCTTGTGGCTGCAGGCGCACGGTGTGCAGAAGGCCGACTTCAACAGCTACGGCGCACGCCGCGGCAACCACGACGTGATGATGCGCGGCACCTTTGCCAATGTGCGCATCAAGAACCTGATGATTCCGCCGGATGCAACGGGCTCGCGTGAAGAAGGCGGGGTGACGCTGTTCCAGCCGGGACAGGAGAAGATGTTCATTTACGACGCCGCCATGAAGTACATTGAAGAAGGCACGCCAACGGTGATTTTTGCCGGCGAGGAATACGGCACCGGCTCGTCGCGCGACTGGGCGGCCAAGGGCACCCAGCTGCTGGGCATCAAGGCCGTGGTGGCCCGCAGCTTCGAGCGCATTCACCGCAGCAACCTGGTGGGCATGGGCGTCCTGCCCTTGCAGTTCAGGCCCGGCGAATCGTGGCAGACCCTCAAACTCACGGGCAACGAAGTCATCGACGTGATTCCCCACCCCGAACTCAAGCCCCAGAGCGATGCCACGCTGGTCATCACCCGCGCCGACGGCTCGCGTGAAGAGGTCAGCGTGATCCTGCGCATCGACACGCCCATCGAAGTGGACTACTACCGCAACGGCGGCATTCTGCCTTTCGTGCTTCGGCAGCTTCTCGCTGCATGAGCACCCAGGACATTTTTGAAAATCACCAAGCGACCGCGCGGCGAGGTGCTCAGCCGGCTTCTCGCTGCCTGAACACGAACAGCAGGAGTGTCAAGCGCACGGCTGCCGGTCGAAGCATTCAAGCCCTGATGGCAGCAATGGCAGCATGATGAGGCAAGCCTTGATTGCCGGTGGCGGCATCGGTGGGCTGGCGGCGGCGCTGTCCGCCTCGCGGGCGGGCTGGGAAGTGCGCCTGTTTGAACGCGCAAGCGTTTTCAGCGACGTGGGCGCCGGCGTTCAGCTGGGCCCCAACGTCGTCAAGGTGCTGCACGGCTGGGGGCTGGCTCAGCCGCTTGATGCGGTGGCCGCGTTTCCCGGGCGCCTGCAGGTGCGCAGCGCCGTGTCGAGCCAGGTGCTGGGCGAGTTGCCGCTGGGGGCCAGCATGGTCCGGCGTTATGGTGCGCCTTATGTCACGCTGCACCGTGCCGACCTGCACGGCCTGCTGCTCCAGGCCGTGCAGCAGCAGACCGACGCGAAACTTCACCTGGACCGTCCGCTGCAATCTTTCAGCCAGACGGCGCAGGCCGTCACGGTGAAAACCGAAGGCGGGCCGGAAATTGAGGGCGACGCCCTGGTTGGCGCCGATGGCGTGTGGAGCACGGTGCGCCAGCAGCTGCTGGGCGACGGCCTGCCGCGGCGCACCGGCCACCTTGCCTACCGGGCACTGGTGTCGCAGGCCAGTCTGCCCGAAAAGCTCAGGACCCAGCATGTCACGGTCTGGCTGGGTCCGCGCATGCACGTGGTGCAGTACCCGGTGCGCAGCGGCGAGTGGCTCAATGTGGTGGCCATCGTGCATGGCGAAGTAGCCGCAGATGCCGACCCCTGGGACCACAGCGCCAATGCGGTCGACCTGGCCGCGGCGCTGGCCGGCAGCTGTGCCGCGCTGCGCGAGCTGGTGGACGCCCTGGCCGGCTGGCGCTTGTGGGCACTGAGCGATCGAGCGCCCATGCAGGACTCCCACCAGCATGCGGTAGGTCGCGTGGCCCTGCTGGGCGATGCCGCCCACCCGATGCTGCCCTACCTGGCGCAAGGCGCCGGCATGGCGATTGAAGACGCCGCCGAGCTGGGCCACACCCTGGCGCAGGCGCTGGACCCGGCCTTTGATGTACCGACCATGCTGCAGCGTTATGCGCTGAACCGCTGGCAGCGCAATGCGCAAGTGCAGACCAGGGCCTTGCGCAACGGCCAGATATTCCATGCGGACGGACTGTTGCGCTGGGGGCGGGATGCCGCGCTGAAGGTGCTGGGGGAGAAGCTGCTGGATATGCCCTGGCTTTATGGTGGGGTGTCCAAGGTCTTGTAGGTTGCTATTGAATTAATAGCTGATTGGCTCTGCTGAGGGCAGCTGGCTGGGGGTAGCCCGGCGGCTGGCTACTCACTTTTCTTTTGCTTCGCTGTATAGACCGGGGACATAGGTGACAGGTGTGCGGGGACATGGTGGACACTTTCCGGCGAATTTGCCGGAGGATCACCATGCCTTGGAAAGCACAAGACACCATGAGTCTGAAACAGGAATTTGTCGCACTGGCTACGAAAGATGGAGCGAATCGCCGTGAGCTGTGCCGGCGCTTCGGGATCAGCCCGCAGACGGGCTACAAATGGCTGCAGCGCTATGCCACCGAAGGCGGAGCCGGGCTTGCAGAGAG
>NZ_JBFUKG010000019.1:0-107570 GCF_056400945.1 Polaromonas sp. P4_H1 | reverse complement strand
GCAAATGCGAATGGGGTGAAAACAGCGCCAATCAAGGCGCGCGACGACGCCCAGACCGGGCGTCTGGGCTAGGAGCGCAACGCAGAGTGGCGCTGTTTTCACCCCATTCCCTTCGGGTTGCGATCAAAAAGGCCCTGCGCGGCGTTGCAAAGCCTTGGCGGGGTCTACCCCGCCTGCGTTTTGCGCCTTGCTCATGGCCTTTTTGACTCGCAACGCATCTTGCATAAATAGCGTTCACAGGCCCTAGTCCGGCGAGTCCCCTCCCGCCAGCGGCAGCGGCAGCGGCAGCGGGACGGTGGCGGTCATGGGGCGGCGGACGCTCAGTGCTGCTCGGACGCCTCAAAACCGGCCGCGGCCAGCGCCGCCAGCACCTGCGCGATGTGCTCGCGCCCGCGTGTCTGGATCACCAGTTCAATCTCCACGTTCTGGACCGACAGCGTGGTGAAGGCGCGCTGGTGGTGTACCTCGTCGATGTTGGCGCCCGCGTCGGCCACGGTCGCGGTGATCCTGGCCAGCGAGCCCGGCACATCCCGCACACTGGCCTTGATGCGGGCCAGCCGTCCGGCACGCACCATGCCGCGCTCGATGATGGCCGCCAGCAGCAGCGGGTCGATATTGCCGCCGCACAGCACCAGCCCGACCTTCTTGCCGGCAAAACGCGCCGGGTATTTGAGCAGCGCCGCCAGCCCGGCTGCGCCCGCACCCTCGACCAGGGTTTTTTCAATTTCCAGCAGCATCACCATGGCCTGCTCGATATCCCCTTCATCGACCAGCACCAGGTCGTCCACCAGCTTTGCAATGATGGCCTGCGGGATCACCCCGGGCGTGCCCACGGCGATGCCCTCGGCAATGGTGCTGGTGCCCTGCGGGTGTCGCGTGCCCTTGACGGCGTTGACCATGGCCGGGAAGCGCGAGGTCTGCACCCCCACGATTTCAATCTCGGGCTTCAGGGCCTTGGCGGCGGTGGCCATGCCCGCGATCAGCCCGCCGCCGCCCACGGCGACGACCAGCGTGTCCAGGCTGGGGACGGCGTGCAGCATTTCCAGCCCGACGGTACCCTGACCCGCCACGATGGCTTCGTCGTCATAGGGGTGCACAAAGACCAGGCCCTCGCGCTCGGCCAGCATCAGCGCATGGGCGCGCGACTCCTCGAGCGTGTCGCCATGCAGCACCACCTCCGCGCCAAAGCCGCGGGTGCGCTCGGTCTTCACGCCCGGGGTAAAGCGCGGCATCACGATGACGGCGCGCAGGCCCAGGCGCTGGGCATGATAAGCCACACCCTGAGCATGGTTGCCGGCGCTCATGGCGATCACGCCGCGGCGCCGTTCGTCGCCTGAGAGTTGCGCAAGTTTGTTGCACGCGCCACGCTCCTTGAAAGAGGCCGTGTACTGCAGGTTTTCAAACTTCAGGTAGATCTGCGCGCCGGTCAGCTGCGACAGCGTCTTCGACTCGACGCAGGGGGTGTCCAGCAAATGGCCCTGCAGGCGCTGGGCGGCTTGTTCAATATCGATCAGACTGAGCATGAAAGTTCTCCTGGGCAGATTGTGTGCCCTGAACGTGTTATTTTCTGCTGCATGTGTGGCACATTTCACATGACGGTCTTCAAGTAGCGTCTTCCATGATGCTTCAAGCTGCGTTATGGTGTGTATTTAGGGCAGGGTTTGCGTCAAAGGTTTTTTGCAAACTGGAGGTTTGTCCATGAGCAAGCGTTCCGCGAGTGAGCAGCAGTGGCTGTTGTCTCCCGGCCTGAAAGAAGCGCCGGTGCTCGATCTCATGTGCTCGCACTTTGTGCTGACCCTGGCCGCCCGCCAGGGCGCCAAGTTCAATGTACGGCGCGACCTCAACAGCCTGCTGTCGCTCTCGGGGCGCCATCTGGTCTGGCCGCTGCCGGCGATGCAGCGCCTGCGTGAATTTCTGGGGCGCCGCTGCAAGGACAACGAACTGTGGCGCGGCCACGAAACCCTGAGCGATGCCGAATTCATGGCGCGCCACGGCGCCTGGCGCGGTCCGTATGAAGAGGGCACGCTGTTCTTCTACCTGGATGAACACGCCAAGGACCAGCCCAAGGATTTGCTGTCCGTGCTGGCCGCCACCGGCGAGTGGCTGACGCACGCGCTGAAGAAGCAGTCCACGCTGGTCGAAAAAAACATCGATGCGCTGGCCAACCTGCTGCAGCTCAACCGGGCCGAGCGCGCGCTGCTGCTGTATGGAACCCTCGCGCGCTATCAACGGGATCTTCGCTCGCTGCTGGTCGAGTTCAAGGTCAGCAACGCGCCCGAGGCCTATGCCGCCATTGCCGACGTGGCCGGCGTCAAGGCGCCCGAGGTGGCCGAGGCGCTACGCGCCGGCTCGCGGCTGGAGCGCATTGGCATGGTCGAAAACCTGATTTCCGAACACAACATCACGGACCTGGCCGACTTGATGAAGGTCAGCGAAAAGCTGCCGCCCGTGCTGATGCGCGAATACCGCGACCAGAACGAGTTGATGGCGGTCTTCACCCGGCCCGCTGCACGCAGCAGCCTAGGCCTCGCGGACTTTGCCTTTGTGCAGGACGACGCCCAGGTGCTGGTGTCCCTGCTGCGCAATGCGGTCGCCGCCCGGGAGCAGGGCGTCAATGTGCTGCTCTACGGGCCGCCCGGCACCGGCAAGACCGAATTGGCCAAGGTGGTGGCACATGCTGCCGGGCTGGACCTGTTTGAAGTCGAATATGCCGACCGCGACGGCAACTCGCTGAGCGGGCGCGACCGCTACCGGTCGCTGCAAATCGCCCAGGTGTTCCTGAAGGGCAGCACGCATTCCGCCCTGCTGTTCGACGAGGTGGAGGACGTGTTCCCGCCGATTTCCAGCGAAGCCGCGCAGTTCATGGCGCGCTCCGAACAGTTGCCGCCCGCCAGTGCCGCCAACGGCTCGGTCAGCGGCAAGGCCTGGGTCAACCAGATCCTGGAGTCCAACACCGTGCCCACGCTCTGGGTGACCAACCGCATCGAGCAGATCGACCCGGCCTTCCGCCGCCGCTTTGCCTACCACCTCGAGCTTCGCTCGCCGCCGCCCGGCGCGCGCGAGGGTGTGGTGCGCAAGACGCTGGAAGGTGTGCAGGTCAGCGAGGCGTTTGTGCAGAAACTCACCGCGCGCAAGGGCCTGACGCCGGCGCAGATACGCACGGCAGTGCGGTTTGCCCAGCTGGCCAGTGCGCCACCGGACAAGATGGATGCCCAGGCCGATGCCGAGGGGCTGAAAGCCCTTCTGGCGGGCGGCCGGCCCGCGCTGATGGAGTCGCTGATCGAGCGGCAACTCAAGAACGCCGATGTCGCACTGGGCAATCCGGCGGAAGCGGCGGGCCGCCGCAGCGTGACGACTTACGACCTGGCGATGCTGCACGTCGAGTCCCGTTTTGAGGTGCCGCGCATCGTCGAGGCGCTGAAAAGCCGGGGCCACGGCTGCCTGTGCTTTTACGGCGCGCCCGGAACCGGCAAAACCGCGCTGGCCGAACACATCGCCAAAACGCTGGACCAGCCGCTCATCATCAAGCAGGCCAGCGATTTGATGAGCAAGTATGTGGGCGAGACCGAGCAGAACATGGCGGCCATGTTTCGCGAGGCCGAGGCCGAGAAGGCCGTGCTGCTGCTCGATGAGGCCGACAGCTTTCTGCAGGACAGGCGCGGCGCCCAGCGCACCTACGAGGTGACCGAGGTCAATGAAATGCTGCAGGGCATGGAGCGCTATGCCGGTATCTTCATCTGCACTACCAACCTGATGGAAAGCCTGGACCAGGCCGCGTTGCGACGCTTTACCTTCAAGATCAAGTTCATGCCGCTGACGCGCGAGCAGCGCGAAAAGATGTTCGTGGTCGAAGCGCTGGCCGGTGATGCCGCGTTGTTCACCGCCGCCTTGCAGGAGAGGCTGGGCAAGCTGTCACAGCTGTGCCCCGGTGACTTTGCGGCCGTCAAACGTCAGATAGATATTCTGGGCGCCGTGTTCGGACCTGACGAATTCATGAGCCAGCTCGAAGCCGAGCACCGTATCAAGCCCGAAGTGCGGGAGTCGCGCAACATGGGCTTTTTGCACTGATCAGAAGGTCAGAATTTGACGAGCCGGATGGTTTTGCGCGAGCCATGGTCCATGCCCGTGACGGCCTGCACCATGCGCGCCAGGCAGCTGTCCGCTTCCGGCTGTGCCGCGCTGGCCCGGCCGCCCAGATGCCCGACGGCAATGTGAAACTGCAGAGGTTCCGCATCGGGCAGCTGGTTCGAATGCCGCAGGCCGCTGGCGAGGATTTTGGTGGCCATGCCATTGGCGGCTTCCGCGCTGGTCGGTCCCTCCATCAGCAGGGCAAACTGGGCGTCCCCGATGCGCGCCACCGTGTCGCTCGAGCGGGCTGCCGCACCGATGCGCGCCGCCGCCATCACGACGGCACGATCCGCTGTCTCCTGGCCGTGGGTTTTCTGGAGACTGGCCAGGTTGGACAGGTTGACCAGCAGCATCCCGAAGGGCAGCTGGTGACGCTCGGCGGTGCTCAAGGCGTGTCGCAGCTTGGCCAGAAACACCCGTGCCGAGTGAAGGCCCGTGAGTGCGTCGTGGCTGTCGAGCCCTGAGGCGCGGGCCGTGAGGTTGCGGCGCTGCGAAACCCGGCGGTGCAGTCCATAAAACAGGATGGGCACTTCAATGGCAGAGCCCAGCAGCAGGGCGTAATCGCTCAGGAAGCTGGAGGGAATCACGCTCAGGTTGCGCAGCAGCGGGAAGGCGGCGGACAGCAGCACGGGCAGGAAGCCGGCGGCCACCCAGCGCGTGTGATAGTCGCCGGCGGCCAGCGCCACCCCGACGACAGTGAAGAGCACTGCCATGCTCAGGCCGATCAGGCTGTTCATCACCAGGTAGCTCGCCGGTGTGGGTGCTACCGCGTCAACCAGGCCCCCCAGCGGGAGCAGGATCATCAGTGCCAGCATGGCCAGGTCCAGGGTACGGTTAAAACGCCGGGGCAGGGTGACCGTTCGCACAAACCACATGGCACTGGCGGCAGCAGAGGGCAGCAACAGCACGGTGGCCATGCTGGAGCGGGACCATTCCGGCCACCAGTACAGCCCGGCCACGCCGGTGAAGGAGGCTTGCGATGCCGCAAACGTTGCGATATACAGGGCGTAGGTGCCAAAACCCGCATCCCGGTAAGTCAGCGCATTGGCCAGCGCCAGCGTGATCACCAGCGCGGCCAGGCCAAAATAAATGCCCAGCACCAGGTGTTCCGCCAGGCTGGCGTTGATGAGCTGCACGTCGCTCACAATGCGCGGCAGCGCCGAATAGGGCACGCGGGGATGGCGTATCTGCACGTAGTAACGCACGGGCTTGCCGGCCTCGGGGCTCAGGCTGAAGATGGGATAGCGCCCCGGCTGCGCCCACTGGCTCATCGCCCGGGTGTCACCGGCCTGTTGCGTGACCCATTGGCCTGCCGCATCACGGTAGTAGAGGCTGACGTCGTCCACGCCGGGCAGTGGCACGGTGAGCCGCCAATGCGCATCCGGCTTCTGGCTGGCGGCATCAAAACGCAACCACAGCGAGCCGTTTTCGATCAGGTGGCGTTGACCGTGCACCACCGGCGCAAACGGCAGGCCAGGCTGGTTGTCGAGCTGTTCGACCGTGAACCGGCCGTTGGTGTCGAGCAGGAACTCCAGCGATGGATCGAGGTTGACGGGACGGGTGTCAGCGTGCAGCACCAGAACAGGCGCTGGCGTCGGCGCTGCCTGGGCATGCGCCGCCTGCACGGCCGTGGCGACCAGCAAAGCAAGCAGCAAGGCAGGCAGTAAGGCAGGCAGATAGAGCCAGGCGAGCATTCCGCGCGTTGCTGTGCGACTGGATCTGTGGCGCATGCGGCCTGTTTTCATTGGACTCATTGTTTGTTGGAGGGCTAAAAGCTATCGGCCGGTCGGCTTGCCTGTCTGCAGCGGCATGGCGGATGCCGGAGCGCCTTGCTCAGGGCGACGTGCAGACCCGCAGCACCTCGGCGCCATAAGCCTCCAGCTTCTTCGCGCCAATCCCGCTGATCCCTTCCAGGTCGCGCAGGCTCTGTGGTGCGCGCTCGGCAATGGCGCGCAGCGTGGCGTCGTGAAAAATCACGAACGCCGGCAAGTTGTGTTCGCGCGCCACCTCGGCGCGCCAGGCCTTGAGGCTGGCCAGCCGCTCCAGCGCGCCGGCATTGAGCGCGGCTTCGGCCAGGCCCTTGACGGAGGTCTTGGTCACGCGCTTGCGGCGGTCGGTTTTGCCGCCTAGGGCCTGCTCGCGCAGCACCACGCTGACTTCGCCCTTGAGCACCTGCCGGGCATCGGGCAGCAGTTGCAGGGTGCTGAAGGCTTCCGTGTCCACACGGACCATGTTTTTCGCGATCAGCTGGCGCAGCACGCTGCGCCACTGCGCCTCGGCCAGATCGGTGCCAATGCCGAAGGTGCTGAGCTTGTCGTGGCCGTATTGGGCCACCTTCTCGGTGGCCTTGCCGCGCAGGATGTCCATGATGTGGCCGGCGCCAAAACTGATGCCGCTGGCCTGCTGCACGCGGTAGATGCAGCTGAGCATCTTGCGGGCGGCCTCGGTGGCGTCCCATACCGCGGGCGGGGCGATGCAGTTGTCGCAATTGCCGCAGAAATATCGAGCCCCCACGCTTGTCACTGCGTGTACTTCGCTGCCCCCCGAGGGGGCTGGCCTTGCTAGGGGCGGCCCGTCGCTGCGGCCGCTGTCTAGCTCTTCACCAAAGTAAGCCAGCAAGCTGGCACGGCGGCAGCGCGTGTCTTCGGCCAGCGTCAGCAGTGCATCGAGCTTGCCGCGCATCACCTGCTTGAACTCTTCGCTGGCGGCATCGCTGGTGTCTATCATGCGGCGCTGGTTCACCACGTCCTGCAGGCCGTAGACCATCCAGGCGTTGGCGGGCAGTCCATCACGGCCGGCCCGGCCCGTTTCCTGGTAGTAGCCCTCGATGTTTTTGGGCATGTCCAGGTGTGCGACAAAGCGCACGTCGGGCTTGTCGATGCCCATGCCGAAGGCAATCGTCGCCACCATGACGACGCCGTCCTCGCGCAGGAAGCGGTCTTGCCGCTGCTGGCGCAGCGAGGAGTCCAGCCCGGCGTGGTAGGCCAGCGCCTTCAGGCCGGCATCCTGCAGGGTTTCGGCGATTTCCTCCACGCGCTTGCGGGACTGGCAATACACAATGCCGGCCTCGCCCTCATGCTCGGACTCGATGAAGCGCAGCAGCTGGCGCGTCGGGTCGGCCTTTTCGACAATGGTGTAACGGATGTTGGGCCGGTCAAAGCTGCTGACAAACTCGCGCGCATCTTCGAGTTTGAGCCGCTCTATCATGTCCTGCCGGGTCAGCGCATCGGCGGTGGCTGTGAGCGCGATGCGCGGCACATCGGGAAAGGTCTCGTGCAGCAGGCTCAGGGAGCGGTATTCAGGCCGGAAATCATGGCCCCACTGGCTCACGCAATGCGCCTCGTCAATCGCAAACAGGCTGAGCAGGCCACGCTCGTGCAGCGAGGCCAGCAGGCCCTTCATGCGCGGCGTGTTGATGCGTTCGGGCGCCGCATACAGCAGCGTCAGTTCGTTGCGCAGCAGCTGCTTTTCAAGCTGGCTGCTTTCTTCAAAGCTTTGCGTTGAATTCAAAAACGCGGCGGACACGCCGGCCTCATGCAGCGCGCCGACCTGGTCATGCATCAGCGCAATCAACGGCGAAATCACCACCGTCACGCCGTGGCCGGCGTTTTGCCGCACGATGGCCGGAATCTGGTAACACAGCGACTTGCCGCCGCCGGTGGGCATCAGCACCAGCGCGTCGCCGCCTTGCACCACGTGATCCACGATGGCTTCCTGCGGGCCGCGGAAATCGGAGTAGCCAAAGACCTGACCCAGAACGTCCAACGGGGTCGGCCGCGATGAAGACCGGGATGAAGAAACAGGCAATGAAGACAAGAGGATGTTCAGGAGGCTGGGTTGCTATAAAAGTGATAGCCAATGGTTCAGATGAAGCCAAGGCTGGCGGCTGATTTGATGCCAAATGCAGCTACATCTGCTCCCAGGGCAGGCCGTCAAAGCGCCAGCCCGAGAGTGTTGACCTGCGAAACTGCTCGTCAAGCTCCCCTTCAAAGCCATGCACCACATGCTGCACGTCGGAAAATCCGGCGGCCTCCAGCGCCTTGCCGGCGTCCAGCGTGCGCTTGCCGGAGCGGCAGATCAGCAATACCGGCTGGGTTTTGCCGGTGGCCTCGCGAACCACAGCTTCGGCAAATTTCTGCGGATCAGGCTGCAGGTCAGGGTATTCATACCACGGCACATGGACCACACCGGGCGGGCGGCCGACATACAGCGACTCGATTTCCATGCGCACATCCACGAACAGGGTGTCGGGGTGCGCCTGCAGCCAGGTCCAGGCTTCTTTGGGTTGGAGGTTTTTCATGTGCGGTGAGCCAATGCCCGCTATTGTCGTCTAAGGCTACGCTGAATAAGCCCCGTCAAAGAGCCCATGCGGGTCAATGACGGAGCGATTGGATTCAAACGGGTCGCTGAGCGACCTTTCTTGAGGCCCTCTGAGCCTGTTTCTTGGGCCTCTCGGCTCGTTTTCCGCCCTCATGGGCGCACCTGTCCCATCAGCCTGGATCGGCTGAGGTAGATGTTGGCCAATGCCAGAGCTGTAAATGCCCGTGTCGCGTTCTTGGCCAGACCCCGGTACCGCACCTTGCCGAAACCCCACAGGCGCTTGACCACGCCAAACACATGCTCCACCCGTGCCCGGATGCGCGACTTGTTGCGGTTCTTGTCCCGGGCCGCTTCATCGACGATGCCGTTGCGCCGTGTGCGCTGGTTCGTGAAGTCTTTGGCCTTGGGCGCCTTGCCCTCGATCAGCGCCTTCTGGCTGGCATAAGCCGAGTCACCGTACACGCGCCTTTCTTGCCCATGCAGCAGGTCAGGCAGCGGGTGTTTGTCATGCACATTGGCCGCCGTGACCACCGCGCTGTGCGCCAACCCGCTTTGGCTGTCCACCCCGATGTGCAGCTTCATGCCGAAATACCATTGCTTGCCCTTGCGGGTCTGATGCATCTCGGGGTCACGCGCCTTGCCGGCATTCTTGGTCGAGCTGGGCGCGCCAATGATGGTGGCGTCCACGATGGTGCCGGTGTTGACCTTGAAGCCCCGGGCCAGCAACTCCTGTCCCACCTTGGCAAACAGTGCCTCGCCCAGCTTGTTGTCATTCAGAAGGCGGCGAAACTTCAGCATCGTGGTGGCGTCGGGCACCGGCTCACGGCCCAGATCGATTCCCGCGAAGCGGCGCAGGCTGACGCTGTCGTACAGGGCTTCCTCGCAGGCCAGATCGGCCAGGTTGAACCAGTGCTGGATGAAATGGATGCGCAGCATGCGCTCCAGGCCAATGGGCGGGCGCCCGTTGCCGGCCTTCGGATAGTGCGGCTCAATCACTCCGCACAACGCTGACCATGGCACGATGGCCTCCATGGTCGCCAGGAATTCGTCCCGCCGCGTGGGCTTGCGGTATTGCTCGTAGCCCGATTGGTCGGCTGCCATCGCCAGGGTCTGTTGTTTCATCGCCATGTAACGCTTCTGCCTCCGGAGCCGTGGACCTTAATCAGCATTGCCCTAAGGCCCCCACGTTCGCCCACTGCGTGTGGCTCTCTGCCCCCCAAGGGGGCGCTGCGCCTGCGGTCTGGCGAAGCCAGTCCCGCGGCCCCGGCTGGTGCAGATCACTGTCGAAGGGTAGTGTGGCCCTGGCGGAAAACAGGGACGCTATTCGGGAGCCTGCTAAAAAAGCTGCCGCACCTTAAAATCGGGGCATGAAGCCCCTCATCTATACCCACGGACAGCAACTGCCAGCCATCCTGGAACAACGCATCGCCATTCTCGACGGCGCGATGGGCACCATGATCCAGCGCTTCAAGTTGAACGAAGCCCAGTACCGCGGCGAGCGCTTCAAGGATTTTCACAAAGACGTCAAGGGCAACAACGAACTGCTCAGCCTGACCCGTCCCGACGTGATCCGCGACATCCATGAAGGCTACCTCGCCTCTGGCGCCGACATGATAGAGACCAACACCTTTGGCGCCACCACGGTCGCCCAGGCCGACTACGACATGGCGGACCTGGCCGTGGAGATGAACTACGAGTCGGCCCGCATCGCGCGTGCCGCCTGCGACAAGTTTTCCACGCCCGACAAACCGCGGTTCGTGGTGGGCGCCCTGGGCCCGACACCCAAAACCGCCAGCATCAGCCCCGATGTGAACGATCCGGGTGCGCGCAACACCAGCTTTGAAGAACTGCGCAAGGCTTATTACGAGCAGACCGAAGCGCTGGTCAAGGGCGGCAGCGATGTGCTGCTGGTCGAAACCATATTTGACACACTCAACGCCAAGGCGGCGCTGTTTGCGATCGACGAGTATTTCGACAATTCCGGCGAGTGCCTGCCCCTCATCATCAGCGGCACCGTCACGGACGCCTCGGGCCGCATCCTGAGCGGCCAGACCGTGACCGCCTTCTGGCACAGCGTGCGCCATGCCCGGCCGCTGGCCATTGGTCTCAATTGCGCGCTGGGCGCCACGCTGATGCGCCCCTACATCCAGGAGCTGGCCCGCGTGGCCGGCGACACCTTCATCAGCTGCTACCCCAATGCCGGCCTGCCCAATCCCATGAGCGACACCGGCTTCGACGAAACGCCCGACGTGACCTCGCGCCTGCTGCGCGAGTTTGCCGACGAGGGGCTGGTCAACATCGTGGGCGGCTGCTGCGGCACCACGCCCGAGCATATCCAGGCCATTGCGAATGCGGTGGCGCCCCTGCCTTCACGGGCGGTCGCTTCCCGCTTCTTCTACCCCGAGGCGGCTTAATAAAGCCCCCACGCTTTTCACTTCGTGTAATGCGCTGCCCCCCGAGGGGGCCGCTGCGCCTGCGGTCTGGCAAAGCCAGTCCCGCGGCTCCCGCTGGTATTAAGAGCCCCCACGTTCGCTCGCAGCGTGTAGCGCGCCTTGCCGGCCAAGGCTCGCGGGACGCTTCGCCTCTGTCGCCTGTCCCAACCTGCTCCAGCAGGTTCGGAGCCGCAGGCTCCAGCCCGTCGGGGGCTGGCCTTGTTTGGGGCGGCCCGGCGACGAAACTGACCCCTCGCTTTTTATTGCGCGTAACGCGTCAGTCGTCCGGCAGCAGGTGATCGATTTCCTGCTGCATGGCCTGCGTGAGCTGGCTGTATTTCTTGAGTTTTTCGGTGGCGTCGCGCAGCCGCTCGGCAATCCGCAGCGACACCGCAAACATCAGCTTGACCGCCGTGCGAGGCTGGTCAGTGCTGAGTGCTTCGAGGGCGACGCGTGACAAAACCGCGCACCGCACGTCGGTGCTGGCCGTGCAGGACGCCAGCCGGGCCCGGCCATCGACCAGCCCCATCTCGCCAACCAGGCTGCCTGGTCCCAGCACCGACACGGTGACGGGCGTGCGGCGGCTGACCATGATGCTTTCCACGGTGACCTCGCCTTCAAGCACCAGCAGCATGTAGTCGGTTTCGCTTTTGTCCCCTTCGGTGATGAAGGTGGTGCCCGCGGCAATTTTTTGCGGAACCATGTAGCTCACCACGGTGAGCGCCTCTTCGGGCGTGAGCTGCATCAGTGCTGTCGGCGCAATCAGCAGCCTGGCCGCCAGTTCGGCCGTGCTGGAGCCTTCAACCGCACGCATGCGTTCTTCCGGCCGCATCAGCTCGGGTGGACCGGTCGCCGCCTTTTTCTTGTCGCCAAACAGGGTTTCAAACATGGATTTTGCGGATTTATTGTGAGGCATGGCGCCGGCTGCTGCCTGCCCTTAAAATAATGGTAACCCAAGGAGCGTTGCAGCGAAGCATTCATTCGTCAGGCTTGGGTTACCGGCGCCTCCCCCGAGGCGCCGCAGTAACGACGCTCACCTTGAGCCCAAAAGGTGAGTGCATGTCCGAAATTCAAGATCCCATCGCTGTTCCTCCCATGAAACTGTCCGGCCTGGAGCCTGTGGCTATCGGGGAGGGCACGCTCTTTGTCAACATCGGCGAGCGTACCAATGTCACCGGCTCCAAGGCTTTTGCCCGCATGATTTTGAATGGCGAGTACGAGCAGGCCCTGGTCGTGGCGCGCCAGCAAGTGGAAAACGGCGCGCAAATCATCGACATCAACATGGACGAGGCCATGCTGGACAGCCAGGCCGCCATGGTGCGCTTTTTGAACCTGATCGCCAGCGAACCCGACATTGCCCGCGTGCCCATCATGATCGACAGCTCCAAGTGGAGCGTGATCGAGGCCGGCCTGCGCTGCATCCAGGGCAAGGGCATCGTCAACTCGATTTCCATGAAGGAGGGGCTGGAGCCCTTCAAGCACCAGGCCAAGCTGCTCAAGCGCTATGGCGCGGCCGCCGTGGTGATGGCATTTGACGAGCAGGGCCAGGCCGACACCTACCAGCGCAAGATTGAAATCTGCGAGCGTGCCTACCGCGTGCTGGTCGATGAGGTCGGCTTTCCGCCCGAAGACATCATCTTTGACCCCAATATCTTTGCCATTGCCACCGGCATTGAAGAGCACAACAACTACGCGGTCGATTTCATCAACGCCACACGCTGGATCAAGGCCAACCTGCCGGGCGCCAAGGTGTCGGGCGGCGTGTCCAACGTGAGTTTCAGCTTCCGCGGCAATGACCCGGTGCGTGAAGCCATTCACACGGTGTTTTTGTACCACGCGATCCAGGCCGGCATGGACATGGGCATCGTCAATGCCGGCATGGTCGGTGTGTACGATGACCTGGAGCCGACGCTGCGCGAGCGCGTCGAGGACGTGGTCCTCAACCGCCAGCCGGTTTACAAGCCGGGTGAGCCTGAACTCACACCCAGTGAGCGTCTCATCGAAGTCGCGGAAAGCGCCAAAAGCGGCGCCAGGGACGACAGCAAGAAAAACGAATGGCGCGCGCTGCCGGTGCGCGAGCGCCTGTCGCACGCGCTGGTGCTGGGCATGAACGAGTTCATCACCGAAGACACCGAGGAAATGTGGCAGGCCATCAAGGCCGAAGGCGGGCGGCCGCTGCATGTCATCGAGGGCCCGCTGATGGACGGCATGAACGTGGTGGGTGACCTGTTCGGCCAGGGCAAGATGTTCCTGCCGCAGGTGGTCAAAAGCGCCCGGGTGATGAAGCAGGCGGTGGCGCACCTGCTGCCTTACATCGAAGCCGAAAAACTGCTGCTGGAAGCCGCCGGTGGCGACGTGAAGACCAAGGGCAAAATCATCATCGCCACCGTCAAGGGCGACGTGCACGACATCGGCAAGAACATCGTGACCGTGGTCCTGCAGTGCAACAACTTCGAAGTGGTCAACATGGGCGTGATGGTGCCCTGCCACGAAATCCTGGCGCGCGCCAAGGTCGAGGGCGCCGACATCGTGGGCCTGTCCGGCCTGATCACGCCCAGCCTGGAAGAGATGCAGTACGTAGCAAGCGAGATGCAGAAGGACGACCATTTCCGCATCAAGAAAATCCCGCTGCTGATAGGCGGCGCCACCACCAGCCGGGTGCACACGGCGGTGAAGATTTCCCCCCACTACGAGGGTCCGGTGGTCTATGTGCCCGATGCCTCGCGCAGCGTGAGCGTGGCGCAAAGCCTGCTGTCCGACCAGGCCACCAAATACATTGATGAGCTGAGGGCGGACTACGACAAGGTGCGCACCCAGCACGCCAACAAGAAGCAGACACCGATGTGGCCGCTGGCCAAGGCCCGCGCCAACAAAACGCCCATCGACTGGACAAGCTACACGCCGCCCGTGCCCAAGTTCATCGGCCGGCGCGTCTTCAAAAACTTCGACCTGGCCGAGCTTGCGCAGTTCATCGACTGGGGCCCGTTTTTCCAGACCTGGGACCTGGCGGGCCCGTTCCCGGCCATCCTGAAGGACGAGGTGGTCGGTACCGAGGCGGTGCGGGTGTATGCCGACGCGCAACGCATGCTCAAGCGCCTGATCGAGGGCCGCTGGCTCACCGCCAGTGGGGTGATCGGCCTGTATCCTGCCAACAGCGTGGGCGACGACATCGAGATTTACACCGATGAGTCGCGCAGCGAGGTGGCCATGACCTGGTACGGCCTGCGCCAGCAGGCGGAGAAAACCGCGGTGGACGGCGTGATGCGGCCCAGCCGCTGCCTGGCCGACTTTGTCGCACCCAAGGTGCTCGCGCCTGATGTGATGGCCGCTCGCGCAGCTGCTGTCCCGGATTCGGGCCGGAAAGACGCTCGAATTGCCGACTACATCGGCCTCTTTGCCGTCACCGCCGGCCTGGGCGCCGAGAAGAAGGAGAAATACTTTCTTGACGACCATGATGACTACTCGTCCATCATGCTCAAGGCGCTGGCTGACCGGCTGGCAGAAGCATTTGCCGAGGCCATGCACCAGCGCGTGCGCAAGGATTTGTGGGGCTATGTGCCGGCCGAGTCGCTGGGCGCGGAGGCGCTGATCGCCGAAAAATACCAGGGCATCCGCCCGGCGCCCGGATACCCGGCCTGCCCGGACCACAGCGTCAAAGGCGATATGTTTGCGTTGCTCAAGGCGGGCGAGGTGGGCATGGCTCTCACCGAGAGCCTGGCCATGACGCCGGCAGCCAGCGTCAGTGGCTTTTACCTGAGCCACCCCGAGAGCACTTATTTCAACGTGGGCAAGATCGGCGACGACCAGCTGCAGGATCTGGCCCGGCGGCGCGGTGCAAAAGCGGAAGAATTGCAACGCTTGCTGGCCCCCAATTTGTGAGGCGGCAGGGCCGGCCAGGACGACACGAGGGCGGCCGGCTCCCGGCTGCGCTCCTACCCTCCTGTTTACCGTGTGTTTACCGCCGCATTGCCTGCATTTACAAAAAAACACGTGTCGTTGGCGCGGTCTGTGTACCTTTAGGCTGTCTCGGACGTTCATGAGTGAGCGGCGACAAGGGCACCAGCTTGCGTTCATGCAGCTTGCTGCCGTCCCGGGATCTGTTTAACAAAAGAAGGGATATCCCATGACCACCTCCGTCGATAACCTCCAGCCCGGCCAGCAACCGGCCTCGTCTGGCAGCAAGCCCCTGTGGGCTGCGATCGGCATACTCGGTGTGGCGGTGCTCGGCATGGGGGCCACCATGCTGTACAACCAGCGTGCCCAGCCTCCTGCTGCCAGTGTGGCGGCCGTGACGACACCCCAGGCCCCGGCTGCGCCGCAGCTGGCCGGGCCTGCTGCTTCCGCCAATGCAGCCGACGACCTGATTGAAAAGCCGGCGGCTGCACCCGCCAAGCCCGCTGCTGCGCCCGCACCGGCCAAAAAAGTGGTCAAACCCCAACCCAGGCCTGTGCCGGCACAGGCGCCGAGCTACTCGGGCGTTTCGCCCGCGCCGTCTGCCGCGCCGGCCCCCGTTATGGCGGCGGCACCAGCGGTGTGCGCGGTGTGTGGTTCCGTTGAATCGGTCACGCCGGTGGTGCGTTCCGCCAAGCCGGCCGGCCCCGGCGTGGGCGCGGTGGCTGGTGGGGTGCTGGGTGCCGTGCTGGGCAACCAGGTGGGCCATGGCGGCGGACGGACTGCCGCCACCATCCTGGGCGCGGTCGGCGGCGGTTTTGCCGGCAATGCGATAGAAGGCCAGGTACGCAAGGAAACGGTCTACCAGGTCGGCGTGCACATGGAAGACGGTTCGCGCCGCACCGTGGAAGTGGCGCACGCGCCCGCAGTTGGCAGCCGTGTGACCGTGGAAGGCGCAACCCTGCGCACCAGCGATGGCGCAACCTACGGCCCCAAGCCACCCCCGGCGCCTGTGGCCGCACAGCCTGCACTCTCCCCGGAGTACCAGGGGCGTTGATCAAGCCCGAGAGGTTCCTGAGCAGCATGACGGCGAGATCGGTGGCAATCCTGGCCATCTGACAGACCTGCAAGCCATCCCCCGCGCCAGGCGAAAGCTGCCATCAGCTTTCGCCTGGCGCTTTTTTTGTGTCCGCTGGACGGCGTCAGACATCAAGCACATCAGTCCGGCCAGGCTGTTGACAAGGCCAATTTTTAGCAGTACTACCCTCAAAAATAGCTTGATTTCTGGGGGCGATGCCTGGATTGAGCCAGGCGCAACCCGAATCCGGGCGGAAAGCGTTTTTTTCTGGCTGTCCGATCTCTTCTCCTGTATGTTCGCTATCGAACATATAAAGTTAAATTGGCGACTTGTATGTGCGCTAGCGAACATACAACATGGGATCTGGCTGCATATAGTCCAAGGCGCTACCAAAACCTCTGCCAGAGGTGGTTTTCGAAGTCAGACCCCGCCCCGGAGTTTTGTGATGGCCATTTCCCCCGACCCCAAAAAGAACCAGCTGCTCGCCGCCCTGCCAGATGCCGAGTGGAAGCGCTGGCTGCCGCAACTGGAAGTTGTCGACATGCCGCTGGGCCAGGTGCTGTACGAGTCGGGCGGCACATTGAGCCACGTGTATTTTCCAACGACAGCCATCGTCTCTTTGCTGTATGTGATGGAAAACGGCGCCTCGGCCGAGATTGCCGTCGTGGGCAACGAGGGCGTCGTCGGCATTTCGCTGTTCATGGGCGGCGAGTCCACGCCCAGCCGTGCGGTGGTGCAAAGCGCTGGCCAGGGTTTTCGGCTGAAGGCGCAGTTGATGAGGGACGAGTTTAAGAAAGCGCCGGTGCTGCACCTGATGCTGCGCTATACCCAGGCGCTGATCACGCAGATGGCGCAAACCGCGGCGTGCAACCGCCACCATTCGCTGGACCAGCAGCTGTGCCGCTGGCTGCTGCTGAGCCTGGACCGCCTGCAGGGCAACGAGTTGGTGATGACGCAGGAGTTGATCGCCAACATGCTCGGCGTGCGCCGCGAAGGCGTGACGGAGGGCGCGCTCAAGCTGCAAAAGGCCGGGCTGATCAGCTATGCGCGCGGCCGCATCTCCGTGCTGGACCGCCAGGGGCTGGAGCAGCGCACCTGCGAGTGTTATGCGGTGGTCAAGAAGGAGTACGACCGCCTGCTTCCCCAGCGGCTGGCGGCTTGACGGCTTGAGGTCTGGGGCGGGTGCCGGCTTTCGGCCCGGCCCCGGCTGCCTGGCGCTTCGGCCGTGGCCACACCCTGGCACATCGCGCCGTGTGTGCGCTGGCATACAGTGGCGCGGCGGTGCGTGGCGCATACTCGGTACATCGACCTACACTGCATCTCGCAGCAGCGCGCCATGCTCGCCCCCGACACCTGAGAGGGCCGGCAGCACACCGGAGAGCCATTTTGGCCACCGTCCAGAACCATCTGATCGAGCGGCTTCCCCGCAAGGACCGCGTGCGGCTGCTGGCCATTTGCGAGCCCGTCCAGCTGGTGCTGTCCGAAGTGCTGTGCGAGCCCGGCACGCCAACGCGCCATGTCTACTTTCCCACCGAGGGCTTCATTTCGCTGGTGGCGCTGCTTGACGGCAGCCCCGGCGTGGAAGTGGGCATGGTGGGCCGCGAGGGCATGCTGGGCGCGCAGGTGGCCCTTGGCGTGGTCACCTCGCCCTTGCATGCGCTGGTGCAAGGCCCGGGTGCGGCCTGGCGCATAGGCACCGGCGCCTTCCGCAAAGAGCTCGCAGGCAGTGCGGCACTGCAGCGCGGCCTCAATCGCTACCTCTATGTGCTCATGGCCCAGCAGGCCGCATCGGCTGCGTGCCTGCGCTTTCACCTGATCGGCCCGCGCCTGGCGCGCTGGCTGCTGATGACCCAGGACCGTGCCCACTCCGACAGTTTTCATGTTACGCAAGCCTTTCTCGCCTACATGCTCGGTATGCGCCGCGTCGGCGTCACGGCGGCTGCCGGTGCTTTGCAGCGCAGCGGCCTCATCGAATACCACCGCGGCGACTTCAGGGTGCTGGACCGCAGCGGGCTCGAAGCCGCGGCATGTGGCTGTTATGCCGCTGGGCGGCAGTCCTATGCCGAACTGCTGGACGTCTCATCCCGTCGCCCCACAGGGCTTTAATGCCTGGTCCAGCGACGCTCGGCGGCTCCCTGAAAAGACGGTCGCCATTGCGGGGAGGGAGGCGAGCATCCGGGTTTGCCTGTTCCCGGTTTTGTTCGTTAGCGCACCGACGCACGAATCGCGACTTGCTATAAGAAACCAGTGCGATATTGCCAGCCGTGTACCTGGTCGAGGCACCTGACCGCTGTTGCAGCGTGATGAATCAACCTAACTTAGTACGAGGTGTGCCATGATCCACACAAAACCTGATCGGGCACCCGGGGCCGCGAACCTGGCGTACCTGGCGTCGACCATGCCGATTTCCGGGGGGCTCGGGCCAGACTCAAGGAGTCACTACGCCGGAGCTGCCGCCGCGATCAACATCTCTTTCGCCTGTGCCAGGGGCCATGACGCTGACACAGACACAGACACAGGCGACGCTGTTGCCTTACTGGCGGCAAGCGCCTTGCTGACCGGGCAGTCGCGTGAGATCGCGAACGATGACTGGGACGCCATGTTCCGCGCCGTCGAATCAAGGCTGAGGCAAACGGTAGGCGAGCGGCTGGCCGTCGTCACCGGGCCGCAGCCGCAACATGCAGCGGGTCGGGTTCAGGCCATTGTGCTGGAATGTGTGGAGGCGCTGGAGCAATTGCACACGGCGCTGATGCTGGAACGCGATCGCTGCGGCCATCTGGAACGGGAGCTGGCCCTCCTGAATGGTTCAGCGGCCCGGCCGCTTCTCTGAGCCGCAGCCTGTTCCGGGCGATCCGGTCACGCACTACGCACTGAAATCACGGGAATCGCTGAGCCATGGGTACATCGATTGAGCAGGTGACGCAGGCGCCGGATGAAAAAAACGCCGGTCTCGCTGGCGATCGCGATTTCGCAGCGGTGCGTGCAGGGTGTCAGGCCTCAGGTGGGGCGGTGCGCGAGAGCGATCTCGCCGGCTGGCTGGAGAAGCGCCAGCTTGGAAATGCTGTGAGCCTGGCAAAGCTGATCATCTCGGGCAATATTTTTGGTTTTGAATGGCAGGGCAACTTCTGGATTCCGATGTTTCAGTTTGACTTTCGCGACCTGTCGATCAGGCAGGCGCCCCGGAAGGTGCGCGCCGAACTGGGGGCGCGTTTGACGGCTGGGCGCTTGCCGTCTGGTTTGTCCAGCCTTGCGTCTGGTTGAACGGCCAAAGCCCCCTCGCCCTGCTGGAAGCGGACCTGCCGGCCGTCCTGGAAGCAGCGCGCAGCGAGCGCCTTGTTGCAACGGGTTGGACGGGAAAACCCGGTACATCGTTTGCCACGGCACTCCGGGGGCGGAGCCATCATGCACCTGCAGCCTCAGCGGAGGCTGCGGGTCCTGGCACTGGTGAATGACGCCCCGGCGCCAGGTTTAGTGAGCGGCCTTGAGCGCACGGCGGTACTGCACCGCCTCGGCTACATGCGTGACCTGCACCGTGGCCGCACCCGCCAGGTCCGCAATGGTTCTTGCCACCTTCAGGCACCGATGAATGCTGCGACCTGACCAACCCAGCCGCGTGGCGGCGGTGTTCAGAAATTTCGCCGCCGCGTCATCGAGCTGGCATTGCGCATCAATCGCCTGGCCTTCCAGGGCCTGGTTGGTGCTGCCCTGCCGGGTGATGGCCCGCTCGCGGGCCTGGACCACCCGGCCCCGGATTGAGGCGGTGGCCTCGCCGGGCGGCGTGTTCACCAGTTCATCGGCGGCCAGCGCACCGACTTCCACATGCAGGTCAATCCGGTCCAGCAGGGGGCCGCTGAGCTTGCCCTGGTAACGGGACACCTGGTCGGGCGAGCAACGGCAGGCACGCAGGCTGGAGCCGAGGTAGCCGCAGGGGCAGGGGTTCATGGCGGCGACCAGCTGAAAGCGCGCTGGAAACTCGGCGCGCTGTGCTGCCCGGGAAATCGTGATGGTGCCGGATTCCAGCGGCTCACGCAGTGCTTCCAGTGCGGCGCGCGGGAATTCAGGCAACTCATCGAGAAACAGAACGCCCCGATGGGCCAGCGAGATCTCGCCCGGGCGGGGCGGCGAGCCGCCGCCCACCAGTGCCACGGCGCTGGCCGTATGGTGGGGCGCGCAGGTCGGCCGGAGGGCCCAGTTTTCCAGCGCGAAGCGACCGCCCAGCGAGGCGACCGCGGCGCTTTCCAGCGCCTCCTCGGTGGTCATGGCGGGCAGCAGGCCGGCAAAACGTTGTGCCAGCATGGATTTGCCGGAGCCGGGCGCGCCCATCATCAAGATGCTGTGTCCGCCGGCCGCGGCAATTTCCAGCGCCCGCCGGGCCGCCGCCTGGCCCTTGACGTCGGCGAGATCCGGGTAATCTGCCTGCTCCCGGCGAGGAATGGGCGCGATCCGGGTCCAGCCGTCCAGCACCTCGGGTGGCGTGTCACCGGGCAGGAATTGCCTGACCACGTCCAGCAAATGGTGCGCACGGTAGATTTCGGCGTCGGGAACCAGCGCTGCCTCCTGGGCGCTGCCTTCCGGCAGCACCAATTTGGGTTGCCTGGCCGGCATGCCGGGTTTGTCAGGAGTCATGGCGCCATCGTTTTTTGCGAGGTGCGCCAGTGCCAGGCTCATGGCCAAGGCGCCTCTTACAGGGCGCAGGTCACCGCCCAAAGACAACTCCCCCGCGAACTCATAGCCCGCCAGCTTGCGGGCGTCCAGCTGGCCGCTGGCTGCCAGAATGCCCAGGGCAATCGGCAAATCAAAGCGGCCGGAGTCCTTGGGCAAATCCGCAGGTGCCAGATTCACCGTGATCCTCTTGTTGGCCGGAAACTCCAGCCCGGTGTTCTGAATGGCGGAGCGCACCCGCTCGCGTGCTTCCTTCACCTCGGTTTCAGCCAGGCCCACCAGGGTGAAGCTGGGCAAGCCGTTCGCCAGATGCACTTCGACGCACACCGGCCGTGCCTCCAGACCCAGCAGGGCCCGGCTATGCACTAAAGACAAGCTCATTTTTGTAACTCCCTCTTAAATGCATCAAAGTTGTGCGCATATTTGAGCCAACTTGGTGCAATATTCGTTTTTCTTGGTTTAGATGTAACGCGACAGTGCGCGAAAAGGTAGACGTGTACCCACAGAAGGAGCGGGGGTTTGGCACGTAACGTGCTACGAACAATTCGGGCAACTTCAACCAACTTCAACAACCTTCGGAGCTTCTCATGAAACTTATCCCCGTCCAGGTCGCACTTGCCGCATCTCTGGTTATGTCCAGCGCAGTCTTTGCCCAGACGCCAGCCCCTGCCGCAGAGCCATCCCCGCTGTCATTCAACATCTCCCTGACCAGCAATTACAAGTTCCGTGGCCAGGACCAGGATTACTCCAAGACACGAAGTTTCAAGCCGGCCCTGCAGGGCGGCGTCGATTATGCGTTCAGCAACGGTTTCTATGTGGGTAACTGGAACTCCACCATCAACTGGACCAAGTACCTGCCTTCCGGCGACAACAGCCATGTTGAAGTCGATCTCTATGGTGGCTACAAGTTCAAGGCCGGCCCTCTCGACATGGATGTGGGCGCTCTGACCTACCTCTATCCGGGTGCCAGTGGCGCCAACACGACCGAGGTCTACCTCGGGGCCGCTTACGGGCCGGTCAGCGCCAAGTACTCCCACACCGTTTCCAAGGGCTACTTTGGACTCGGCAAGGAATACCTGGTGGGTGAGGGCCGTGGCACCGGCTACCTGAACCTGGCGTTCGCCCAGGAAGTGATGCCCAAGGTGACCTTCAAGGCCTCCCTCGGCTTTACCGACCTGAAGAGCGCCGCGAACTCCGCCGGCCTGCCTGATTACATGGACTACAGCGTTGGCGCCGCCTACGACCTGGGCGACGGTCTCTCCCTGTCGGGTGCTGTGGTCGGTGGCAACAAGAAAAACAGCTATCTGTATCCCGCGTCAGTTGACACCAGCGGCAAGTCCATCAACAAGGGCACGCTGGTTGTGACGCTGACCAAAACCCTGTAAAGGCGGCAGAAGCGGCGCACAGCCTGGCCGCTTCCCTATTCATCCTGGAGGAACCTGAAATGAAACTAGTAACGGCCATCATTAAACCGTTCAAGCTGGACGAGGTGCGTGAAGCACTCTCCGGTATTGGCGTGCAAGGCATCACGGTGACGGAAGTCAAGGGCTTCGGCCGTCAGAAAGGCCACACGGAACTGTACCGCGGTGCAGAGTACGTGGTCGACTTTCTGCCCAAGGTCAAAATTGAGGCGGCAGTCTCTGACGAGCTGGTGGACCGCGTGATTGAAGCGGTTGAAGGTGCTGCCCGCACCGGCAAGATCGGCGACGGCAAGGTCTTTGTCTATAACCTCGAGCAGGTTGTGCGCATCCGCACCGGTGAAACCGGCAAGGAAGCGCTCTAAAGCTCGGCTCAACCTAGAAAAAAGAGAACATTGACATGAAAAAACTTCTTGCTTCCCTTGTATTGGGATTGAGTTTGCTGGGTATCGGCGCAGCCGTGATGGCGCAGGCGCCGGCAGCAGCGCCTGCCGCGTCGGCCGCCGCCGAAGCCAAGCCGGCCGAGGCAGCCGCTCCGGCGGCGCCCGCTGCCGCTGCAGCCCCCGCCGCGGCAGCCGCAGCGCCTGCTGCCGCAGCGGCCTCAGCACCTGCTCCTGTCCCCAACAAGGGAGATACGGCCTGGATGATGGTCTCCACCCTTCTGGTGATCATGATGACCGTTCCGGGTCTGGCCCTGTTCTACGGCGGCCTGGTCCGCAGCAAGAACATGCTATCGGTCCTGATGCAGGTCATGGTGACTTTTTCCATGATCGTCGTGTTGTGGTTCATTTACGGCTACAGCCTGGCATTCACCGAGGGCAACGCTTTCTTTGGCGGCTTTGACCGGCTGTTCATGAAAGGGATCTGGGACAACGCGGCCGGCACCTTCGCCAACGCTGCCACCTTCAGCAAGGGCGTCGTGATTCCTGAAATCGTGTTTGCCGCCTTCCAGGCGACTTTCGCGGGCATCACCTGTACCCTGATCGTCGGCGCCTTTGCCGAACGCATCAAGTTCTCCGCCGTGCTGCTGTTCATGGCCATCTGGTTCACCTTCAGCTACGCCCCGATTGCGCACATGGTGTGGTTCTGGATGGGTCCTGATGCCTACACGGGCAAGGAAGTGGTTGACGCGATGAACGGCAAGGCCGGTTATATCTGGCAAATGGGCGCGCTGGACTTTGCCGGCGGTACCGTCGTGCACATCAATGCTGCTGTTGCCGGCCTGGTCGGTGCCTATGTGATCGGAAAGCGTATCGGCTACGGCAAGGAGTCGATGGCGCCTCACAGCCTCACGCTGACCATGGTCGGATCCGCTCTGCTGTGGGTTGGCTGGTTTGGTTTCAATGCCGGTTCCGCGCTCGAAGCCAATGGTTTTGCCGCCCTGGCATTCATCAATACGCTCGCTGCCACCGCCGCCGCTGTGCTGGCATGGTGTGTCGGTGAATCGCTGATGCGTGGCAAGGCTTCGATGCTGGGTGCTGCATCCGGTGCGGTTGCGGGTCTGGTGGCCATCACGCCGGCAGCCGGCAACGTGGGTATCGGTGGTGGCCTGGTGATCGGTCTGGTGGCTGGCTTTGCCTGCCTCTGGGGCGTGAATGGCCTGAAGAAACTGCTGGGTGCTGACGACTCGCTCGACGTGTTCGGCGTGCACGGTATCGGCGGTATTCTGGGTGCCTTGCTCACCGGCGTGTTCAACTCCCCAAGCCTGGGCGGCCCCGGCTTTGTGGCTGACTGGACGACGGCCACCGTGGTGACCGCTGCCGACTTCTCGGTCGTGTCACAACTGTGGATCCAGGCCAAGGCCGTGCTGATCACCATCGTCTGGTCTGGCGTGGTGTCCTTCATCGCCTACAAGATTGTTGACCTGACGATCGGCCTGCGCGTGAGCGAAGAAGACGAACGCGAAGGTCTGGACATCACCGCACACGGTGAAACAGCCTACAACCGCTAACAGGAATAGGGAATGCCGGGACTGCCTTGAAGGCAGTCCCTTGATCAACGAGAGTCTCCTTTGGATGTTCAGCCCGCCGGTGCCAAGCCGGTGGGCTGTTTTTTTTGCCTGCGCGGTTTACACAGGCGGGGCGGCTGAAGGGATATGGCCGGGGCCCCGGCGCCGGGCTTACGCCGCAGGTCGCAGGTCAGGGCGTCTCGTGCGTTGCCATTCGCCGACATTGATATACAACAACTCATTTCTCGGGGATGATGCAACTGAGGGTATCGCCGGCGCTTGCAATTTTGTACATTTATTGCTGATTCGGGTGGCCTGTTCATCGATTCGGCAATATCTTGCACGGTCTTGCCCGCACGGAACAATAACCGGAGAGATTCAGGATGACGCGTGTGCCGGAAAAATGGCTGTCATTTTTTCGCTGGTTTGGGACCGCATGGGCGTTTTCCCTGCTGATGGTGCTCGTCGTGCTGGGGCTGGTGGTGGAGCGGGAACTGAGCACCTCCCGTTACCAGGCGCACTTTTTTGCCAGCCTGGCCAGCAAGGCCAGCTACACCCTCGGCGAGGGGCCCAGTCCGTCCATCCGTTTTCCCCGCAGCGGACCGTATGACGACCGCCTCGGCTACACGGAGTTGCCGGCATTTCTGGGCAAGCTGACGGGGCGGGGCTTCGAGATCACGCAGCAGGCGCGCTCGTCGGAGGGCATGGTGCGCATCATGGACGCTGGTTACTTTGCCCCCTACCCTGAAAAGACGCAGAGCGGCCTGATCATCGTCGATTGCCACAACGACAGCCTGTTTCAGGAGCGCTATCCGGAACGGGTCTACAAGAGTTTTGACGATATTGCGCCCGTTCTGGTGCAGAGCCTGCTGTTCATCGAGAACCGCGAGCTGCTTGACCCGGACCATCCGAAGCGCAACCCGGCCGTGGAATGGGACCGGCTGGCCCATGCCGTCCTGAACAACGTCCGGACCAGCATCACCGGCAATGGCCGTTCGCCCGGCGGCAGCACGCTGGCAACGCAGATTGAAAAATATCGCCATTCTTCCGAGGGGCGCACCTCATCGATCCGGGAAAAGCTGCAACAGATGGTGTCGGCCTCCCTGCGTGCCTACCAGCAGGGCGAGGACACCCGTGCAGCACGGCGCCAGGTCGTGCTGAGCTACATCAACACAATGCCGCTGTCAGCCAAGGCCGGCTTTGGTGAAGTGCATGGCCTGGGTGACGGCTTGTGGGTCTGGTACGGGCGTGATTTCAACGAGGTCAATCGCCTCCTGAAAGACGTGGACGTGGACGAGAACGGCGGCGATCTCAGCGAGGCGGGGCGGCTTTACAGGCAGGCGCTCAGCCTGTTGATCGCGCAGCGCCGTCCTTCATACTACTTCGACGCCAGCGAAACCGAGCTGGAACAGCTCACCGACAGCCATCTGCGCGTGCTCGGCAGCGCCGGCGTGATTCCACTCGCGCTGCGCGACGCGGCGCTTCGGGCCAGCCTGAACCGGCGCGCCGACAAGGTGCCTGCCGCGGCTGCTTCCTTTGTCGAGCAGAAGGCGGCCAATACGGTCCGTACGCATCTTGCCGGCCTGCTCGGCGGCAGCCGCCTGTACGACCTGGATCGCCTTGATCTTACCGTCGCCAGCACGCTGGATGCGCCGGTGCAGAAGGCGGTCACCCGTGCGTTGCGGGAGTTGCGCGACCCGGCCAGCGCCAAAGCGGCCGGGCTCAGCGGCAAGCAGTTGCTGGACCGTGGCGATCCGGCCAAGGTGGTGTATAGCTTCACGCTGTACGAGCGTGGAAGCGACGTCAATTACCTGCGGGTGCAGACGGACAATTTCGACCAGCCGCTCAATATCAACGAAGGCACCAAGCTCGACCTCGGCTCCACCGCCAAGCTGCGCACACTGGTGACCTACCTCGACATCATGGACAAGCTGCACCAGCGCCTGGCCGGGCTGGACGCCATACAGTTGCGCGCACTGGAGGTTGACAAGAAGGATGTCCTGACGCGCTGGGCGGCCGACTATTTTCTCACTGCGAAAGACAAGAGCCTGGCCCCCATGCTGGAGGCCGCGCTGGAGCGGCGCTATTCGGCCAGCACGGGGGAAGGATTTTTTACCGGTGGCGGATTGCACCACTTTGACAATTTCAAGCCCGAAGACAACGGCAAGGTGATGTCGGTGCGCGATGGGCTGCGCAACTCGGTCAATCTGGTGTTCATCCGGCTGATGCGCGACGTCGTGCACCACTACATGTTCCTGACCCCCGGTTCTTCGGCCAGGCTGCTGCAGGATGCCGACGACCCGCGCCGCGCCGACTACCTGGCGCGTTTCGCCGACAAGGAGGGGCAGGTCTTCATGCGGCGCTTCCTGGTCAAGTACCGCGGCAAGACCGCGCAGGAGGCCGAGGAGGTGCTGCTGCAGGGCGTGCGTCCGACCGCGTCACGGCTGGCCGCCATCTTCCGCACGATTGAACCCGACGCATCGCTGGAGCAGTTCACCGCGTTTGTGAAGCGCCACCGGACGGGCGGCATCGACCCGGCCGAGCCCCGGCTGGCCAAGCTCTACGCACAATTTGCGCCCGGACAGATGTCCCTGGCCGACCGCGGCTACGTGGCGGGTGTGCATCCGCTGGAGTTGTGGCTGGTCGGCTACCTGCGCAACCATTCGGGGGCGAGCCAGTCGCAGGTGATGCAGGCCAGCAGCGCCGAGCGGCAGGCGGTGTATTCATGGCTTTTTTCCGCCCATCGCAAGCAGGCGCAGGACAAGCGGATCTTGGGCCTGCTCGAAGGAGAAGGCTTTCTGGAAATCCATCGCCAATGGGCGCTCACGGGTTACCCTTTTGACGCTCTCGTGCCGTCCTATGCGACCGCGATCGGCGCGTCGGCCGACCGTCCCGCCGCGCTGGCGGAATTGATGGGGATCCTCGTCAACGATGGCCTGCGCAAACCGGCCATGCGCATCCAGTCCCTGCATTTCGCCGCCGCAACGCCCTATGAAACCGTGCTGCAGTACAAACCCGGCCAGGCGGAGCGGGTGCTGGCGCCGGAAGTCGCCCGGGCGGTACGCGGCGCGCTGCGGCTGGTGGTCGAGAGCGGCACCGCGCAACGCGTGAAGCAGGCCTTTGTGCGGCCAGACGGCAGTATCATGCCGGTGGGCGGAAAGACCGGCACCGGCGATCAGCGCTTCGATGTCTATGGCGGGGGAGGCCGGCTGATCAAGTCGCGCGTGGTCAATCGTTCGGCGACTTTCGTATTCAACGTCGATGAACGTTTTTTTGGAACCATCATCGCCTACGTGCCGGGGGCCCAGGCTGCCGCCTACGATTTCACCAGCGGCCTGCCGGTGCAATTGCTGAAAGTGCTGGCCCCCAGGCTGACGCCCCTGATGAACGCGCGCGGCGGCGATGACGCGCCGCCGGGCACCTGCGTGCCTTGAGTGCATTGAGGGCCCAGGCTCATGGCTTCCCTGTATGGGCCGGAGACATGGGGCCAGTATTGACGGATCGAATTCACCAAAAAAAGGAAACCATGACCTGGCAAACCCTTGTTGCCCAGCCCAGCGAGCTGGGCGAGTCCCCGTTCTGGCACCCGGATGAACAAAGCCTTTATTGGGTCGACATTCCGGGCCGGCAGATTCACCGCTGCAAGGTGGGGGAGGCGTCGAATGGCCCGGTGGAAAGCTGGGCCATGCCGACCGAGCCCGGCAGCATCGCACCGGCGCGGACGCGGGGCCAGGCCAGCGGGCTGGTCATCGCGTTGCGTGACGGCATTTACCGCGCCCGGCAGTGGGGCGGCGCGCTGGAGCAACTGGTGCGGGCCGGGCATGACACCACCACCACGCGCTTCAACGACGGCAAGGCCGACCCCCTGGGCCGCTTCTGGGCCGGCACCATGTACGAGCCCCGCGACGCCAGACAGGCTCAACTTTTTTCAGTGGATTGCCGCGACGGCCGCGCGCCCCTGGTAGAGCTCAAGGCCGGCGATGCCATCATTGCCAACGGACTGGCCTGGTCGCCCGACGCCGCCACCGTCTATTGGACCGATACGCCCAGCCACACCATTCACGCCTGGGACTGGGAGGGGCAGAGCAATGCCATGAGCCGGCGCCGTGTGTTCCGGCAGTGGCCGGGAAAACCTGAGGGCTGGCAGCCCGGCATGCCCGGCTACGGAGGCCGGCCGGACGGCGCCGCTGTGGATGTGGAGGGCAACTACTATGTGGCCATGTTCGAAGGCGGCCGGCTGCTCAAGCTGTCGCCCGCCGGTGAGCTGCTGGCCGACATGGCTGTGCCGGCGCGGTGCCCCACCATGCCGTGCTTTGGCGGGCGCGACCTGCGAACGCTCTACCTCACGACGGCACGCTACAAGCGCCCCGACGAGGAGCTGCAAACCTGGCCGGACTCGGGCTGCGTGTTCTCGATGCGGGTCGATGTGCCCGGCCTGCCGGTGAACTTCTTCAGGGACTGAAGGGCGGGTTCTGCGGTGGGGGTGGCGCCGGCCCGCAGGAAAAAATCGAACACGGCCCGTTCAAAAAAATCAAAACCCCGTCCGCCGGAGCCGCTTACCATTGGCCCATGGCTTCAGATATTGCAGATACCGAGGTGACGGCGGCCTTGGCCGCGCGGGTGCGGGACGCCTCCGCCAGAGGCACGCCCCTGCGCATCCGGGGCGGCGGCACCAAGGACTTTTATGGGCAGGCCCTGAAGGGCGACGTCCTCGACATGAACGTTCTGGCCGGCGTGGTCAGCTACGAGCCCAGCGAGCTGGTGGTCACGGTGCGCGCCGGCACCCCGCTGGCCGAGCTGGAAGCCCTGCTGGCGGCCCAGGGCCAATGCCTGCCGTTTGAGCCGCCGCATTTCGGCGGTTCCGGTGCGCGGGCCACGGTCGGCGGCATGGTCGCCAGCGGCCTCAGCGGACCGGCGCGCAGCAGCGTGGGGGCTGTGCGTGACTACATGCTGGGCGTGGTCCTGCTCAACGGCAAGGCAGAGCGGCTGACCTTTGGCGGCCAGGTGATGAAGAATGTGGCCGGTTATGACGTGTCGCGCCTGATGGCCGGCTCGCTCGGAACGCTGGGCGTGCTGCTGGAGGTCTCGCTCAAGGTGCTGCCGGTCGCGCCGCTGGAGGCCACGCTGGTGTTTGACATGGATGAAGCGGCATCCCTGCGCCAGCTCAACCGCTGGGGCGGACTGCCGTTGCCGGTCAATGCATCCTGCTGGCACGACGGCCGTTTGTGGGTTCGCCTGCGCGGCGCCAAGGCGGCGGTTGCTGCCGCGCAAAAAACCATGGGCGGCGACCTGGTGGACGAGTCATCGCACACATCGCCCAAGCTGTGGGCGGCCTTGCGTGAACAGACGCTGCCTTTTTTCGAACTCCAGGAGGGCGAATCCCTGTGGCGCGTCAGCGTGCCCGACACGGCCGCGCCGCTGCCCCTGGGCCCCACGCTGCTGGAGTGGGGTGGCGCACAGCGCTGGGTGAAACGGTCGGGCGGACGCCCGGCCGATGATGCTCAGGCTATTCGCGAGGCCGCGCTGGCGGCCTCTGGCCATGCCACGCTGTTTCGTTCCGCCGACAAGACCATTCCGGTGTTCTCGCCGCTCAAAGCCCCGCTGGACCGCATCCACCGCGACCTCAAAAAACAGTTCGACCCGGCCGGTGTTTTCAATCCGGGCCGCATGTTTGCGGACTGGTAAGGAAAAGCAGGGCCAAGCATGCGACGTCTGCGCCACCTGACCGGGCAACACCGGACGGCTTCCATCAACCGCCTGCTCGGCGGCGTGCTCGCCTTCAATGCCGGGGCCATCAATGCGGGCGGCTTCCTGCTTGTCAGCATGTACACCTCGCACATGACGGGGTTTTTGTCCATGCTGGCCGACAACCTGATTCTGGGCCACATGACGCTGGTGCTGGGTGCCGTGGGCACTCTGCTGGCCTTTACCTCCGGGGCGGCCCTGACCGCCATCCTGGTGAACTGGGCACGGCAGAACCGGCTGCGCAGCGAGTATGCGCTGCCCCTGCTGACGGAGGCCATGCTGCTGCTGGTCTTCGGGCTGCTCGGCGCTACGCTGAATCGCCAGACCCCTTTTGCCGTCCCGCTGACCGTGCTGGTGCTGGCGTTCACCATGGGTCTGCAGAACGCGCTGGTCAGCAAGATTTCCTCCTCGCAGATTCGCACCACCCACATGACCGGCGTCCTGACCGATGTGGGCATTGAGCTGGGCAAGATGTTTTACTGGAACCGGACTGCCAGCCCGCCCGAGTCCCGTGTCCGCGCCAACCGGATGAAGTTGCGCCTTTTTGGCACCCTGCTGGGCATGTTTGTTGCCGGCGGCGTGGTGGGGGCATCCGGGTTCAAGTATGTGGGCTTCATCTGGGTGGTGCCCCTGGCGCTGCTGTTGCTCGCCTTGTCCTTGCCGCCCCTGTACGCGGACTTTCACCGCACCTTGCGGCGCAAGGTCAAAGCCATCCAGCAGTCTTCCTGAGCACCATGCAAACCCATCTCGCCCCCGAATTCAAAAACACCGCCGAAGGCCGCGAGGCCGAAGCGATTTTGCGCAAGTGCGTGCACTGCGGCTTTTGTACCGCCACCTGCCCCACCTACCAGCTGCTGGGCGACGAACTCGACGGCCCGCGTGGCCGCATCTACCTGATCAAGCAGGTGCTCGAGGGCGAAGCGCCCACGCGCAAAACCCAGCTGCACCTGGACCGCTGCCTGACCTGCCGCAACTGCGAGACCACCTGTCCGAGTGGCGTGCAGTACGGCCACCTGGTGGACATCGGCCGCAAGCTGGTCGACGAGCGCGTGCCGCGTCCGGCCGGTGAGCGCACCGTGCGCTGGGCACTTAAGGAAGGCTTGCCTTCCCCGCTGTTTGCGCCTGCCATGAAAGCCGGCCAGACTGTGCGTGGCCTGCTGCCTGCGGCCCTCAAAAACAAGGTGCCGCAAAAGCAGGATGCTGGCGCCTGGCCGCAGCGCACGCATGCCCGCAAGATGCTGATGCTCGAAGGCTGCGTGCAGCCCGCCATGATGCCCAACATCAATGCCGCGACGGCGCGCGTGCTGGACGCGGCCGGCATTCAGACCGTCTTGGCGCGCAAGGCCGGCTGCTGCGGTGCGGTCAAATTCCACCTCAACGATCACGAAGGCGGAAAGGCCGAGATGCGCCGCAACATCGACGCCTGGTGGCCGCACGTGCGAGCAGGTGAAGACGGCGGCGTTGAGGCCATCGTCATGAACGCCTCGGGCTGCGGCGTCACCGTCAAGGAGTACGGCCACATCCTCAAGGACGACCCGGCCTACGCGGCCAAGGCGGCGCGCATCAGTGAGTTGACGCGTGACCTCAGTGAGCTGCTGCCTGAATTGGTGGCCCAGCTGCACGGCAAGGTCACGGTCAGCACGGATCCGATGGTGTTTCACCCCCCCTGCACCCTGCAGCACGGCCAGCAACTGCGCGGCGGTGTTGAAAAGCATCTGGGCGAGCTGGGCTTTGACATCAAGGTGGCCACCAACGAGGCGCATCTGTGCTGCGGTTCGGCGGGCACCTACTCGGTGCTGAACCCCGGCATTGCCTATCAGCTGCGCGACCGCAAGCTGGCCAACCTGGGTGAGATGGCGCCGCAAATCATTGTCTCGGCCAACATCGGCTGCATCACGCACCTGCAAAGCGGCACGGCAACGCCTGTGCGGCACTGGATCGAAGTGCTGGACGCTGCGTTGACGCCCTGAGTTGAGTGGAAACACCGGACCAGCCAGGGCAGCGGAACTGGCTCCGCCAGGCCGCAGGCGCAGCGCCCCCTCGGGGGGCAGCGCACCACGCGAAGCGGGAAGCGTGGGGGCCAACATCCCTACTGACACCACGTTGTCAGTAGCAGGTGCGCACCATCAAGGCTTCTTCCACACAACAGGAGCCTTCCATGAAAAACGCCATCAGCTGGTTTGAAATCCCCAGCACCCAACTGGACAAAGCTCAGGCTTTTTACGAAACCGTTCTCAATTGCAAGATGCGCCGCGAGGCCATGGGCCCGTCTGAGGGTGCGGTGTTTCCCTATGACGGGGAGGGCGTGGGCGGCGCCTTGATGGCTGGCCCTACCGCGCCGGCGCTGGCATCCGGCGGCACGCTGGTCTACCTGGACGCCTCGCCTTCGCTTGATGCCGCCCTGGCGCGCGTCGTCAAGGCCGGTGGCAAGGTCGCCTTGCCACGCCAGGCACTGCCGCCCGGCATGGGCTTTTTCGCCCACATCACCGACCTGGACGGCAACCGCGTTGGCCTGCACGCACTGGCATGAGCTGCAAGAACTGGATTGCCGTCGCCAGCGCCGAGCATGCGCGGCGTGGGTGCGCGACGTTGGACACCGGCTACATGCAGGTGTGCCACGGCAAGTGTGCGCCGCTCAAGCGTGCATCAGCGGGTGATCGCGTGGCTTATTACTCACCCACGCTGGCCATGGGTGGCAAAGACAAATTCCAGCGCTTTGTCTCCATCGGCGTGGTGCAAGCCGGCGAGCCCTATGCCTTCGACATGGGCGGCGGTTTTGTGCCGTTCCGCCGCGACGTGGCCTATGTGGCCGCGCGGGAGGCATCCATACTGCCCTTGCTCGACGAGCTCGAGTTTGTGGAAAACCGCCAGCGCTGGGGCTACAAGTTCCGGTTTGGCCTGTTCGAGGTCAGCGACCACGATATGCGGCTGATCGCGCGGGCCATGCAGGCGGATCTGGCGGCGCTGGGCCTGCAAGCCGGCGCAGGCCAAAGCCAGGCCTGGCGTTCAGATGGACAACTGCGCCGCGCGGCGAGACATTGCGCCTGAGGGCCACCCGGTGCTCCCCTATCATTCACACACCATGCGCCGCGCCGACCGCCTCTTTCACCTTGTGCAGCTGATCCGCGGCCGGCGTTTGAGCACGGCGGAATTCCTGGCGAAGCGGCTCGAGGTGTCGGAGCGCACGATTTACCGCGACGTGGCCGACCTGCAGCACCAGGGCGTGCCTATCGAGGGCGAGGCGGGCGTGGGCTACCGGCTGGGCGCGGGCTTTGACCTGCCGCCGCTGATGTTCACGCAAAAGGAAGCCAATGCGCTGGCCGCGTCGGTGCGCTTGGCCCAGGCCTGGCTGGACCCGGCCATGGCGGGCGATGCGGAGGCGGCCTGGAGCAAGATTGTCTCGGTGCTGCCGCCTGCCGCGCGCGCGGCGGCCGAGGGCGTGCCGCTGTACGCCGTGGTGATAGAGCCCGACGCGGCCACACAGCGCAGCCTGCAGCTGCTGCGCGAAGCGGTGCATGCGCGCCGCAAGGTAAAGGTGCGCTACCTGGATGCGGGCGGGCGCGAAAGCCGGCGCGTGCTCTGGCCGCTGGGCTGTTTTTACTGGGGCAGTGTCTGGACGCTGGGCGCCTGGTGCGAAGCCCGGCAGGACTTTCGCAGCTTCCGCGTGGACCGCATGGCTGCGGTCGAAGTACTGGACGAGCGCGTGGGCCATGAGGCCGGCCGCACGCTGGCGGACTACCTGCGGTCGGTGAAGGCCAACACCAGGCCGGCCTGAACCGCGAGCCAGGTCGCCTCAGGCCGCGAGCGCGGCCTCGATATCCTTGGCCAGATCGGCCGGTTTGTCGGTCGGCGCATAACGCCGGATGACCTGTCCGTCCTTGCCGACGAGGAACTTGGTGAAGTTCCATTTGATGGACTTGCTGCCCAGCAGGCCCGGGGCTTCGGACGACAGCCACTTGTACAGCGGGTGCGCGGCAGGGCCGTTGACGTCGATCTTGGACATCATCGGAAAACTCACGCCGTAATTGACCTGGCAGAACTCGGAGATTTCGCTGTCGCTGCCCGGGTCCTGCGAGCCAAACTGGTTGCACGGAAAGCCCAACACCGCCAGGCCCTGGCCGGCGTAGTTCTTGTGCAGTTCTTCCAGTCCGCCAAACTGCGGGGTGAAGCCGCACTGGCTGGCGGTGTTCACAATCAACATGACCTTGCCCGTGAATTCGGACAGGGGAACGCTTTGGCCATTGATCTGGCGGGCTTCAAAATCGTAAACGGTGCTCATGGGTTTGCTCCTTGTCGGAGCCGGCTTGGCTCACTGTCATTTTGCGCCAGTTTGCGGCGCGGGCGCCAGCGCGGCCAGCAGGGCGGCCAGCACAATCAGGCCACCACCGAGCAGCGTGCGTGGGCTGAAGTCGGCCACGCCCATCATCGCGGCGGACACGCTGGCGAACAAAATCTCCGTCAGCATCACGATGGCGGTGGTGCTGGCCGCCAGCCGCGCCGCGCCGTACTGAAGCGCCGTGTTGCTGGCGAGAAAGGCGATGCACAGGCCTACCGCCACGCCCAGCCCACCGGCCCCAAAAGCAGGGGCTGGAACAATCTGCCAGGCCATGCCGGCCAGCGCGGTTGCGCAGGCCATCAGTGCACCCCCGCCAAACATCGCCAGCATGCGCGACTCGCTCGGCGTTGAGCCGAGCCTGCGCAGCAGCACATTGGTGACGGCAAAGCAGAGGCCCCCCATCAGGCTGAGCCAGTCGGCCGCGCTTTGCGGCACGGGCCACGGCGTGCCGGGCGACTTCAGCACAATCACCACACCTGTGAGCGCCAGTGCCAGCCTGAACAGCGATGCCGCCGTCGGTTTTTCACCCAGTACGGCCCAGGCGATCAGCACAGACCAGACCGGCATCAGATAAAACAGCAGCACCACCCGGACCACGTCGCCCACCGTCACGGCCCAGTTGAATCCGACGTTGGTCAGGCCCGCCGCTGCGAGCAGGAGCAGCAGCGCGGGGTACTGCAGCAGGCCACGCCAGGCCTGCGGGCGCCACGCCAACACGCCCAGGGTCGCCACGCTGTAGATCAGCGTGGTGGCCCACAGCGGGTGCAGGCCATAGGCCAGCAGCTCGCGAAACGGCCACCAGGAGACGCCCCAGACAAAGGCGTTGATGACGAGTGCGCCGGCGGCTAGTAGAGCCCCACGGTCCCTCACTGCGTGTAGCTCCCTGCCCCCGAGGGGCCGTCAGCCGGCTCGGGGCGGCCCTTCGCCGCTGGTGCCCCACGGTCGCTCACTGCGTGTAACTCCCTGCCCCCGAGGGGCCGTCGCTTGCTCGGGGCGGCCCTTCGCCGCACGTAGCCCCACGGTCGTTCACTGCGTGCAACTCCCTGCTCCCAAGGGGCCGTCGGCTGGCTCGGGGCGGCCCTTCGCTGCGCGTGGTCCCACGGTTGTTCACTGTGGGTACCTTTCCCCAAGGCTCGCGTCGGCCGACATCAGTGAAATTTGTCGCTGCGGGCGATGCTGAGCAGGTGATCCACCTGCTCCTTGTATTTGATGCAATTGCTTTTGTGCCAGCGCTGGATCAGCCACATGAAGCCGGCCACCACCATGCCAAAGGCGGTGATGGCGCCAAAGGCCGACAGGCCCATGCCGGTGGATAGGCTGTAGAAAGCGCCCAGGCTCAGGATGCAGGCCTGTTCGTTGAAATTCTGCACGGCGATCGAGCGGCCCGCGCCCATGAGGTTGTGGCCCCGGTGCTGCAGCAGCGCATTCATGGGCACCACCAGAAAACCACCCAGACCGCCCAGCAGGATCAGGAAGGGCGCGGCGACCCAGACGTTGCCAATGAAATTCATCAGGATGACCAGCACGCCCATGGCAATGCCCAGCGGCATCACGGTTGCGGCCTGGTCCAGGCGCATGCGCATCGAGGCCAGTATCGCGCCCACGGCCGTGCCGATGGCCACCACCCCCACCAGGGAAGAGGCCTGCGTGGTGCTGTAGCCCAGGGCGGCCGCACTCCATGCCAGGACGATATAGCGCAGGTTGCCCGACACGCCCCAGAACAGTGTGGTGGTGGCCAGCGAGATCTGGCCCAGTTTGTCGCGCCACAGCGCCGCGTTGCAGTTCCAGAAGTCGGGCAGCAGCTCCAGCTTGTTGCGCGGCATGGGGCGCATTTCGACGCCGGTGTCGGGGATGCGCGTGTTGAACCAGGCGGCAATGCTGTACAGCAGTATCAGCACGGCAATGGCGGCTTCGGGGGCGGTGTCGACGCCGGTGTTGATGAGGGGGAAGTCAAACGACAGCAGCAGATGGGACACCGAATGGCCCACCAGTTGCCCGCCGAGCAGCACGCCCAGGATGATCGATGAGATGGTCAGGCCTTCAATCCAGCCATTGGCCTTGACCAGCTGCGAGGCCGGCAGCAACTCGGTCAGGATGCCGTATTTGGCGGGCGAGTAGGCGGCAGCGCCGAGCCCGACGATCGCATAGGCCAGCAGGGGGTGCGAGCCAAACAGCATCATCAGGCAGCCAATCACCTTGATGCCATTGCTCACAAACATCACCTGGCCCTTGGGCCGCGCGTCGGCGAAAGCCCCGACAAACGGCGCCAGCACCACGTAAAACAGCGCGAACATGGGAACCAGCGCCGCGGGCTGCCACTTGGGCGCCCCGCTGGTTTTCAGCAGTTCCACGGCGGCTACAAACAGCGCGTTATCAGCCAGCGAGCTGAAAAACTGGGCTGCCATGATGGTGTAAAAACCGCGCTTCATTAAATTATGTTGATCACTGCCTGAATTGCATCAGTCCGGCTGATACCGCAAGATAAGGGTGAATGTCTCCGAATGATTCCGGTTTATAGCATGGGGGCTGGTGTCAGAATCCGGAAAGACCTTGAAGAGGCACATTAACCGCAGCGGCCCGCGCCGCCTTTGTCCACTAAGTCACGCTATTTCACCTTCTACCAATTTGCGCCATGCCACGTCCCATTCTTGCCACCATCCACCGCCCGGCGCTCGCCCACAACCTGGCACGCGTGCGCGACGCCGCACCTGACGCGCGAGTCTGGGCGATCGTCAAGGCCAATGCCTACGGCCACGGCATCGAGCACGTCTTTGACGGGCTGCGCAGCGCCGACGGTTTCGCCCTGCTCGACCTGGCGGAGGCGCGACGCCTGCGCGCGCTCGACTGGCGCGGCCCCATCCTGCTGCTGGAAGGCTGCTTCGAGGCGCGCGACCTGGAGCTGTGCTCCCGCCTGGGCTTGTGGCATGCCATCCATTGCCAGGAGCAGATCGACATGCTGGCCGCGCACAAGACGCAGATTCCACACCGCGTGTTCCTGAAAATGAATTCCGGCATGAACCGCCTGGGTTTCAAGCCCGAGCGCTTTCGCGCCGCGTGGACGCGTCTCAATGCGCTGCCGCAGGTGGACGAGATTTCACTGATGACGCACTTCTCGGATGCCGACGGCCCGAAAGGCATCGCGGCGCAACTCCGGGCATTTGATGCCATCACCCATGACCTGCCTGGCGAGCGCACGCTGAGCAACAGCGCGGGCGTGTTGCGCCATGGCGATCAACTGGCGGCCCGCTCCGACTGGGTGCGGCCCGGCATCGCCGTCTACGGCAGTGCCCCCGACTTCCCCGAGCACAGCGCCGCCGAGTGGGGGCTGCAGCCGACCATGACGCTGTCGTCCCGCATCATCGGCGTGCAAGACCTGGTGGCCGGCGACACGGTGGGCTATGGCTCCAGTTTCACCGCCGACGGCCCGCTGCGCATCGGCGTGGTCGCCTGCGGTTATGCGGATGGCTACCCGCGCCACTGCAGCACGGGCACGCCGGTGCTGGTGAACGGCGTACGCACCCGCATGGTTGGGCGCGTCAGCATGGACATGATCACGGTCGATCTGACGCCGGTACCCGACGCCGGGATGGGGGCGGAGGTGACCTTGTGGGGCCGGTCTTCGGGCGCCGTCCTGCTGCCCATTGACGAAGTGGCGCAAGCCGCCGGAACCGTGGGGTATGAGCTGATGTGCGCGGTGGCGCAACGCGTTCCGGTGGTGACTGAGTGAATGTCATTGGCTGGAATGTGCGCCTGGTATGCATCTGGGAATTGTCAGATTCACCTGCGATGGTTTCAATGCACATCTTGTGAATATCCTGTGCGATTGATAGGGTTTGGCAGCCAAAATCTGTGAGTAACTCTGGAATAGCATCGGGATAACTTTTAACGACGATACGGTTTTTGTCCACGCATCTGGACCTGGTTCAGCTCTCATGGTTTGGCGGGAGCTCCCATTTGCCATTTGAATTCCTGGTTCGATTTCCCCAACAACAATTAACTCCTGGAGCATTTTTAATGCCATCCCAAGTCACCGTCCGCCCTATCGCTGCCGCGGACTTCGAGGCCTGGCTTCCCCTCTGGGCGGGCTACAACAAGTTCTATGGGCGCTCAGGCCCCACCGCGCTCGCGGACGACATCACGCGCATGACCTGGTCGCGTTTCTTCGACGCGTACGAGCCGGTGCATGCGCTGGTCGCCGAGTCCGACGGCGAGTTGGTGGGGCTGGTGCATTACCTTTTTCATCGCAGCACGACCCGCATTGCGCCCACCTGCTATCTGCAGGATCTGTTCACCACCGAATCAGTCCGTGGCAAGGGTGTCGGCAGGGCGCTGATCGAAGCCGTCTATGCGCGGGTGAAAGAGGCCGGCTCATCCCGTGTGTACTGGCAAACACACGAGACCAACACGACGGCAATGGCGCTCTATGACAAGGTGGCCGAGCGCTCGGGTTTCCTGGTCTACGGAAAAGCGCTGTAGCGCGCCAAGTCTTCGGTTGCTTCAGTTCACTGCGGCGCGATCTTCGCGCCGGTGAGCTTCTCCTGCGCCGTCACCAGGGCCGGGACGAACTTCTTGCCCTGGCCCAGGGCGCTGGCGGTGACCAGGCTCTGGTGCACGGCCTCGCCGACGAGCGACGGGACATTCACCATTTCGGCCAGGTGGGTGTAGTAGCGCAAGTCCTTGCGCGCATTGTCCAGCTCGAACTTCAGGCCTGTGAAGTCACCATTCAAGGTCTTGGCCATGGCCTGGAACAGGCCTGAGTTCACCGCACCCGCCGAGACCACGTCGACCAGCTTTTGCGGGTTGATTCCGGCCAGTGCGCCCACGGCAAAGGCTTCGGCCGTGGCCGTGCAAATGGCTTGCCCGATGAAGTTGTTGAGCAGCTTGATCACGTGGCCAGCGCCGGGGCCGCCGACGTGAAAGATGTTTTCGCAATAGGCCGCCAGCACCGGACGGATTTTGTCGAACACGGCCTGCTCGGCGCCCACCATGGTGTTGAGCTTGCCCAGCTCGGCCTCCACCGGTGTGCGCGCCAGCGGGGCATCCACCAGGGTGGCGCCATGCTCCGCGCACAGGGCGGCCAGGCGCCGCGTGGACTCCGGCTCGCTGGTCGACGTGTCGATCACGATCAGGCCGGCGCGCGCCCTGGAGAGCACGCCGCCGGGCCCGGACAGGGTCTGCTCAACCTGGGGAGAGCCGGTGACGCAGATGACCACCGCGTCGCAGTCGCCCAGCGCCGCGGGGCTGGCGACCTGTCTGGCGCCGGCGGCCAGCAGGTCGGCCACGCGCTCGGTGTTGCGGTGCACGGTCAGGCTGAGGTCAAAACCCTTGGCCTGCAGGTTGCGCGCAATGCCGTGGCCCATCAGGCCCGAAGCGCCGATCATTCCAATGTGTTCCATGCTTGTCTCCTGTGAAAATTCAATGAACGGAAAGGGTTTTGACTGCGCACTGTAGTCCGGCCAATCAGCAAGGTGGCTTTGGGTACGTGCACGCGCGCAGGCTCAGCGCTTGCGCAATCCCAGCACCATCACCGCCCCGACGACCAGCAGCGCCCCCGCCACCTGCACGGGCGCAATGGCCTGGCCCAGAATCAGCCAGGCCAGTACCAGCGCGCAGACGGGCTCGACATTCATGATGGCCGAGTTGCCGACAACGCCAAGCCTGGGCAGCACGGTGAACATGATGGTGAAGGCCGTGCCGTAGAGGCCCGTGAGCGCCGCCAGACCGCCCCAGCCTGCCGGGTGCTGGGGCAGATGAAACCCGCCCTGGCTCGCCACCGCGCTCAAGGCCACCAGCCCCGCGATGGACATCGTGGTGGCCGTGCGCACCCGGCCATCCACATCGGCCGCTTCATGCTGCGTAATCACCAGCGCCAGCCCGAAAGTGGCGGCTGCACCGAGCGCAAAGGCGACGCCAGCGCCTATGCGTGCCCACTGGCCCGAAGCGTCCAGGCCGGACGCCGCGCCGAGCACATCCAGTGCCAGCGCCAGACCGAGCAGGATGACCGGCATGGCCACCAGCAAGGCGCGCTCGGGCGCCTGCCGGTACACCAGCCAGGCCCACAGCGCCGTCCAGATCGGGTAGGTATTGAACGCCAGCAGGGCCAGCGCCACCGGCAGCCGCGCGACCGATGAGTACAGGCACAGGCTCTGGACGCCGATCAGCAGGCCGATCAGCGGCAGCATCCGCTTGTGGCGTGCGCTGAACTTCACCTGCACGCGCTGCGCCACCAGGATGGCGGCAATCACGCAGGCGGTGATGACGCTGCGAAACACCACCGCGGTGGCCACGTCCACGCCGTGGTTGAAGGCAATGCGCGCCGCCACATGGTTGGCGCCCATCATGAGCGCGATCAGCAGCAGCGTGGCAAAAGCGGTTCCGCTGATGGCTGTGCGGCCGGGGCTGGGCATCAATAAAGCCCGTGCACTCTGGCATGCAGCCGCGCCAGGCCGAGCAGCGCGTCTGTGTAGGGCGTGGGCACCTTGGTCAGCCCGCCCAACTCCCTGACCACGGTGACCAGCGCATCCAGCTCGACCGCCTTGCCGGCCTCCACGTCCTGCAGCATGGACGTCTTGAAGGCGCCCAGCTTGAGCGTCACGGCATGGCGGTCTTCGGGGCGCTGGTCGATGTGTATGCCGATACGCGCGCCGATCTCCCTGGCTTCCAGCATCACGCTGGAAACGAAGCCGCGCACCAGCTCATCGTCCATGATGCGGTCGGTGGTGGCGCCGGTCAGCGCGCTGATCGGGTTGACCGTCATGTTGCCCCACAGCTTGAACCAGATGTCTTTCTGGATCTGGTCGGACACCGGGGCCTCGAAGCCGGCCTTTTCCAGCAGTGCCGCCAGCTGCCGCACCCGGGCCGTCTTTTCGCCCGAGGGCTCGCCCACGATGAGCTTGTTACCGAAATGATGGTGCACCTGACCCGGTTCGTCCAGGGAGCAGCTGGCATGCACTACGCAGCCCACGATATGCCGTGCCGGAATGGCCTCGGCCAGCGCGCCGTCCGGGTCGACGGAGGTCAGGCGCGTGCCCGCCAGCGCACCGCCAAAGCCCTGCAAAAACCACCACGGCACGCCGTTCATCGCGGTCAGGACCATGGTGTCCGGGCCGATCAGCGGCGCGATATGGCGCACGACCTCCGGCAGTGACGGCGCCTTGACGGCCAGCACCACCAGGTCCTGCACGCCCAGGTCGGCCGGCAACGCACTGGAGGCGACAGCCTGCGAACTCATGCGCCCGCCCTGGTGCAGGCGCAGGCCATGCAGCTGCAGGGCATCGAGCGTGGCACCGCGGGCCACCACACTCACGCTGCAGCCGGCACGTGCCAACCCGCTGCCGATCCAGCCACCGATGGCGCCCGCGCCGTAAATGCAGACTTTCATGCTGGAGTCCGTCAAGTTGTTAAGGGAAATTGATCCCAAGAGAAATTAGCCCCTCAAGAGCAGGGAGCTACACGCAGTGAACGACCGTGAGGGCTCTTCCCTCCAGCCGGGGCCGCGGAACCGGCTTTGCCGGGCCGCAGGCGCAGCGGCCCCCTCGGGGGGCAGGGAGTTACACGCAGTGAGCGACCGTGGGGGCCACATTCTCTAGCCTTCCGGCGTGAACCCAACGGCTTTCACCAGCGGGCCCCAGAGCTCGGTGTCGGCTTTCAGCATCGCGGCCAGCTGGGCGGGCGATGTGGGCATCACCTCCAGGTAAGACACCGCCAGGCCGTCAATCACATCCTGCGATGCCAGCGCCGCACGGATGGCGCTATTCAAGCGCTGCACCACGTCCTGCGGTGCCTTGGCGGGCAGGAAGAAGCCAAACCATTCGGTGAACGCCATGTCCTTGAAGCCCTGCTCGAGCAGCGTCGGCGTATTCGGCGTGAACTTGCCCCGCCTGGGGCCGCTGGTGGAGAGCAGGCGGCATTTGCCGGCGGCCACATGCTGGGTGAACTCGCCGGTCGGGCCGGACACGGCGGCAATCTGCCCGCCTATCATGTCCAGCACCGCAGGCTGGGTGCCGCGAAACGCCACATGGCGCAAATCGACGTTGGCCGCGCGGCCCAACAGGGCGCCGATGAAGTGTGGCGACGAACCGGCGGCGGGCGAGCCGAAATTGGCCAGGGTCGGGTTGGCCTTGCACCAGGCCAGGAACTCGGGAACGGTCTTCACGCTGGCCGGCACCATGGGGCCGACGGCAAAACCGTAGTCAAACACGGCGGCGGCCGAAACCGGCGTGAGGTCGGCTACCGGGTCGTAGGGCAGCTTTTTGTAGGTGTGCGGGTAAATGCCCAGCATGGACATGGGCGTCAGCAGCATGGTGGCGCCGTCGGGCGCGGCGTTTTTGACAAACTGCACGGCGATCTGGCCGCCGGCGCCGGTCTTGTTTTCCACCACCGCGCTTTTGGCATAGCCGGGATGCAGCTTGTCGGCCACGCGGCGCGACACGATGTCGGCAGTGCCGCCGGGCGCAAAACCGGCGATGACTTTGGCGTTGTCAATGGCCTGGGCCCAGGCCTGCTGGCCGATGCCGGCGAGCAAGGCGGCGGCGCTGGAAGACTGGATGAGCTGGCGGCGTGAGATGTTCATGGTGTGTCCTCGAAAAGTCGATGTAATCGTTGGTGAACCCGCAGATATTGTCCATGGCAAGCGGGCAGGTTGTTTGGATGTTGTTCAGCCCTGGGCAGTATTCAGGTGCGCGGCCAGGTTGTTGCGCTTGCCTTCGTACGCCGGCGCGCCTTCGTCGATATGCAGCGTGAGGCCGATGGCGTGCCCGGCAAACACCGTTTCCAGGTGGGCGCTGGCACTTGCCAGCACCGCATCGCCGGCGCGCTTTTTCAGCGCCTCGCTGCGGCCCGGCGTGATGCGCAGGCTGAGGTAAACAAAGGCCCGGTCGGGCTGGCCGTCGGCCACGGCAAAGTACGGTGCCGGCCAGGCCATCACGCGCGTGCCGGCGACCGGGAACAGCGGCGCCACACCGTCTTCTCCGCGCAGTGCCACCAGCGTGGCAGCCAGGGTTTTGCACAGGGCGTTCATGTCGGTGACGCTGTCGAGGTTGGCGGTGTATTGAATGTTCAGGTGAGGCATGGGGATCCGGAGGGGGAACAAGCCGAAGAAGCCAGGAAGCCGAATAAGCCGGCCGGGTCAGTGATTATTCACCTGCCCGCAAAAACAGGTGGCGCGCCCTCATCGTCAAGATGTCGATACTGGTTGTTTGTACAGTAATATTCGCCCATGGCCAAAGAAAAAACGATTTACACCTGCACGGAATGCGGCGGCACCAGCCCCAAGTGGCTGGGCAAGTGCCCGCACTGCACTGCCTGGAACACGCTGATCGAGTCGGTCGCCGAAAACAGCTCACCTGTCAAAAACCGTTTTGCATCCCTGGCCAAGGCCTCCGAGGTGACCACCCTCTCCGACATTGAAGCCACCGACATGGCGCGCACACCCACGGGCCATGAGGAGCTGGACCGGGTGCTGGGCGGCGGCATTGTGGATGGCGGTGTGGTGCTGATCGGCGGCGACCCCGGCATTGGCAAGTCCACGCTGCTGCTGCAGGCGCTGGACTCCCTGCAACGTGCCGGCCTGAACACGCTGTATGTGACGGGCGAGGAAAGCGGGGCGCAGGTTGCGCTGCGCTCGCGCCGGCTGGGGCTGGATGGCTCGCAGGTCAAGGTGCTGGCGGAGATTCAGCTGGAGAAAATCCTCGCCACGCTGGAGGCAACCCGGCCGGCGATTGCCGTCATTGACTCGATCCAGACGGTGTACTCCGACCAGCTCACCTCGGCGCCCGGCTCGGTGGCGCAGGTGCGCGAATGCGCGGCCCACCTGACGCGCGCGGCCAAGTCCAGCGGCGTGTGCATCGTGCTGGTCGGCCATGTCACCAAAGAGGGCGCGCTGGCCGGCCCGCGCGTGCTGGAGCACATGGTCGACACGGTGCTCTACTTTGAAGGCGACACGCATTCGAGCTTTCGCCTGGTGCGCGCCATCAAGAACCGCTTCGGCGCGGTCAATGAAATCGGCGTGTTTGCGATGACGGAGAAAGGCCTCAAGGGGGTGACCAACCCGAGCGCGATTTTCCTGTCCCAGCACAGCGAGCCGGTGCCCGGCAGCTGCGTGCTGGTCACGCTGGAAGGCACACGCCCGATGCTGGTCGAGATCCAGGCGCTGGTCGACAACGGCGGCCCCAGCCCGCGCCGGCTCAGTGTGGGCCTGGACCGTGACCGGCTGGCCATGCTGCTGGCCGTGCTGCACCGCCACGCCGGCGTGGCCTGCATGGACCAGGACGTGTTTGTCAACGCCGTGGGCGGCGTGCGCATCAGCGAGCCAGCCGCCGACCTGAGCGTGATGCTGGCCATCACCTCCAGCCTGCGCGGCAAACCGCTGCCCAAGGGCTTCATCGCCTTTGGCGAGGTCGGCCTGGCCGGCGAGGTGCGCCCCGCGCCGCGCGGCCAGGAGCGCCTGAAGGAAGCGGCCAAGCTGGGGTTTAGCGTGGCGGTGGTGCCCAAGGCCAATGCGCCGAAAAAGCCGATCGAAGGGCTGACCATCCATGCGGTGGAGCGTGTGGAACAGGCCATGGAAGTGGTGCGCAGTCTGGCCGTTTGAACTGAGAGCGGATTGGTCCTAAAGTCATGCATGTGGCCGTTCCAAGCCATCACAGGTCATCACAAGCACCACAAGCCATCTCGGGCCACTTCTCATGAAAATCGCGGTCATCTCGGACATCCATGGCAACCTGCCGGCCCTGCAGGCGGTGCTGGCCGACATTGCGCGTGTGGGCGTTGACCAGACGGTGAACCTGGGCGATATCCTGAGCGGCCCGCTGCAGGTCGCCGAAACGGCGGACCTGCTGATGGCCCGGAACTTCCCGACCATCCGGGGCAACCACGAGCGGCAGCTGCTGGCTGTGCTCGGTCAGCCCGCCGGGCAGATCGATCCGCTCGACAGCGACGGCTACGCCGCCACCCAGGTGTCGCCGGCCCACGTGGCGTGGATCAACGCGCTGCCCGTCTCGATGGCGCTGGACAGCGATGTGTGGCTGTGCCACGGCACACCCGGCAGCGACCTGCAGTACTGGCTGGAGACGGTGGTGCCCGGCTTTGAACAGGGCCAGGGTCCGGGGGTGCGCGCGGCTACCCCCGAGGAAGTGGCCACGCGCCTGGGCAGCGTCGCTTTCCCGGTGGTGCTGTGCGGCCACACGCATGTGCCGCGCCTTGTCCAGTGCGGCGACACGCTGGTCGTGAACCCGGGCAGCGTGGGCCTGCCGGCGTATGACGACAACCATCCCTACCCGCACGTCGTTGAAAACGGCGCCCCGCACGCGCGTTACGCCGTGCTGGAAAAATCCCGCCACGGCTGGCAGGTTGAGTTGCGCGCCGTGCCGTACGACCATCTGGCGCAGGCCCGGGTCGCCGCCCATCATCAGCGCCCCGACTGGGCCTATGCGCTGGCGACGGGCTTCATGCCGCGCCCGGCCAGACCTGTGCCGCCCTGAAAATGGCGGCGGCTTGTCCCCGTGACGGCCGGGCCAGGGGCCTGAGATGCCTGGAAATCACGCTTGGAAGGCGTTCCGGGCAGCTACGCACTCCCCACAGCGCTGGTTCGGCTTGGCGGCTGCGAAAATAGCGCCATGAACTTCCAAAAAATTCTCGTTCCCGTGGCCGGCGTTGCCGTGGTGGTGCTGGCTTACCGGTTTTACGGCTGGATCGGCGTCGCGGCAGCTGCCACCGCTGTGGTGATGTGGGTGCTGCTGCACTTCACCCGGATGATGCAGGTCCTCAAGCGCGCCGCCAACCGCCCCATTGGCCACGTCGAGAGCGCCGTCATGCTCAATGCCAAGCTCAGGCCCGGCATGACGTTGCTGCATGTGATTGCCATGACCCGGTCTTTGGGTGAGCTCAAGTCGGCCAAGGGCGAGCAGCCCGAAGTGTTCCGCTGGACGGATGGCTCCGAGTCGTACGTCACCGCGACCTTTGTGGCGGGCAAGCTGGCGCACCATGAGCTTTTCAGGCCCGAAGTGCCCGATTCCCAGCCGGCGCAGGACACCCCGCCGGTCGCCCCGTAAAATCAGCGTTTCGGTTGTAACCGCCTGTCCCGGCATCGGCCGGGCGGCTGCCCCGATTTTTCGCCCTCATTTCAAGACACTTACCACACAGGATCAGCACCATGTCCCCAGTAGCACCCTCCATGGCAGACCGCGACGGCAAAATCTGGATGGACGGCCAGATGGTCGACTGGCGCGACGCCAAAATCCATGTGCTGAGCCACACCCTGCATTACGGCTGCGGCGCTTTTGAGGGCGTGCGCGCCTACAACACCGCCGGCGGCACGGCCATCTTCCGGCTGGAAGAGCACACCGAACGCCTTTTCAACAGCGCCAAGATCCTGCGCATGAAGATTCCCTTCAGCAAGGAAGAGGTCAATGAGGCGCAAAAGGCCGTGGTGCGCGAAAACAAGCTCGAAAGCTGCTACCTGCGCCCGCTGACCTGGATCGGCTCGCAGAAGCTGGGCGTGTCGCCCAAGGGCAACCAGATCCACCTGATGGTCGCCGCCTGGCCCTGGGGCGCCTACCTGGGCGAAGAGGGCATGAAGCGCGGCATCCGCGTCAAGACCTCCAGCTACACGCGCCACCACGTCAACATCACCATGACCCAGGCCAAGGCGGTCAGCAACTACACCAACTCGATCCTGGCCAACATGGAAGCGCTGGACGACGGCTACGACGAAGCGCTGTTGCTCGACGCTTCGGGTTTTGTCAGCGAAGGCGCGGGCGAAAACATTTTTGTCATCAAGGGCGGCGTGGTTTACACGCCCGATTTGTCGGCCGGCGCCCTCAACGGCATCACGCGCAACACCGTGCTGCACATCTGCAAGGACCTGGGTCTGGAGCTGGTGCAAAAGCGCATCACGCGCGATGAGGTCTACATCAGCGACGAAGCCTTCTTCACCGGCACTGCCGCTGAAGTCACGCCCATCCGCGAACTGGACCGCATCGAGATCGGTGCCGGCTCACGCGGGCCGATCACCGAGAAAATCCAGACTGCCTTCTTTGACATCGTCAACGGCCGCAACCCGAAGTACGCCCACTGGCTGGCCAAGGTCTGAAGCGCTTACCGATTACTGAAAACCCGAACATGAGCACCCCCACGACGACCACCCATTCCTCCCCTGTGGAGTTGCTGGCTTCCGACCTGAACGCCCAAGGCGGTGTCTACTGCCCCAGCCCCAAGGCCGACATGAAAATCTGGAACAGCCACCCCAAGGTCTACCTGGATGTGGCGCGCACCGGCCAGGCCAAGTGCCCCTACTGCGGCACCGTCTACCAGCTCAAAACCGGCGAACACTTTGGTGGTGGACATTAGGCCCCCACGCTTTTCACTGCGTGTAATGCGCTGCCCCCCGGGGGGGCTGGCCTTGCTTGGGGCGGCCCTGCGCTGCGGCCGATGACAGCGAAGTCGGAAACGGCCAATTCGCTTGTCATTGCGCCGCAATGGATAGGCGACGCGGTGATGACCGAGCCCTTGCTGCGCCGGCTGCACGCACGGGGTGAGCGCATCACGGTCGGGGCCTTGCCCTGGGTGGCGCCGGTCTACCGGGCCATGCCCCAGGTGGCCGAGGTCATCGAATTTCCGTTTGCCCATGGCGGCCTGCAGTTCAAGGCCCGGCGCGCCATTGCCAAGCGCATCGAAGGCCGGTTTGACGCGGCGTATGTGTTGCCCAATTCACTGAAGAGTGCGCTGTTGCCCTTTCTGGCCAGCATTCCGAAGCGCGTGGGTTATCTCGGCGAGGCACGCGTCGGCCTGCTGACCCATCGCCTGAAAAACCCCAAGAACAAGCCACCGATGGTGGCGTTTTACTCAGCCCTGAGCGGCGAGCAGGACGTGGCCGGGGACCGGCCGCAGCTGCAGATGGATGCGGCCGATGTGGACCGCGCATTGGCAGAACTCGGGCTGGCGCGTGGCGCTTACTACGTGTTTGCGCCGGGGGCCGAGTACGGCCCGGCCAAGCGCTGGCCGGCGCGTCATTTTTCGGAGTTGGCGGCGAAACTGGACCGGCCGGTCGTGTTGCTCGGCTCCGGCAAGGAGGCCGGGCTGTGCGACGAGATTGCGGCGCCGGTGAATGCGATGCAGGCCGGCAAGTGCCTCAACTTCGCTGGCCGGACTTCGCTGCACCAGGCGCTGTGCCTGATCGCCGCCAGCAAAAGCACCGTCAGCAACGACTCCGGCCTGATGCATGTCGCCGCCGCGCTGGGCGTGCCGCAGGTGGCGATTTTTGGTTCATCGAGCCCGCTGCACACGCCGCCGCTGAGCGAGCAGGCCACCGTGCTCTGGCTGAAAGCCGACCCGGCCTACCAGCCGCCGCTGGATTGCGCCCCCTGCTTTGAGCGCGAGTGCCCGCTCGGCCACATGCGTTGCCTGAATGACATCACGGCCGATCAGGTGCTAGAAAAATTATAGCGACCGAAGCCCGAATTTATTGGGCTAGAAGTTGTTTTTGCTCAAAAACTTCAACGGCGTCGGCGCTCATGCGGGCAATCACCTCGGCGGCCGGCGCCAGGTTGCCAATCAGGCCGACGGCTTCACCCACGGTGGCGTGAGCCCGGGAAAAATCGCCGGCCCTGACGCCTTCATCATAGTCGGCGCGGGCGGCGGCAGGGTCTGCCCGCAGGGCGTCCTGGCGGGTTTCCCACTGGCGATGCAGGTCGTTGCGGATGGCGCGGAAATCGTAGGGTTCAGGCCAGTTTTTGCGCCGCAGGATGTCGAACACGCTGCTGCGGGCCGTGCCATCGCCGGTGGTGGCCAGTGCCAGGTCTTTCGCCCCCTGGGCGGCCAGGCTTTCGGCGGTGGCCCACAGCCGCGAGCCGACCAGCGCGCCGTCGGCGCCCAGCACCAGTGCGGCGGCCAGCGTGCGCCCGTCGGCAATGCCGCCGGCGGCCAGCAGCAGTGTGTCGGGCGCATTAACGGTCAGCCAGTCCGCCAGTTCGGGCACAAAGGTGATGGTGGCGCGGCTGTTGAGGGCATTGATGCCGTGGCCACCGGCCTCGCCGCCTTGGGCGACGATGATCCGCGCACCGGCTTCGAGCGCCTGAGGAACCTGCTCCATGCGCTGCACCTGGCAAATCAAGGCTGCGCCGGTGGCGGCGATGCGGGCCGCATAGGGCCGCGGGTCGCCAAACGACAGCATGATGGCGTGCGGCTTGTCGGCGGCCGGATGCGCCAGCACCCAGTCGAGCGCGCTGGCGTCCTCGTCAAGCTTCCACGTGATAAAGCCGCAGCCGAGGCGGGCCCGGTCGCCGCTGTCGCTGGTGCCTTCCAGCGCCAGTGTGTACTGCGCCTGCGTCCAGGCCAGATCGCCATAACCGCCGCCGACCAGCCCGAGCGTGCCGGCCCTGGCGCAAGCCGCAGCCAGCGCGCCCCCCGAGGCCAGCGCCATCGGCGCCAGCACCAGTGGCGTCTGGAGGCCAAACTGGCGGGTCAGGCGGGTTTGCAGACGGAGGTATTCGGAGGTGCCGGTGTTCATCTGTCCATTATGGGAACCCGGCCAAAAAAAAGCCACCTTTCGGTGGCTTCTTGAAGTCCTCCTGAACAGAGGACGCCGTTGGGAGATCAGATGAATGGTTCGCCAGCGTTTTGTTTTTTCTTCCCTGAATTCCCTGGAACTTCTTTTGACTTCTATGTTGTGACAGCAACAGCGCAACTGTAGGCCAGGCCTTTTGGTATGACCATCCCCTAAACAGAGGAGAAAAGAGTAGAAAACAGACTTTTTTTTGAGCCGGTACCCCTGAATTTTCCGGACTGGCGTCAGGCCCTCTGGCTGGCGGCGGGGAGTTCCACAATGAATGACGCGCCGCCGCCCGGACGGGCTTCGCAGCGCACGGTGCCGCCATGGCGCAAACTGATGGATTTGACCAGGGCCAGCCCCAGGCCCACACCGCCCTCACGTTCGCTGGCGCCGGGCAGTCGGTAAAACGGCTCAAAAATGCGTTCGCGCTGGCCGGCAGGCACGCCCGGCCCCCGATCGTGAACCCGGACGACGGCCAGTTGCCGGATACCGACGCGAATTTGCGCCAGCTCCAGGCTGATGTCGCCGTTGCTGTAACGCCTGGCGTTTTCCAGCAGGTTGCGGATCAGCCGGCGCAGCAGCCGTGGCGAGCCCTGCACCGTCAGGCTGTGGCCGGAGGGCGCAATGCCCAGGCCGGTGCCCAGTTCGGCCTGCAGCTCGGCATTGACACGCGAGCACTCCTCGGCGGCCAGCCCGGTCAGGTCCACGGTTTCAAAAGGCTCGGCATCGGCCTGCTTGGCATCGAGCCGGCTGGCCAGCAGGATCTCGTCGATCAGCTGGTCGAGTTCGTTGATGCTGCGCGAGATTTCCATGCGCTGGGGTGATGCAGCATCTGCGCCCATTAGTTCCAGGCCCATACGGATGCGCGCTAATGGCGAGCGCAGCTCATGGGAGGCGTTGGCCAGCAGGGATTTGTGCGACTCCATCAGGGTTTCAATGCGTTCGGCCGCGTGGTTGAACCGTTCGGCCAGGAAAGCCACCTCGTCACGCCCATCGGCATTGACACGCGCCGACAAGTCGCCGGCGCCCCAGCGCTCCACGCCGCGCTGCAGGGCTTCGAGCCGCAAGGTCAGCCGCCGCATCACCGGATAGGCGCCCAGCGCCACGGCCAGACCCACGAGGACCAGCATCCAGCCAAAACCGAAGCCAAACGGGGGACGCATCCACGGCGGGTTGCCGGGTGGCCGTTTGGGACGGGGCAGCAGCAGGTTCAGGGTCTGGCCGTCTTTGGTCACCACATCAAATTCGAGGTCGTCGCCGAGTTTTCGGTCCGGCCGGGTTTGCGCCGTGCCGATGACTTCGCCGGCTGCGTTGTGGACCAGCACCTCGCGTATGGGCAGCTGCGGCGGGTCGGCGCTCAGCCGCCAGGCCGCGCCCACCAGGAAGGTGAGCACCACCACGGTCGCCACCACGGCGAGCCAGATGCGCACATAGAGGTGAGAGGTAAAACGCGCCCACATAGTCGGATCAACCCAGCCGTTTTAATCCTGCTGCTTGGCAAACACGTAGCCCACGCCGCGCACCGTGAGGATGCGCTTGGGGTCCTTGGGGTCGGCCTCAATCGCGCTGCGGATGCGGCCCATGTGCACATCAATGGAGCGGTCAAATGCTTCCAGCTCGCGCCCGCGCACCGCTTCCATGATCTGGTCGCGGCTGAGCACCCGGCCGGCGCGCTCGGCCAGCGCCACCAGCAGGTCGAACTGGTAGGAGGTGAGCTCGCAGAGATTGCCGGAAATTGATACCGTGCGCGCGTCGCGATCGATTTCAAGGGAGCCGAAGCGCATCACCTTGTGGCCGCCGGCCGCAGCGGCGCCGGCGCCACTGGCCTCACCGCCGCGGCGCAGCACGGCGCGGATGCGTGCCAGCAGTTCGCGTGGCTCGAATGGCTTGGGCAGGTAATCGTCCGCGCCGATTTCCAGGCCGACGATACGGTCCATCGGGTCGCCCTTGGCCGTGAGCATCAGCACGGCGGTGTGCGCCGACTCGCCGCCCTGGCTCTTGATGCGGCGGCAGACTTCCAGGCCGTCCATGTCCGGCAGCATGAGATCCAGAATGACCAGGTCAGGGGGGCTGGCCTGCAGGGCGGCCAGGCCGCTGGCGCCATCGGCCGCATGGGTAAAGCCGTACCCGGACTGACGCAGGTATTCGCCCACCATGGCGGCCAGGCGGGAATCGTCTTCGATCATCAGGAGTTGCTGCGTCATGGTCGGGTCCTCGGTTGCGGGGGGGGTCCCTTCGGGTGGATCACGGTGAAGCTGATGCTGCGCGCGGCGCAACAAGCCTGCTTGTAGCCATCGTAAAGTTACGGTAAACCGCGACGGCGTTCTGGCAGCATACCCTTTTGCTTCCTTTTTGCGCGGGGCCGCCGGCCGCAGGAATTGCTAGGGAATCAGCAGCAATTTATGTGGATCTGGAGGTGGAAGTGGGAGTGGGAGTGGGAGTGGAGGAAGTGGGGGTGGAGCCGGAGGGGGCTGAGGGGGATTGCAGCCTTGAAGCCAGCGCGACCAGCAGCAGCACGGGCAAACCGAGCAAGGCGCTCGCCGTGAAAAAATGGCCATAGCCGAAGGCATCCACGTATTTGCCGGAGTAGCCCGCCAGGAACTTGGGCAACAGCAGCATCATCGAGCTGAACAGGGCGTATTGCGTGGCCGAATAGTTGACGTTGGTCAGGCTGGACAGGTAGGCGATGAAGGCGGCCGAGGCGATGCCGCTGGAGAGGTTGTCGGCAGAAATCACAAAAATGAGCGCATTGACGTCATGCCCGCGCGTGCCCAGCCAGGCAAACAGCAGGTTGCTGCCCGCACTCAGGATGGCGCCCAGCATCAGCACCCGCATCACGCCAAAGCGCATGGCCAGCGCGCCGCCGACAAAGGCGCCGACCAGCGTCATGATGACGCCATAGATCTTGGTGACGGCTGCTACTTCGTCCTTGGTGTAACCCATGTCCACATAAAACGGGTTGGCCATGATGCCCATGACGACGTCGCTGATGCGGTAGATGGCGATCAGCGCCAGGATGAGCACGGCATGCTTGCCATAGCGGCGCAGGAAATCGGCAAATGGCTCGATCAGCGCGCTTTTAAGCCATTCGGCAGCATTGCGCGAAGGTTTCAATACCTGCGCCACGGGTTCGGGTGACAGCAGCACGGTCGCCACGCCCAGCAGCATCGACGCGGCCATCGCCAGGTACGCGGCCTGCCAGGCGCCTTGCTGGTAAACCGCGCCACCCGTGACTTCTGCACGCGCGGCAATCCACAGCGCGCCGGCGCCGGCCCAGATCATCGCAACGCGGTAGCCGGTCTGGTAGGCGGCCGCCAGCGCGGCCTGGCGCGGCGTGTCGGCCGATTCAATGCGGTAGGCATCCAGCGCGATGTCCTGCGTGGCCGAGCCAAACGCCACGGCCAGCGCGCACCACACCACCGGCTCCAGCGCCAGCCGCGGGTCGGTCAGGGCCATGCCCACCAGCGCCGTGATGATGGTCGCCTGTGCCAGCAGCAGCCAGCTGCGCCGGCGCCCCAGCAGGCGGGTCAGCAGCGGAATAGGCAGGCGGTCAACCAGCGGCGCCCACACCCATTTGAAACCGTAAGCCAGACCGACCCAGCTCAGGTAGCCAATGGTGGTGCGGTCAATGCCGGCCTCGCGCAGCCAGAAGCTCAGCGTGCCAAACACCAGCAGCAGCGGCAGCCCCGCCGAAAAGCCCAGCAGCAGCATGCGCAGCGTGGCGGCCTCGGTGTACACCAGCCAGACATCGCGCCACGGGGTCTTTTTCGGCTCGCCGGCCGGGGGGGCCGCTGCCAGCACGGCGGGGGACAGCGGCAATTCGGAGGAGGCGGAGGAGGAGGGGGTTTTGTCTGACATGGGCATTTCAATTAGTGACTATTATTGACCCATGTGCTTTTTATGCGAGGCCCAACACGCCGCTTGGCCAGGCCGCCGGGCATTTCTGCTGGCCGCTGCGGGCGCGGCTGCTGCGGGGGTCGCGACCCCCTTGGTCGCCCAGGTTGATGTGGGAGCGTCGTCGGGCCTGCGCAAGCTGGTGCCGGCCGACGAACTCGAGGGTGCCGCCACGCAGGAATATGCCAAGCTGGTCGCCGATGCTCGCTCCAAAGGCGCCCTGGCGCCCGCCGATCATCCCCAGTTGCAACGGCTGCGCGCCATTGCCGCGCGCCTGGTGCCGCATACCGCGCAGTGGAACGACCGTGCCAGGCAATGGCGCTGGGAAGTCAACCTGATTGGCAGCAAGCAGATCAACGCGTTTTGCATGCCGAGCGGCAAGATCGCTTTCTACACCGGAATTCTCGACCAGCTCAAGCTCACCGATGATGAGGTGGCCATGGTCATGGGCCACGAAATGGCGCATGCCCTGCGCGAACATGCGCGCGCCCGCATCGCCAAAAGCCAGGGCACCGGCACCTTGCTGTCGCTGGGGGCGCAGCTGCTGGGTCTGGGTCAGCTCGGCGATGTGGCGGCCAGCATAGGCACGCAATTGCTCACGCTGCGCTTCGGCCGCGAAGACGAGACCGATGCCGACCTGGTGGGGCTGGAAATGGCTGCGCGTGGCGGCTACAACCCGCAGGCTGCGGTCAGCCTCTGGGAAAAAATGGGGCAGGCCGGCGGCGGTGCGAACGGGCCGAGCTTCCTGTCCACCCATCCTTCCGGCCCGGCGCGCATCCAGCAGCTTCAGGCCAATGTTCCCAAAGTCCAGGGCCTGTACCAGCGTGCCCGCAGTTAAGCCTGCAATCCGGGCGTTATTTGCCGGCCTGTGGCTGGCCGGCCCGTGCGGCGAAGACACCATGCCTGGTGTTCCGGGCGCGGCCTTTGCCGCCACTCACCCGCCTTTGTCATTTTCAGTGAATGTGGTGCGTTCCTCATGAGTTCACCTTCGCCCCTGCCGCTGCGCCCCGATGCGCGTCCCGCCCGTGGCGGTCTGCCGACCATTTTCAGCCGGGCCTGGCGTGATTTTCGGCCTCCCCGCCCCGGCATCAGCCTGCGCGAGTGCCTGCGACTGGTCATCGGCGCACTTGTCGGCATTTTCCTGACTGCACTGTTGTGCCGGCTGGCCGGCAATACGTCGGCGCTGCCGTGGCTGGTGGCGCCGCTCGGGGCCAGCGCGGTGCTGGTATTTGCGATGCCGGCCGGCCCGATGGCGCAGCCCTGGGCGGTGGTGGGGGGCAACACCCTGTCGGCGCTGGTGGGCATTGCCGGCGTGCATGGCGTACATCTGCTGGGCTCACCCGAGTTGGCCGCGGCGCTGGCGGTGGCGAGTGCCATTGCCGTGATGCTTGCCCTGCGTTGCCTGCATCCACCGGGTGGAGCGACCGCGCTGATGATGGTGCTGGGCGGCATTGGCGATCCGTCCTTTGCCCTGTACCCCGTCCTGCTCAACTCCGCGTTGCTGGTATTGGCGGGCATCGCCTACAACCATGCAACCGGCCGGCCCTATCCGCACAGGCAGCTTCCCGCCGCCGGGGCTTCCGGCGCGGTGGGGGCTGTGGACTCGGACCTGGATGCCGATCTGGACGCGGTGCTGGCACGCTACAACCAGGTGCTGGACGTCAGCCGGGACGATCTCAAGTCCTTGCTGGCCCAGACCCAGCTGCGCGCCTACGATCGCAAGCTGGCGGAATTGCGCTGTGCCGACATCATGTCGCGCGAGCTGGTGACCGTGCAGTTTGGCACCCCTTTGCAGGAGGCCTGGGCGCTGCTGAGGAGCCGTCGCATCAAGGCGCTGCCGGTGGTGGACCGCGCCTCTCGCATCGCCGGCATCATCACGGTGGCCGACTTCATGCGGGCCGCCGAACTCGACATCTATGAGGGGTTCGAGGACAAGTTGCGGACGCTGGTCCGCACCACCCGCAGCGTTTACGCCAGCAAGCCGGAGGTGGTGGGCCAGATCATGACGCGCAATGTCAGGGTGGCCGGTGAGCAGCGCCGTCTGCTGGACCTGATACCGCTCTTCGGCAGCACCGGCCATCACCATATCCCGATCATTGGGGAGGGCGAGCGGCTGGTGGGCATGATCACGCAGTCTGACGTGGTCGCCGCCCTGGGGCGGGCTGCCGACCCGACGGTCTGATGCCCATACCGCCATGCACAGCCGGCCTCACCGACGTCACCTGGTTCTCCGGGCGGCACCGTCGTGCAGTGCCGGACGGTGTGAGGAAAAGTGCGCCCGAGCTTCCTTTTTGGGGACGGCCGGGCTTGAGTTTTCAGTCGAGGCCCTAGAATCGCATGGCGAGGGCTGGTGACCCTTGCGGCGAAACAAAGCCACGGCCGATGGCGCTATGGCGCTGGAGCGCCTTTGCAACCTTTGCAACATTTGCCGCCTCGGACATGTTCGGGGTCCTTTTGGTGATGTGCCTCTTTTTTGGGAGTGTCCTCATGCCACTAGCGAGGTTCGCGACCCCGGTCGCCGTTCAGGACCAGCACACCACCGTGCGGGGCATGGCAGTCGCAGCCATGGTCCGGTTGCCATGACGATCCGTGAGCCGGTGTTTCCTGCGGTTTTGGCGCAGCCGCGCGCCGATGACCCCGGCCCGCCTGGGCGGGGTTGAGCCGTCCGCCCGGTTGCACAGCCATCGCGTTATCCCCAAGTTCAACTACCGGATTTCCCCATGCGCTCCACTTTCTTCGTCAAGATCAAGCTGGCCCTGGGCATCGGTCTCATTCTGGTGGCCGCGGTGGGCGCGGCCTCCTATGTCACGATCAACCGGTTGGTCGAGTCCGCCCAGGCGCGCGTCCGGACCGAAGACACCCTCGTCTTGCTGGAGCGTATCGCCTCCAGCCTCAAGTCCGCCGAATCGCTGGTGCGCCAGTATCTGCTGAGCGGCAGTGCGGCGGACCTGCAGAACCTTGAGGCAGCACGCGTTGCCTTGCGCGAAGCCATTGGCCGTGTGCGAAGCGCGAACCTGCTGCCGGATCAGCCGGCTTTGGACGAGCTGATCGCCCAGCGCAGGACAGCGGCAAACCAGGTGATTGCAGCCCGGCAAAGTGAGGGCCAGGCGGCCGCCGTGGCTATCCTCAACAGCGACGTCAACCTGCAACTCAGGCAGCGTACCGACAGCCTGCTGGACAAGGCCCGCAGCCGGGAGAACCTGGCCTGGCAGCGAGCGCAAGCCGATGCCGAGCGGAGCGCTGAGCGGGTCCAGCACTTCATCATTGCCGCGGGCCTGCTGTTTCTGGCCATGCTGGGCTGGATGGTGTACGTCGTCACCCATTACGAGGAAGTCCGCAAACGCGTGGAATCGAAACTTCGCGACAGCGAAACCATGACCCGCACCATCACCGAAGCCATGGCCGATGCGGTGATCACCACGACCGACCATGACATCGTGCTGCAGGCCAATGCAGCAGCGCTGCAGCTGTTTGGGTATGAAAAAAATGAGCTCATCGGGCGTGACGTTTCCGAACTGGTGCCCGAGCGCCTGCGTGCCCAGTACAAGAACTTCACTGCGGCGCTGCGCGCGCGACCCGAACCCTTCAGGATGGCCAACCAGGACGTACAGAGCATGCGCAAGGACGGCACTGAATTTCCGGCCAGTGTGTCGTTTGGCGACGTGCATGTGGGCGGGCAGCGTCTCTTCACGGCGCTGATCAGCGACAACACCGAGCGCAGGCGCATCACCGAGGCGTTGCACGCCAGCGAATCCCAGTTGCGCCAGATCACCAATACCGTTCCAGCCCTGATCGCCTACCTCGATCTGGGGCAGCGCTTTCGTTTTCACAACCAGACCTATGAGGAAGTCCTGGGCCTGGAATTTGAACGGATCGACGGCCATACCCTTGCCGAAGTCCTCGGCCCGCAGCTCTACGAAGGCGTGCGGGACAAGGTCGATGAGGTGCTGCGCGGTTATGCCGTGCAGTACGAGCGTGTGCATGTCACGCCGCAAGGCGCTCACAAAAACTACGCCATGCAGTATTTCCCCCGCTATGGGGAGGGGGCGGACGAAGGCAAGGTCGTTGGATTTTTCTCGCTGGGCACCGACATCACCGAACTCAAGCGCATCGACCGCATGAAGACCGAGTTCGTTTCGACGGTCAGCCATGAACTCCGTACGCCGCTGACCTCGATCCGTGGTTCATTGGGACTGATTTCCGGCGGTGTTGCCGGTGAGTTGCCTGCGGCCGTGAAGAGCCTGGTGGCCATCGCCACGAGCAACTGCGAGCGCCTGATCCGGCTGATCAGCGACATGCTGGACAGCGAAAAAATCGAGTCGGGCAAGCTGCGCCTGACTCTGCAGGCCGCGGAGCTCAAGCCACTGCTCCGGCAGGCGCTGGCAGCCAACGAGGGGTTTGCCGCCCAACACGGCGTCAGGCTGCGCTTGCGCGCCCCCGACGCGGCGCTGCAGGCACGCATTGACAGTGACCGGCTGATGCAGGTGATGACCAACCTGCTCTCCAACGCGGTCAAGTTTTCTCCGGCGGGCAGTACGGTGGAAGTGATGCTGTCACGTACCGCCCGGCAGGTGCGGGTAGAAGTCTCGGACCAGGGGCCCGGCATTCCGGAGGCGTTTCGCAGCCGCATTTTCCAGAAGTTTTCGCAGGCGGATTCGTCCGATACCCGGCAAAAGGGCGGCTCCGGCCTCGGCCTCAATATTTCCAGGGGCCTGATTGAAAGCATGGGCGGCTCCATCGGCTTCAACCGCAATGCCGGTGGTGCAGGGACCACTTTCTTTTTTGAACTGCCCGAATGGCAGGAGCCCGCCCAACCGCAGCAGTTGGTGAAGGCGCGATCTGCATCGTCCCGGCCGCGCATCCTGATTTGCGAAGACGACCCCGATGTAGCCCAACTTATCAGCATCATGCTGGGCAAGGCCGGTTTCGACGCCGACCTGGCGCACAGCGCCGAGCAGGCACTGGCCTGCCTGGCGCGCAAAGACTACGACGCCATGACGGTGGACCTGAAGCTGCCCGGCCAGAACGGCCTGGCCTTCATTGGTGAGCTGCGCCGCGAAGAAAGAACGCGCCACCTGCCTGTGGTGGTGATCTCCGCGATGGCGGGGGAGGGGGAGCTGCAGTTCAAGCGCAAACCGCTTGCGGTGTCGGACTGGCTGGAAAAACCGATCGATGAGAACCAGCTGACCCTCAGTGTCCGCCGCGCCGTGGCCGGTCTCCAGGCCCGCAAGCCGCGTATCCTGCATGTGGAAGACGATCCTGACATCCGGCATGTTACCGCTGCCATCGCCGAGAACTTTGCAAGTTTCGAATTTGCCGCCACGCTGGAGCAGGCCCGCGCCCGGCTGCGGGAGCAACGGTTTGATCTGGTGTTGCTGGACCTCACGCTCGGTTCGGACTCGGGCTGGGACCTGTTTGAGGACATCGATGCGCTCGATCCCCGGCCGCCGGTGATTCTGTTTTCGTCCAGCGACGTGGACCCGGAGGACAGCCAGATGGCCGAAGCCGTGCTGGTCAAGGCCCACACCTCCAACACCGAGCTGTTAAATACAATTCAGCGTATCCTTCAGATTCCCGGAGACCCCGGCCCCACCCGTCCCCAACCTCTGATCTGACCATGCCCACACCTCTCCAGCGCATTTTGTATGTTGAAGACGAGCCCGACATCCGTGTTGTGGCGCGGATGGCCCTGGAGGCTGTCGGAAAGTTCACGGTGATTCCCTGCGCCTCCGGGCAGGAGGCGCTGAGCGCCGCCCCCGGCGCCGCGGCCGACCTGCTGCTGCTTGACGTCATGATGCCGGGCATGGACGGCCCCAGCACGCTCAAGGCCTTGCGCGAAATGCCTGCCACGTCCAGGACGCCGGTGATCTTCATGACCGCCAAGGTGCAGGCCTCGGAAATTGCGGCGTACAAGGCGCTGGGCGCGCTCGATGTGATTCCCAAACCCTTTGATCCGATGGAGCTTTCCGCGCAGATTCAGCAGATCTGGGCCGCTCAGGGTTGAGCGCGGCGCTATTCCAATAACGCAGCCTCGAAACGCTCCAGCTCTTCATCCAGCGTCCCCCGGTTGCGGAAATTCCGGTTGGCCTTGCCGTACCAGTACTCGGCATCTTCCAGATCACCCTCCTGAATATGCAGGATGCCGTGCAGCCAGGCGCTCAGCAGCGAATCCTCATCGCCCTGGACAAGATGGTGTGCTTCGTACCAGCGACCCGCGCGCATATGAACCAGGACTTGGCGGAGCGTGTTCATCGAGAGCTTCTCCTGATGGGTTGGTTTGAACCGGCCATATGCGCTTGCTGTGGTCTCTTCAGGCCGCAGCAATGTGGCTGAACAGGCTATCAAAGCTGCCGTACAGCGCATTGCCGCGCAGCAGCCGGCTGCCATTGTCGTCCTTGACCACCAGGGCCGGTACTCCCTGCGCGCCTAAGGTTTGCATCAGGCCTTGTGCATTCTGGATACGCGCGGCGTTGGCGGCCAGTAGCTCAGCGTCGCCAGTGACCAGGCGGTCGGCGGCGGCACTCAGCCCCGTGTCACGCAACAGCTTCTCCACCACGGGCATAGCACTGGTGTCCATTGCATGCAAATATCGGGCTTCCTGCAAGACCTTCAACGTTTCCAGCTCACGTTGCGGTTCGCTCAAAGACACCGCTGTCAGGGCAAGCGTGGCGGGGGCCGAATCAAAGCGGCTGCCAGGCTTGCCCAGCACGTTCTTGCGGTAATCCTCGGTGAAACGCTGGCCGGTGAGCTTTTCAATACGCACGTCGTTGGACCACGCATAGTCTGCAAACGCCGCATCCATGGTGCGCCCGCCGCTGCCCGCAAACAGCCCGGTGGGGACCAGCTCCAGCCGGATGCCGCTTTGCCGTCCCAGGCGCTGGATCGCTGGCGACGCACCGTAGCACCAGCCACACAGGGGATCGAACAAATACGTAACAGCAATGTGTGCCCGGGTATCCATGGTGCTATTTCCTTGCCACTTTTTTACCACTTCATTTCGCCTTTGTTGACCTTGGCGCCGATGTCCAGCGACAAGGCACCATCGGTCACTTGCGGGTAGGCCTGCTTCATGGCATTGATCAGCTCGCCGCTGTTTTTGGTGGCAGCCAGGTTCTTCTCGAACGTATGCAAATAGTCCTTGGTGAAGGTAATGGCGCTGGCGTCCACCTTGGTGCCCGCCTTCATGTGGCCAGGAACCACCAGCTCGGGCTTCAAAGCCGACATTTCGTCCAGCTGAGCCACCCAGGCAGCACGTTCGGAGGCGGTTTGCGTATCCGCAGTCCACACGTGCATGTTGCCGAAGACGCCGATATTGCCCACGATGGCTTTGATCGAGGGAATCCAGGCATAGGGGCGGTGGGCCAGCACGCCCTGCGTGCCGCGGATTTCAATCTTTTGGCCTTCCAGTGTCAGGGTGTTGCCTTGCAGAACGCGGGGTACCACCGGTTTGCGCGGTGCATTGGCGCCCATCTTGGGGCTCCAGAATGCCACCTTGCCTGCCAGCTTGGGCGCCAGCTTTTCCAGCACGGCGGAGCTCGTCACCACATCGGCTTGCGGGAAGATCTCTTTCAGGAATTCCACGCCAAAGTAGTAGTCCGGGTCGGCCTGGCTCACATAGATGGTGGTGAGCTGTTTGCCGCTGTCGAGCACGTTGGCGGCAATGCGCAGCGCATCGGCGCGGGTAAAGCCGGCATCAATCACCATTGCTTCCTTTTCGCCATAGACCAGCGTGGAATTGACATTGAAGCTGTTGCCGTCCGCGTTGTAGACCTTGACGCCCAAGGGCTGGTCTGCGTGAGCGGCGCCGAAAGCGATGGCCAGGGACGCGGCGAGAACGGTAATACGGATCATGGTGAACTCCTGTGGTGTTTTAAAAAGACGCTCTGCAGCGTTGAAACGAACTGTAGTTTCAATATTCGCGCAGATAAACCCCATAATTCGCCCATTACTGTTTCGTAAATCGAGCAAATCATGGACCGTTTCACTGCCATGCAGGTGTTTGTGGAGGTGGCCGGCACGGGCAGTTTCAGCGCCGCTGCCGACAAGCTGGACATGTCGCGCGCCATGGTCACCCGCTATGTGCTTGCGCTGGAGCAGTGGCTGGGTGCGCGGCTGTTGCAGCGCACCACCCGCAGCGTCACGTTGACCGATGCGGGCGAGAGCTGCCTGCGCCGTAGCCAGCAAATGCTGGCGCTGATGGAAAACGTGGAGGAAGAAGCCAGCAGCCACGACGGTGCCCTGCGCGGGCAACTGCGCATTACCTGCAGCATGTCGTTTGCGTATGCGCAGATGGCGGCGGCAGTGGCCGACTTCCTGAAGCGCTACCCGCAGCTCAAAATTGACCTCAACGCCAGTGAGGGCGCGCTCAACCTGGTGGAGGCGCGCATCGACCTGGCTATTCGCATCAGCGCCGAGCCGGACCCCGCACTCATCGGCCGGGTGTTGGCCCCGTGCGATTCCGTGCTGGTGGCCTCACCCGGGTACCTGGCCACCTACGGGGTGCCGACCTTGCCCGCTGAGCTGGTGACCCACCGTTGCCTGAGCCATGCCAATTTCGGCAAAAGCGTGTGGAGGTTCACCCGTGGTGAAGAGCAAGCCCAAGTGAGCGTGAGCAGCCACTTCAGCGCCAACGAGGCCACGGCTTTACTCCGCGCTGCCTTGGTCGGTGGTGGCGTGGCGTTGCAACCCACGTATCTGGCCAGCCCGCACCTGGCAAATGGCAGCTTGCAGGTCGTACTTCCGGACTGGAAACTTCCCGGCATGGCGATCTATGCCCTCTATACCTCACGCAAGCATTTGCCGCCTGCGGTACGCGCGTTCCTGGACTTTTTAGCGGATCGGTTTGCCAAGGTGCCCTGGTAGCCGGCTCGTACCACGTCAGTTCCACCAAACCGGTGATCGTTTGGCCATGGAGCAATCGCACGTGGAGTCCGGGTTTAGACGACCGGTCAACGGCCTATCTCCGGGGCTGATCAAGAGGAGGACCGCCTCCGGCTCGCTCACAGGTTCAGTGCGTAGTCCACCGTGATGGGCGCGTGGTCTGAAAAGCGCTGGTCCTTGTAGATGTGCTCGGTCTTGGCCAGCACGGCCATGGCCGGCGTGGCCAGGTGGTAGTCGATACGACAAAAAACCTACAGAAACGCCAGCCAAGGCAAGACAAGCTTCACGAGAGGACCGAGTTCATGGGAGCGCCATGACTGTCGGCAGACGGCGCTGAAGCGGTCGTCCACGGTCGGGCTTCAAAGTGGTTTCCGGCCAAGCTGTCCGTCGCCGGCGTCGGCTTTCCGGCACGCTGACCGGCGTCCGGTCACGGGATGGGTTCTGTGTGTGCTAGTCAAAGCGGCTGTTCGTCTGCCCGCAGTGTAGGCAGCCCGCAGCCCGCAGCGTGCTCTCGCCGCTCGCTCAAGGGCCAGCGACAGCTTTGAGTTGGAAAGCCGTCATCAGTGATCTGCAATTTAGTGCGTCATGGAGCGGCATCAGGTTTTGCGTGCACGGCGTACTTGGCAGGAGCCCTTCTAGACTCGCGCCACAGCGGATTTTCTACGCAGGCGGACAAGTCGCCGACCGCGACCCCGTACGCCGATTTCTGACTGGCCAGGCGATTTGTTTACAAATTGTTACCTGCCAATCGGCAGGTAGTTGTTGACGCCGTGAGTGATGGCGGTTATTGTTAGTCTACCTGCCGAATGGTAGGTAAATATCTAAACCATCAATCAACCAGGAATACGACCATGACAAACAAGCTCCAACTCTTCACCTCGCCTTCGGCCTTCCCGAACCCCCAGCGTCTGCGCCTGTTCATGCACGAAAAGGGCATCGCTGACCAATTCCAGGAAACCGTCTACGACATGACGCCCGTCGGCGAACAACGCGGATGGCGGCACTTGAACATGAACCCGTGGGGCGAAACCCCCACCCTCCAACTGGCCGACGGCAGCTTCATCTCCGAGACCGCTGCCATCGTCCGGTATCTCGACCAGGCCTACCCGGGCCGGAAGATCATGGGCGAGAACGCTCTGGAGCAGGGTCTCGACAACATGTGGGACAACCGCATCTGGGTGCACATCCTGTACAGAATCGTCACGGCGTTCCATGTCCTGCACACCGGGCTCGGATTCAAGCTGGAGCTAACCAAGAACGAGGCCTGGGGCGAGCACTGCCGCAAGGAAGCGCTGGCGCACGCGGCCCTGGTCAATCGCCACCTGTCGGACGGCCGCCAATGGCTGCTGGGCGGGGATGCGCCCACCTTCGCGGACATGACGCTGGCAACAGCAATCGCGTTCTCGAAGTTCCCGGTCAACGCCACCCCGCTGGACGAGCGTTTCGAGCATCTGGATGCGTACTGGAAGCGCTGGCAGCTTCGCCCCAGCTTCCAAGCCGCCTATGCCGACGGCAACAGCGGCGTGCCGGAGCTGGATTCCCTGGCCAAGAAGTAAGCGCGGCTTCAGCCGCCTAGCCTCGGCTACATCGAACTCTTCACTGGCATTGTGATGCTTCGATGGCCGAGCCTCCTGAGCGTTGTAGGCAGTCGCAGACGCTCTGACACCCCAGGAGCGTAGCGTCATGAGACCCTTTACAGATATCAGGCGTGATGCGCATCGCCTTTGCAGCGATTTCTCCGCAGGCCGTGTGAGTCTGGATGCGCTGGAAGTCGGCGTAGCCGAACTGCTACGGCAGAGGGCTGGATGCGACTCCGTCGCTTTGTGGAGACGAGCCGGACACGGCATTGACGAGGAACTACGCAGTAAGGGCCCGTCGCATCGGGGCGTCATCGACGACGCCTCCGGTCGGCCGGCTCCCGTTCCGTCCATCGCTTTGTCGATTTATCTCGCGTGGAAGATCCGCGGGCTATCTGACCCACGACTCGCGCGACGTCGGCGAGGGCGTGATTATTCAGGCGTGGCACCTCCACTGCAGCTCCGCTGTCGCGTTTCTCCACGTTCCGACCTTCTACAACGGCGAGCTTTGCGGAGTAGTCTGCTTCTCGGATCACTCCAAACATCTCGCCTGGCCTGGCCCGCTACGTCAGAACACTCAGGAACTCATCTCGTTGGTGATGATCTACCTTTCCCCCCAAAAGCCGTAACCCGAAGAACCGACATCCTGCCCCGTCAGACTGGATGTGAGCGTCATGGGAGCGGAACCATGTAGTTCGCTGCGAAGGACTTGGCGAAACGATTGTGAGGCCCTGTCTCGAATATCAGGCGTCGCGGACGAAGTCCTTTCGAAGAGGCGTGCCTCGAGACATGTTGCATCGTCCAGCGCTCCAGCGCGAGCCTGTGCGAGCCTGTGCGAATGTTCAGGCCTACGGCTCAAGCTGGCAAAAGGCCTGCCGAACGATAAGTCGTGATCAGTGCGTCGAAAAGCGAGATATTCGAGCGACTTCTTGCAATGAGCTGAGCACCGGCGATGGCCGCAAAAATGGCACGCGCCCGAGGTTCACTTTCGTCGAGGCTCACTAAGCCCGCAGCAACTAGCATCTTGCTCAACCACGTCACGTTGACGTCGGCAAAGGCCTGCATTTCCTTGTTCACCAAGTCAGGCAGGTCTGCGGTTTCGGCGCCCATGAAACTGCCAAGGCACAGCCGGTTGTCGCTCGCGAGCGACCTTCGGAAAATGTCGGGAAACTGACGCAAGCACTCAAGTGGGTCCGAGTTCTCGGCCGAAATTGCGTCCAGGGCAACTGCCCCGTCTTCCCAATATCGCCTAGCGACCGCTGCGCCGAGCTCGGCCTTGCTCGGAAAATGATAGTAAATGCTTGCGGCCTTGATGCCCACGTCTTGTGCCAGATCGCGGAAGTTCAAGCCGGCGTAGCCGTGCGTCTGCGCGGTCTTCTTGGCGGCAGCCAAAATGGCTTCCCGGGCGTTCGAGCTCACTTCAATGCCTTTCGTGTCAACAGACAGCTTCGACTACAAACAAACTGTTTTTAGGGTCTACGCACATTATATCGCCACGTCTACCTTTTGGCAGGTAGTCAATCATGCTGTGCAGCCGCTGAAGCTAGTTGCGTCGTTCTTAACGGAAGCGCTCCCACTCCTCGATGCTTGGAGCGAGTGCAGCTTTGGGCACCTTGCTGTCACTCAGGCCGGATGCGCCGATGGCGGCAATGGGTCGATTTCTGCCATCTGCGCGCCCGCAGTTGAACGCCAGCGCCGACTGACAGCGGGCGTTCACGCGCTTAGCGTAACGTCAGAGCTCAAAGTCGTAGTCGATGGTCAGCGGCGCGTGGTCGGAAAAGCGCTGGTCCAAATAGATGTGCTCTCGTCTGGCGAACGCGGCAAGGCTCGGAGTCGCCAAGTGGTAGTCGAGCCGCCAGCCCACGTTCTTGGCATAGGCCTGGCCGCGGTTGCTCCACCAGGTGTAGGCCGCGTCGGTGGTGGTGGGCTGCAGCTTGCGGTAGACATCGACCATGCCGCCGCCTCGAAGCGATGGCCCGGTGCGCTCGATCAGTTCTTCCGCCGCTTCGTTGGCCAGCTCGGCGTCCTTCAGCAGCTCCGTCATCCAGGCGCGTTCTTCGGGCAGGAAGCCGCTGTTCTTGCGGTTGCCCTTGAAGTTTTTCAAATCGATTTCCTGGTGCGCGATGTTGACGTCGCCGCACAGCACAAAGTCGCGCGTTTCCTTCAGCGCCAGCAGGCGCGGGTAAAACTCGGCCAGAAAGCGGAATTTAGCGGCTTGCCGTTCCTCGCCCGATGAGCCACTGGGGAAATAGCAACTGATGATGGACAGTTTGGGCGCATGCTTGCGGCCCGGCTGATCAAAGCGCAGCTCCACATAGCGGCCTTCGGCGTCGAATTCGGACGAGCCATAGCCCACAATCACATCGCTGGGCTCGTGGCGCGTATACACCGCCACCCCCGAATAGCCTTTCTTTTCGGCAAAATGAAAATGTCCCTTCAAGTCGGCCAGTGCTTCGAAGCGACCGCTCACATCCGCAGCTTGCGCCTTCAACTCCTGCACGCAAATACAATCCGGTAGGGACTGTGCAATCCAGTCCTCCAGTCCTTTGCTGGTGGCGGAACGGATACCGTTGAGGTTGAGGCTGGTTAATTTGAACAAGGACATCTCCAATGAGTACGGCAGGGCAAACAGACAAGGCGCAGGCAACTTCCGCAGACACCACACTGGCACAGGAATTCGTGCAGTTTGCGCTGGAATCGGGGGTGCTGCGGTTCGGCGAATTCAAAACCAAGGCCGGGCGCCTGAGCCCCTATTTTTTCAACGCGGGCCTGTTTGACGACGGCGCCAAGCTGGGCCGCCTGGCGCAATTTTATGCGCGCCACCTGCTGGCCGAGGCCGAGCGCAGCGGGCTGGAGTTTGACATGATTTTCGGTCCCGCGTACAAGGGCATTCCGCTGGCCGCCGCCGTTGCCGTCGAGCTGGCGCGGCAGGGCCGCAATGTGCCGTTTGCCTACAACCGCAAGGAGGCCAAGGACCACGGCGAAGGCGGCACGCTGGTCGGGGCCCCCGTCAAGGGGCGCGTGCTGATCATTGATGACGTGATGTCGGCCGGCACGGCGGCGCGCGAATCGATTGCCATCATCCAGGCCGCCGGCGCCACGCCCCATGCGATGGTCCTCGCGCTGGACCGGCAGGAAAAAGCCACCGAGAATGGCGTGGATGTCAACCACAGCGCAGTGCAATATGTAACGAATCAGCTGGGTTTGCAGGTTTGCGCGATTGCGCGCCTGACCGACTTGCTGCAGTATCTCTCCAGGCAAGGCGACGTGTCGACGCCAGGGGTCTCTGGCGCGTTGTCCTTAAAAGCCCACTATCAGGCTGTGCTGGCTTATCGGGAGCGCTATGGCGTGGAATGAGGAGTCGAATTGCTTTTGCAAACAGCGTTGACGGCGGGGCTGGTGCTGGCCACCTGCCTGTGCGGTGAGGCCGCGGCCCAGAGCATCTACACCTGTGTCGATGCAAAAGGCCGCAAGATCACGGCGGACCGTCCGATTGCCGAGTGCATGGACCGCACGCAGCAGGAGTTGACGCGTTCCGGCCGGCTTAGGCGCGAGGTCGGGCCGTCGCTCACGGCACAGGAGCGGGCAGCGCAGGAAGAAAAAGAGAAGCTGGCGGCAGAGGCGCGTGCGCGCGAAGTCGAAGAAAAGCGCCGGGACCGGGCATTGCTGCTGCGTTACCCGGCCCGCCCGGTGCACGACCAGGAGCGCACGATGGCGCTGGCCCAGATCGACGAAGTCATCAAGGCCGCCAGCAAAAGAACGGTGGAACTTGCCGAGCAGCGCAAGGCCATCAACGACGAATTCGAGTTTTACGCGAAAGACCCGTCCAGGGCACCTGGTTCACTGAAGCGCCGGCTTGAAGAAAACGACAGCAGCGCCGCCGTGCAAAAGAGATTCATTGCTGACCAGGAGCAGGAGAAAAAACGCGTCAACCTGCGTTTTGACGAAGAACTGGTCAAGCTCAAACAGCTCTGGGCATTGGCAGGCGTGGCACCTGCCAACGCGGCTTCAGGCGCCGCCGGCACTGCGGGCCACCCCAAGGCCGCCGCCAAAAACTGACTTTCTGACGTTCAATGGCAGGCTGACGATGCGCAGGCCGCATGGCGGCCCCGCCGGCGTCACGCCAGTTTTTTCCGCAGCAGCTCGTTGACCTGTGCCGGGTTGGCCTTGCCCTTGGTGGCCTTCATGGCCTGGCCGACCAGGGCATTGAAGGCCTTGGCATTGCCGGCTTTGACCTCTTCGACGTTTTTGGCGTTGGCCGCCAGCACGTCGTCAATGATTTTTTCCAGCTCGCCGGTGTCGCTCATTGGCTTGAGGCCTTCTAATTCGATGAAGCCCCTCGTTTGTCTATCCATCTCTTCAAAGGAGCCGGCTATTAGCGTGCGCTTGCCGGTCCAAAACAAATCAAACAAGTGCTTAGCACTGCTAGCGAGGAGCGTTCCGCTTTCAATATGTTTGATCAGAACCGCCAATTGCAAAGCAGTGACAGGCGCTGAGGCAATATCAATACCTTCGGCATTTAACCGGCGCGAAACTTCACCCATGATCCAGTTGCTCACCAACTTGGGTTGGTCGCACGCTTTGGTGGCGATCTCGAAATAGGCCGCCGTTGCCTTGCTTTGCGTCAGAGCTGTGGCGTCGTATTCAGGCAGGCCGTAATCCTTGACGAAGCGTGCAGCCATCACGCGCGGCAATTCGCTCATCTCGGCGCGCGTGCGCTCCACCCAGTCCCGGCCAATCACCAGCGGCGGCAAATCCGGGTCGGGGAAGTAGCGGTAGTCGGCCGCATCTTCCTTGGTGCGCATGGCCCGTGTCTCGCCGGTGTCCGGGTCAAACAGCACGGTGGCTTGCTGGATCGCGTGGCCGTCTTCCAGCTGCCCGATCTGCCAGCGCACTTCGTAGTCAATCGCCTGCTGCATGAACTTGAAGCTGTTCAGGTTCTTGATCTCGCGGCGCGTGCCCAGCTCGGCGCCGGGCTTGCGCACCGACACATTGGCATCGCAGCGGAAGCTGCCTTCCTGCATGTTGCCGTCGCAAATGCCGATCCAGGTCACAATCTTGTGCAGCTCTTTGGCATACGCCACGGCTTCGGCCGACGAGCGCATGTCGGGTTCGGTCACGATCTCCAGCAGCGGCGTGCCGGCGCGGTTCAGATCAATGCCGCTCATGCCGATGAAGTCTTCGTGCAGTGACTTGCCGGCGTCTTCTTCCAGATGGGCGCGCACCAGTCGCACCGATTTCTTTTCACCGTCCAGGAAGAACTCGACGACACCTCCCTGCACCACGGGAATCTCGAACTGGCTGATTTGGTAGCCCTTGGGCAGGTCGGGGTAGAAGTAGTTTTTGCGTGCGAACACGCTCTGCTCGGCAATGTGCGCATTGACGGCCAGACCGAACTCGATGGCGCGCTGCACTGCGCCCTTGTTCATCACCGGCAGCGCGCCGGGCAGCGCGAAGTCCACGGCCGAGGCCTGCGTATTGGGCTCAGCGCCAAACGCGGTGGAGGCGCGGCTGAAGATTTTCGACTGCGTGGTCAGCTGGGTGTGGGTTTCAAAGCCGATCACGACTTCGTAGCCCTGCACCAGCGAGGATGCGGGGGTGCTTGCGATGTTGCTCATGCCGACAATCCTGCCTTGTCTTCCGGTTTCATTTGATGCCAGTCGGTGGCCAGCTGGAAATGGTGGGCGGCGCCCAGCAGCTGGGTTTCCTGGAAATAATTGCCGATCAGCTGCAGGCCCACCGGCATGCCGTGTGCGCCCAGACCCGCCGGAATGCTCATGCCGGGCAGGCCGGCCAGGCTGGACGACAGCGTGTAGATGTCGGCCAGGTAATTGGCCACCGGGTCGTCGGATTTTTCACCGATCTTCCAGGCCACGGTGGGCGACACCGGGCCGGCGATCACGTCGCATTGCGTGAAGGCTTTCTGGAAATCCTGCGCAATCAGGCGGCGGATTTTTTGCGCCTTCAGGTAATAGGCATCGTAGTAGCCGTGCGACAGCACATAGGTGCCGATCATGATGCGGCGCGTCACCTCGTCGCCAAAGCCTTCGGAGCGCGACTTTTTGTACATGTCGGTGAGGTCGCTGTAGCTGGCCGCCCGGTGCCCGTACCGCACGCCGTCATAGCGGCTCAGGTTGCTGCTGGCTTCCGCCGGCGCGATCACGTAGTACACCGGAATGGACAACTCGGTGAGCGGCAGGCTGACGTCGACCAGCGTGGCCCCCAGTTTTTCAAATTCCGCCAGCGCAGCACGAACTGCCTTCAGCACATCGGCGGAGCAGCCCGCGCCGAAAAACTGGACGGGCAGGCCGATTCTCAGGCCCTTTAATGGCTCAGGCACTGTCTCCCGGTTGCCTGTAGCTATTAATTCGGTAGCGTAGTTGGTGACGGGGAGGTCCAGCGAGGTCGAATCGCGGTCGGGGTCGGGGCCGGCCATGGCCGAGAGCAGCAGGGCGCAATCGAGTGCGCTGCGCGCCATCGGGCCGGCCTGGTCCAGGCTGGAGGCAAAAGCCACCATGCCATAGCGTGAGCAGCGGCCATAGGTGGGCTTGATGCCGGTGATGCCGGTGAGCGAGGCGGGCTGGCGGATGGAGCCACCGGTGTCGGTGCCGGTGGCCGCCGGTACCAGCCGCGCCGCCACGGCGGCGGCTGAGCCGCCCGAGGAGCCGCCGGGCACGCGCGCCGTGTCCCAGGGGTTATGCACCGGTTGATAGGCGCTGTTGTCGTTGCCCGAGCCCATGGCGAACTCGTCGCAGTTGAGCTTGCCCAGCGTGACCATGCCCGCGCCGCCGGAGGCGACGCCGAGCCGGCTGACCACGGTGGCATCAAACGGGCTGCGGTAGCCGGCCAGCATCTTTGAGCCGGCCGTTGTCGGGAAATCACGGGTGACGAACACGTCCTTGTGCGCCAGCGGAACGCCCAGCAAGGGCGTGCGCTCACCGGCGGCCAGCCGTGCGTCGGCGGCCCGGGCCTGCGCCAGCGACACGTCCGGGTTGGTGGCGAGGAAGGTACCCAGGCTCTCATGCTGCTGGATGCGGGCAAGGAAATGTTGTGCCACCTCGACGCTGGAGACCTCGCGGGCGGCCAGTTTGGCGGCGAGTTCGGCGACGCCGAGGTCGTGCAAATCGGGGTTGCGGTCGCTGGCGCTCATTCGATCACCTTGGGCACGAGGAACAGGCCGCGTTCCACGGCGGGGGCGCTGGCCTGGCTGGCCTCGCGCTGGTTGGGCTCGCTGGCGATGTCGTCGCGCAGGCGCAGCGCCACCTCACCGATCACCGCCGCAGGGTGGGCCAGTGGTGCCACGCCGTGGGTATTGACGGCGGCCATTTGCTCCACCAGCGCGAAAAAGCCGTTGAGCTGGCTCAGGGTGTGTTCGGTTTCTTCGGGACGCAACTCCAGGCGCGCCAGGTTGGCGACGCGTGCGATGTCTTGGGATGTCAGTGCCATGAGGTGGTGGGTAGGTGCAGGGAAAGGAACAAAAAGACGCAGGTGGAAACGAGGTGTAAAGCTGAAAAAACGCCGCAGCGGCGCCATTGATTCACAGGGGATGCGTTATTATCCCGCCTTTGGTGTGAAATCATGGCTGGATGCACTCCGTAGGCGCTTTTTGAGTGCTGGAGACAAGCTTTCGGACAGCTTTGGCCCCACTTCTCATACTTGGTTCATCATAAAAAAGCGATCGGGCAACCCAGTTTGCTCATGCACCAACCGGATTCCTGCATATGTTTGAAGCATTCCGTCGGTATTTTTCTACCGACCTGGCGATTGACCTCGGTACCGCCAACACCCTGATTTTTGTACGCGACCGCGGCATTGTGCTTGATGAGCCTTCCGTGGTGGCGATTCGCCATGAAGGCGGCCCCCAGGGCAAAAAAACCATCCAGGCTGTCGGCCACGAGGCCAAGGCCATGCTGGGCAAGGTGCCCGGCAACATCGAAGCCATCCGCCCGATGAAGGACGGCGTGATTGCCGACTTCACGGTGACCGAGCAGATGCTCAAGCAGTTCATCAAGATGGTGCACCCACGCAGCCTGCTCAAGCCCAGCCCGCGCATCATCATCTGCGTGCCCTGCGGTTCGACCCAGGTCGAGCGCCGCGCCATTCGTGAAAGCGCCCTGGGCGCCGGCGCCAGCGACGTCTACCTGATTGAGGAACCCATGGCCGCCGCGATTGGCGCGGGCCTGCCGGTTTCCGAGGCCAGCGGCTCCATGGTGGTCGACATCGGCGGCGGCACCACCGAAGTCGGCGTGATCTCGCTGGGCGGCATGGTCTACAAGGGCAGCGTGCGCGTCGGCGGCGACCGTTTCGACGAGGCCATCATCAACTACATCCGCCGCAACTACGGCATGCTGATTGGCGAGCCCACCGCCGAGGCCATCAAGAAAAGCATCGGCTCGGCCTTTCCTGGCTCCGAGGTCAAGGAGATGGAAGTCAAGGGCCGCAACCTGTCCGAAGGCGTGCCGCGCAGCTTCACCATTTCGAGCAACGAAATCCTGGAAGCCCTGACCGATCCGCTCAACAACATCGTCAGCGCTGTCAAAAACGCGCTGGAACAGACACCGCCCGAACTGGGCGCGGACATCGCCGAGCGCGGCATGATGCTGACCGGCGGTGGCGCCCTGCTGCGCGACCTGGACCGCCTGCTGGCCGAAGAAACCGGTCTGCCGGTGCTGGTGGCGGAAGATCCGCTCACTTGCGTGGTGCGTGGTTGCGGCATTGCGCTGGAGCGCATGGATCGCCTGGGTTCCATCTTCACCTCGGAATAAAGCCCGACCCGACCGCCGTCCTTCACCAGCCCGCCTTCGCCCATACGCACATCGCATGAAGCAGGGCCAGCCTGACAGCGCACCATGCCCTTAGGAACCCTAGACAGATCCCCGCCGCCCTTTTTCAAGCAGGGGCCATCGGCGCTGTCCAAGCTGATGTTCTTCAGCGCGTTGTCGCTGTTCCTGATGGTGGCGGACACGCGCTTTCGCATCACCCAGCCGGTGCGCGCGGCGCTCGCTACCGCACTCTACCCGGTGCAGTGGCTGGCACTGCAGCCGGTGCGCGCGGTCAAGAGCGGCAGCGACTATTTCACCAGCCTGAACCAGGCCCAGTCCAGCAGCGAGGACGCCCGCAAAAAACTTGCCCTGCAATCGCTGCGTGCCGGCCAGGTGGAGCAGCTGACGCAGGAGAACAGCCGGTTGCGCAAACTGCTGGGCCTGCGTGAGCAGCTCGCCACCCAGGTTGTGGCCGCCGAGGTGCTGTACGACGCGGCGGATCCTTACACCCGCAAGGTCATCATCGACAAGGGCATGGCGCAGGGCGTAGACCTCGGTTCGCCCGTGGTCGATGAGTCCGGCGTGCTGGGTCAGGTCACCCGCGTGCACCCGCTGGTGAGCGAAGTCACACTCGTGGTGGACCGCGACCTGGCCATTCCCGTGCTCAATGTGCGGACGGGCGCGCGCAGCGTGGCCTATGGCGACCCTGTCCTGGGGGGCAGCGGTCTGGAACTGCGCTTCATGGGCAGCAACTCCGACGTGCAACAGGGCGACATGCTGACCACCAGCGGGGTCGACGGCGTCTACCCGCCGGGCCTGCCGGTAGCGACCATCACCCGGATTGAGCGGCGCGCCGAATCGGCTTTCGCCAAGATTTACTGCACGCCGCAGGCGCTGGTGGCCGGTGCGCGGCATGTCATGGTGGTCAAGCCCGTCTCGGGCCAGATAGTGCCGCGGCCCGAGGCCGATGCAGCGCAAGTCGCCGGCAAAAAGAAGGGAGCCGCCAAATGATCATGCGCTCCGGCCAGCAGCTGCTGCTGCCCGCCAACCCGGTATTCATCTGGTTCAGCCTGATCGCGGCCTTGCTGCTGGACATGCTGCCGCTGGGGCGCGTGCCCTGGATGCCCGACTTCATGGCGCTGGTGCTGGTCTTCTGGAACGTGCACCAGCCGCTGCGCGTGGGCATCGGCCTGGCATTCATGTTTGGCCTGGCCATGGACGTGCACCAGTCTTCCCTGCTGGGGCAGCATGCGCTGTCCTACACCGCGCTGAGCTTTTTTGCGGCCATGATTCACCGCCGCCTGCTGTGGTTCTCCGTGCCGTCGCAGGCCGTGCAGGTGTTGCCGCTGTTTGCGGTGGCCCACGGCGTGGAACTGATCATCCGCATGATCGGCGGCGGCATTTTCCCGGGCTGGATCATGCTGCTGGCACCGCTCGCCGAAGCCCTGCTCTGGCCCGTCGTCAGCATCTTGCTGCTGGTGCCGCAACGCCGCGCCCCGAACCCGGACGAGAACCGGCCGTTGTGATGCCCCCACGGTCGCTCACTTCGTGTAGCTCCCTGCCCCCCGAGGGGGCCGCCCCGCCTGCGGCCCGGCAAAGCCGGTTCCGCGGCTCGGACTGGCTTTGGGTCGGCTTGCTTCGCATTGCCTTTTGGGCGGGCCGGGGGCGAGCATTCCGCGTGCGCCATAGGGGGAATCGTTCGGCTTGCGGGCACTCTGCCGCGGTCGTAGAGTTGCGTTGCCATGACTGAACTGCGCAACGTCGAAGCCGACCTGTTCCGCTTTCGCGCGCGCGTGCTGATTGCGAGCCTGGCCGTGCTTTGCGCCTTTGCGCTGCTGGCGGCGCGGCTGGTTTACCTGCAGGTGTTCCGCCACACCGACCTGAGCGAGCAGGCCGAAAGCAACCGCACGGCCATCGTGCCCATCGTGCCCAACCGTGGGCTGATCCTGGACCGCAACGGCGTCGTGCTGGCCAGCAACTACTCGGCCTATACGCTGGAGATCACGCCTTCCAAGGTGGAGAACCTGGAGGAAACCATTGCGGCGCTGGAAAAGGTGGTGGACATCCAGCTGCGCGACAAGCGGCGCTTCAAGCGCCTGCGCGAAGAGGCCAAAAATTTTGAGTCGCTGCCCATTCGCACCCGCCTGACCGATGTGGAAGTGGCCCGGTTTGCCGCCCAGCGTTTTCGCTTTCCGGGCGTCGACATCAAGGCGCGGCTGTTCCGCAGCTACCCGTACGGCGAGCTCGGCAGCCATGTGGTGGGCTACATCGGCCGCATCAACCAGAGCGAAAAAGAGCGCATCGACGAAGGCGATGACCAGGGCAACTACCGCGGCACCGACTACATCGGCAAGCTTGGTGTGGAACAGAGTTTTGAAAAGCAGCTGCACGGCATCACGGGGGTCGAGCAGGTGGAGACCTCCGCAGGTGGGCGGGCCGTGCGCCGGCTGGCCAGCAATCCGGCCATCCCCGGCGACACGGTCATGCTGTCCATCGACATCAAGCTGCAGAAACTGGTGGAAGACATGTTCGGGGACCGGCGCGGCGCGCTGGTGGCGCTGGACCCGAAAACCGGTGACGTGCTGGCGTTTGTGAGCAAGCCGACCTTCGACCCCAACCTTTTTGTCGACGGTATCGACGCCGAGAGCTGGGAGGCCCTCAACGAATCGATTGACAAGCCGCTGCTCAACCGGGCATTGCGTGGCACCTACCCGCCGGGCTCCACGTATAAACCGTTCATGGCCTTGGCCGCTCTGCAGCTCGGCGCGCGGGCCCCCGGAACCCTGATCAACGACCCCGGTTTCTACATGTTCGGCGGCCGCCGGTTTGGCAGCCCCGAGAATGAGAAGGGCGGCATCATGGACATGCACCGGGCGATTGTGGAGTCAAGCAACGTTTACTTCTACTCGCTGGCCAACGAAATCGGCGTGGATGCGATGCACGACTTCATGAAGCCGCTGGGCTTTGGCCAGATCACCGGCATCGACATCAATGGCGAAGTGCGTGGCGTGCTGCCCAGCCAGGCCTGGAAGCGCAGCTACTTCAAAAGGCCGGAACAGCAGAAATGGTTTGCCGGCGAAACCATTTCGCTGGGCATTGGACAGGGCTACAACAGTTTCACCATGCTGCAACTGGCGCAGGCCACGGCGGTGCTGGCCAATAACGGCATCAAATACAAGCCGCGCCTGGTCATCGGCACGCAGGACCCGGTGACGCGCGTGATGCACCCGCTGCCGGTTGCGCCGCCTGAAGACCTGGGTTACAAGCCCGAGAACGTGGCGGTGATCCGCAAGGGGCTGGCCGGCGTGGTGCAGGGCGGGACTTCGGCCAGGGTATTTGCCGGCGCCGGCTACCAGAGCGGCGGCAAAACCGGCACGGCCCAGGCCGTGGGGGCCCCGAAAGGCAAGTACAACAGCGCCAAGATGGAAGAGCACCAGCGCGACCATGCGCTGTATATCGCCGTGGCCCCCGCCGAAGCTCCCCAAATCGCACTGGCGGTGATCGTGGAAAACGCCGGCTGGGGTGCCGGTGCGGCCGCGCCCATTGCACGCCGGGCCTTTGACTACCTGCTGCTGGGCCAGTACCCGAGCGAGGAGGACATGGCTGCCGTGCAAAAAGGGCTGGCCGCAGCCCCCATTGGCAAGCCGCGCCGCGCGGCCGACATCGCGGCCTTGCCGGTAGCCGGTGTGCCGGCGATGCCGGACGCACCCGGCGCGGAGGCGCCGGCGGCGGCTGCTGTCGCCAAGACCGAGGGCGTGGTGCCGGTGGCTGGCAAGCCCGCGGCGAGGCCTGCGTCGGCCCCGGGCATCCCGCCGCGCTAGTATCCGGCGGGGCTGACCGGCCCTGTTCGGCCCTGTTGCGCTCGCGAGTATGTGGGTGCTTACATGGGTGCTATTTCAGAAAAGCATCAAACGCTGTCTTCAGAATCAGCGCGCTGACCACCACAATAAAAATGCTGCGCACAAAGCCGGCGCCATGCCGGAGTGCCAGCCGGGTGCCCAGCAAACTGCCCACCACGTTGGCCACGGCCATGGTCAGGGCGAAATGCCACCAGACATGGCCTTTCCAGGCAAACAGCGCCAGCGCGGCCAGATTGGTGGCGATATTGAGCAACTTGGCGGAGGCCGCCGCATTCAGGAAGTCGTAGCCCAGCCAGCGCACAAATAAAAATACCAGGAAGCTGCCGGTGCCGGGGCCAAAAAACCCGTCGTAAAAGCCCAGCACCAGCCCGATGCAGCAGGTCGCTGCCGTTTCGGCGCGGCCGGTAAAGCGCGGTGTATGGTGGCGCCCCAGATCCTTGCGGGCCAGCGTGTAGATCAGCACCCCTACCAGCACGAGGGGCAGGGCCTTGCGCAAAAAGCCCGCCGAAATGAGGGTCACCAGCCAGGCGCCGGCCAAAGAGGCGGCAAAACCGGCCGCTGCAGCCGGCAGCAGGGCCGCCCAGCGCATATCGACCCGGCGCGCGAACTGGACGGTGGCCACCGCCGTGCCCCAGACGGAGGCCCCCTTGTTGACGCCAAACAGCGTGGCCGGCTGGGCGGTGGGAAAGATGGCGAACAGGGCGGGCACCAGAATCAGGCCGCCGCCTCCGACGATGGCATCCACAAAACCGGCCAGCAGGGATGCGCAGGTAACAATCAGCAATTCCATGACTGCCGATTGTCTCATCGCACCGAAATGGTTCGTTGCTATTTAATTGATAGCTGACGACTACAGTGGATCATGGGTCACAGGGGCTTTTGGGTAAAGCGAGTGGCAGGCGAACGGGCATAAAAAAAGCGCTGGGGTTGCCAGCGCTTTGTCAAAAAAACACCTTGTGGAATGTTTGTTTGCTTTGTAATTGCTCTTCGTGTCTCCTCGGCTCCTCGCGTTGCGAGCAGCAGGGCTCGTCAGCAAGACCCTTAATATAGCCTGCGCACTGAGACAGTGCATTAGGAGTTTCCCGAACCTTTTCGGGCGACATCGGTCTTTTCACGCCAAGACGCTTTCGCTTTAGCTGCCCAGCGTGAAGTAAAAGCGCGCACCCTGCTCGGGCGCCGATTCGGCCCAGATCCGTCCGCCGTGCCGCGTGACGATGCGGTGCGCCATCGCCAGGCCAATGCCGGCGCCTGAAAACTCCGAAGGGGAATGCAACCGCTGGAAGGCACCAAACAGCTTGTCGACATAGGCCATTTCAAAACCGGCGCCGTTGTCCGCGATGCAGTAAACCGTCTTCCCGTCGGAGTCGGGCTGGCTGCTGACGCGGATGAGGGCGCTGGCCTGCCGGGACGTGAACTTCCAGGCGTTACCGAGCAAATGCCCGAGCAGGTGCTGGAGCAGGCTGGCATCGCCGTCGGCTTCCAGCGGCGCCTCGACCTCGGTTTGAACGTGGCGCCCCGGCTCCTTGGCCTGAAGCGTGGCCAGCACGGTGGTGCAGATTGCCGCCAGGTCCACCTTTTCGGGTCGGGTCGTCGCCTGCGACAGCTGGGCCAGCGACAGCAGGCTGTCGGTGCGGTCGTTCATCTGGCTGACGCCGGCGCGTATGCGGCTCAGGTAATCCTTGCCGCGCGCTGTCAGGTGGGCCGCCATTTCCCGCTCCAGCAGGCTCGCCAGGCCATTGATGGCAATATAGGGTTGCCGCAGGTCGTGGGCCAGCGAATGCGAAAAAGCCTGCAGTTCCTGGTTGGCCGCTGTCAGCGCAGCGGTTCGCCGTTCCACCCGTTGTTCGAGTTCGGTGTTGAGCCGCATGATGTTGTCTTCGGCGACCTTTCGCTCGGTGATGTCGCGCAAGATGATGCTGCCCTGGATATCGCCGTGGCTGCTGACGTGCTGCGATGCTGAAATTTCGACCGGAAATTTCACGCCGTTGCGACGCACGCACATGAGCTCGCCCCGGTATTTTCCGGGACTGCTCCGCATGTCCTGCAGCTGCGGGCCGGCGTCGTCCACGAGGCCGGCGAGCCCGGCATGGCGCAAGTCCTGCTCGGTCATGCCAAACATGTTGCAGGCGGCCTGGTTGGCCGAGACAATGGTGCCATCGGCCTGCGTCTGGATGAAACCGTCCAGGCTGGTTTCAAAGACCAGGCGAAAACGCTCTTCGCTGATGCGCAGCGTGTCTTCCGCGGCCAGCAGGCTGCGGTAGCGACGCGCCCGGCTTTGCGCCGCCGCGATCAGGTTGGCGGGCTCGACGGGCTTGATGATGAAGTCGTCGCCGCCCTGCTTGAGCGCCTGCGACTGCTTGTCCAGGCTGGTCTCCGTGGAAAGAAAGACGATGGGGATGCGGACAAACTCCTCCTGCTGGCGAATCAGCGCGGCCAGTTCCATGCCGTTGCAGTCGGGCATGTAGATGTCGCAGGTGATGAGGTCGGGACGAAACGCCGTGAGCGGGCCCGTCACGGTGGTGGGATCGGTCACGATGGCGGTTTCCATGCCGGCCGATTGCAGCACCTCGGCATAAAAACCGGCCAGACGTTCATCGTCCTCGATGATCAGCACGCGGTAAGGCCTGGACGGCTCGTCGGAGGTGATGCGGTCCAGGAAACCGAGCAGCGAACGCACATCCAGTGGGTGGGGCAAATAGCCGACACCGCCCGCCCTTACGGCACGCAGCCGGGCCTGGAAATCCGTATTTCCCGCCATGAAGATCAACGGCACCCCCGCCGAAGCGCCGGGGCCGGGCCGGGCCAGCGCGCGCAGCACGAGTTCCTCCTCTTCGGGCAGGCTCACGTTGGCCAGGATGGCCGCTGCCGCGCTGCCGGCCGGGCTGGCGGCCAGCTTTGAGGGACTGTCAAAGACCCGGCCGCGATAGCCCGATTGACCCAGCTGGCGCACCAGGTCGTCGGCCACGTCCGGATCGGGTTCGATGATGTCGATCAGGCGGGCAGGGGGCTGCGCGTCTGGCGCGGGTTTTGATGCCTGCGAAGCCGCCGCTGGGGGCCCGGCTTGCGCCAGCGCCAGCGCGGCCAGCAGCGCTTGCAGGCCGGTGTCCAGCAGGCCGGCGTCCTCGGGTCCGGGTGCCAGCCCCGTGTCCTGGCAGCGCACCAGCGCCTGCTCCAGCGCGCCGGCGGCCGCGCTGATCTGCGGAAAACCAAAGGTGCCGCCAGAGCCGGTGAGCTTGTGCGCCCGCGCCAGCGCGTCGGTGCGTGCGTCGGTGTCGTCGTGCTGTCTGAACTGGCTGAGCGCGCCCTGCAGCTGCTGCACCTCCTGCGGCAACCTGGACAGGTAAAGCTGCCGCAGTTTCTCCAGTTCCAGCGAAAGTTGACGGTGGGGCATGGGGCATCGAGGTGTTGCGGGGGCTCAATGGGGGCTGGCGTCCATTATTGCCCGCCAACGCGGCTTATGGAACAAACCAGCGACAAACCAGCCATGCCCCCGGCCGCCCGCCCGGCGGATTCACACCCCTTCGCGTATCCATTGCGCCGCCTTCTCCGCGATCATCAGCGTGGGCGAGTTGGTATTTCCGCTGGTGATCAGCGGCATCACCCCGGCATCGACGACGCGCAGGCCACGAACGCCGCGTACCCGCAGGTGCGAGTCCACCACCGCGAGGGGGTCGTCGCTGCGGCCCATTTTGGTGGTGCCGACCGGGTGGAAGATGGTGGTGGCAATGTCGCCGGCCAGCCGCGCAAGTTCTTCGTCGGTCTGGAACTGCACGCCCGGCTTGAATTCTTCAGGCCGGTATTTGGCCAGCGCGCTCTGGCTGACAATGCGGCGCGTCACGCGCAGCGAGTCCGCTGCCACCTGGCGGTCCTCCGCCGTGCTCAGGTAATTGGGGGCGATGGCCGGGGCGTCCTCAAAATGGCCGCTCTTGATGTGCACGGTGCCGCGGCTGGTCGGGTTGAGGTTGCACACGCTCGCCGTGAAGGCATTGAAATTGTGCAACGGTTCGCCAAAGGCATCGAGCGACAGCGGCTGCACGTGGTACTCGATGTTCGGGTAGGGATGCTCGGGCGAGCTACGCGTGAAGGCGCCCAGTTGCGACGGCGCCATGCTCATCGGACCGGTCTGGCGAAACGCATATTCGAGCCCGATGCGGGCCTTGCCCCACAGCGAGTTGGCCATGGTGTTGAGCGACAGGCCCCAGCGTTTGCCGCCTTCCAGGGCCTGCACCTTGTAGACCGAGCGGATCTGCAGGTGGTCCTGCAGGTTGGCGCCGACACCGGGCAGGTCCTGCACCACGGGAATGCCGTGCTGCTGCAGCAGGGCGGCCGGGCCGATGCCCGAGAGCTGCAGAATTTGCGGCGAGCCGATGCTGCCGGCGCACAGGATGACTTCGCCCATGTGTTCCGAGTCCCGGGTGGCCAGCGCGGTGATGCGCCCCTGCCCGGTCCACACCTCGACTCCGGTACAGCGCTGGCTGCCATCGGGCTGCGGCTCGATCACCAGCTTGCACACCTGGGCGCTGGTCCAGAGTTCAAAATTGGGCCGGCCATAGCAGGCCGGCCGCAAGAAGGCCTTGGCGGTGTTCCAGCGCCAGCCGTTTTTCTGGTTGACCTCGAAGTAGCCCACGCCTTCGTTGTCGCCCCGGTTGAAGTCCGGGGTGGCCGGAATGCCGGCTTGGGTAGCAGCCTCGGCAAACGCATCCAGGATGTCCCAGCGCAGCCGCTGTTTTTCGATGCGCCATTCGCCGCCCGCATTGCGGTGGCGCAGCAGCTTCTGGTAGGGGTTGAGCTTGTCCTGCATCAGCTCGGGGGCGGTGCCGCGTGCGCCGTGCATGGCGTCCGCGCCCTTGTAGTAGTCTTCATGCAGCTTGAAATGAGGCAGGGCGTTGTCCCAGCGCCAGGCGCTGTCGCCGGTCAGTTCCGCCCACTGGTCATAGTCGCGTGCCTGGCCGCGCATGTAAATCATGCCGTTGATGCTCGAGCAGCCGCCCAGCGTCTTTCCGCGCGGGTAGCGTAGCGCCCGGCCATTCAGGCCGGCGTCCGGCTCGGTGTTGTACAGCCAGTCGGTACGCGGGTTGCCAATGCAGTGCAGATAACCCACGGGAATGTGGATCCAGTGGTAATCGTCCTTGCGGCCGGCCTCGATCAGCAGCACGCGTTTGGAGGCGTCGGCGCTCAGGCGGTTGGCCAGCAGGCAACCGGCCGTGCCGGCGCCAATGATGATGTAGTCAAAAACCTGGTTCTCGTCTTGCATGGGTGTGCTTCTGGTCTTGCGGCCCCGGTGGGGGCTGTGGGGTGACTTGTTTTGGGCGGGGTAGCGGGGGATACTGCCTGCCTTGCCTAACGCAGAACTGACCAGCTTCAGATTGTGGCAAAAGCTGGCCGGCCCCGCGGCGGGGATTACCCGCTGGCCCCGGTGGCGGCAACCCTGCTGTAGGACCAGAGCGACAGACCGTGCGCATCTGCCCGAATGGGTATTGGCAGCAGTTACCATGACAATTTTGCGCTGGACGCATATGCAAAGGTCGCCGGCCCGCGTCCCGGCTCATTCATGCTTATGGAAGAATCCACTCCCCGCATTGAACAGCAGGACACGCCCGAAGGCCGGCTGTTTGTCGTGCGCGGGGCGTGGACGGCGTCGGGCCTCACGGGCCAGCCGGTGTGGGACGCCCTGACAGCACAGTTCGACACCCTGCGTCGCCATACCGCGCCCTCTGGCGAGGCGTCAGCCGTCCGCTGGGATTTGAGCCTGGTCGACAAGCTCGACCACCTCGGTGCGCAGGTGCTGTGGAATCACTGGGGCCGCGACTGGCCGGCACAGCTGCAGGTCGAACCCAGCCAGCGCGCGGTGCTGGAGACCGTGGCCAAATTCGCGGTCGACCCGCCAAAACCACGCGGGTCCGACTGGAAGGACCTCCTGGTGGTGCTTGGCAACCGGGCGCTGGGCCTGGTCGACCACAGCAAGGGCCTGGTGCGCCTGGTGGGCCAGTTGCTGCTCGACATCATCCGGCTTGTCCGGCACCCGAGGGAGGGCCCCTGGCGTGACCTCTCGGGTCACCTGTACCACATTGGCGCCACGGCGCTGCCCATTACCGCGCTGGTGGGATTTCTGATCGGCGTCGTGCTGGCCTACCTGATTTCGCAGCAGCTGCGCCAGTTCGGAGCAGATGCCTACATCGTGAACATTCTTGGCATCTCGCTGATCCGGGAACTCGGGCCGGTATTGGCGGCCATTCTTATTGCGGGGCGCTCCGGCTCCGCCATCACCGCCCAGATTGGCGTGATGCGCGTGACCGAAGAACTCGATGCCATGCGGGTCATGGGCATCGCCCGGGGCTTCCGGCTGGTGATGCCGCGGGCGCTGGCATTGGCGGTGGTGATGCCGCTGATCAGCGTCTGGACCACGATTGCCGCCCTGCTCGGCGGCATGCTGGCCGCCGACATTTCCATGGGCGTGACGCCCTCGTACTTCATCAACTCGCTGCCGCGGGCAGTGGATGCCGCCAACCTGACGCTGGCCACTGGCAAGTCGGTCGTGTTCGGCGTGCTGATCGCCATGGTGGGATGCCATTACGGCCTGCGTGTCAAACCCAATACCGAGAGCCTGGGGCAGGGCACCACCGCCTCGGTGGTCACGTCGATCACTGTGGTGATTCTGGTGGACGCGCTGTTTGCGGTCGTGTTTAAAAGCGTGGGCATATGAAGTATTGCCCCCACGTTCGCTCACTGCGTGTAGCTCTCTGCCCCCCGAGGGGGCCGCTGCGCCTGCGGTCTGGCAAAGCCAGTCCCGCGGCCCCTGCTGGGGTGGAGAGCCCCCACGCTTGTCACTGCGTGTACTGCGCTGCCCCCCGAGGGGGCCGCTGCGCCTGCGGTCTGGCGAAGCCAGTCCCGCGGCCCCGGCTGGGGTGGAGAGCCCCCACGCTTGTCGCCCGGATGCGAGCCGCCATCACTTTTCAGGTACGGGTTTCGATATGACTGACGCTGTCGTTGAAATCAAAAAGCTGTGGACCGTTTTTGAGAACGGCGACCGCAAAGCTGTGGTGCACAAGGACCTCGATTTGACGGTCGTGCGTGGCGAGGTGCTGTCGCTGGTGGGTGGCTCCGGCACCGGCAAGACGGTGTTGCTGCGGCAGATGCTGGGACTCGAAACGCCGACGCGTGGCGAGATCACCGTGCTGGGCAAACCGGCCGCCGAACTGGGCAAGCGCGGCGCGGCGCGGCGTGTCGGCATGCTGTTCCAGCAGGGGGCGCTGTTTTCGGCCTTCACCGTGCTCGAAAACATCGCTTTCCCATTGCGCGAACTCAAAACCCTGCCGCTGGCACTGATCCGTGAAGCGGCCATGGTCAAGCTGCAGATGGTGGGCCTGAGCCCGGATACGGCCGACAAGATGCCCAGCGACCTGTCGGGCGGCATGGTCAAGCGGGTGGCGCTGGCCCGCGCCCTCATCATGGATCCACCGCTGCTGCTGCTGGACGAACCCACGGCGGGGCTGGACCCCGACAGCTCGGACAGTTTCTGCTCCTTGCTGCGCGCGCTGCACCGGGACATGGAGCTGACCGTGGTGATGGTCACGCACGACCTCGATACGCTGTTTGAACTCAGCAGCCGCATTGCCGTGCTGGCCGAGCAGCGTGTCATCGTGAACGATGTGCCGCGGGAAGTGGTGGCTTTCCCGCATCCTTTCATTCACGAATTTTTTCTTGGCGAAAGGGGCCAGCGCGCGATGGAACTGCTGCGCGAATACCCCTTCACGGTCTAGCGCAAACCAGAAAGGTCTTCAAGATGGAAAACAAAGCCCATGCCATGGCCGCCGGCGCCTTTGTGCTGGTGGTTACTGCCCTGCTGGTGTTGCTGGCAATCTGGCTCACGCGCGACAACACCCAGCGTGACCTGTATGAAATGAGTACCGGCGAAAGCGTCTCGGGCCTGCAGCCCCAGGCCGCGGTGCGTTTTCGCGGCGTACCGGTCGGCAAGGTCGAGTTGATCGGCTTTGACGACAAGGTCAAGGGCAATGTGCTGCTCCGTGTGTCCATAGACCGCAGCGCGCCCGTGACGAAATCGACGTTTGCCACGGTGGCCTCCCAAGGCGTGACGGGACTGGGGTTTATTCAGCTCGACGACGATGACTCTTCGCCGGAACGCCTGGTGCCCAACGACGAAGACCCGCCACGCATACCGCTCAAGCCGGGCGGCCTGGACAAGCTGCTCAAGCAAAGCGATGTGATCTTTGACCAGGTGGAGCAGGCCAGCACACGCCTGAACAAGCTGCTGTCCGACGAGAACCAGGCCGCCGCGACCTCTGCCATCACGCAACTCGGCGAGGCGGCCGGCAGCCTCAACCGCGTGGCCAAGGGTCTTGAGCCCACGGTGGCGACCTTGTTGGGCCTGTCACGCGACGCCACCGTCACGCTGAAATCCGTCAAGACGGCCGCAGACGACGTCAGCACGACAGCCACCCGCTTGAGCGAAAAAGGCGGAGCGCTCGACAAGCTCTCTGAAGGCGGGACGGCCCTGGCCGCGGGCGTGGAAACCTTCGGTGCCGCCACGCTGCCCAAGCTGGGTGAAGTGGCTGATGAGGCCGCGCGTGCCATGCGCCAGTTGCGCCGCACCGTGAACGCGGTGGACGACAACCCGCAGTCCCTGATTTTCGGCAATGGCCCGCAGGTGCCCGGTCCCGGCGAGGCAGGATTTTCCGTCAACGGAGAAAAAAAATGAGGCTGATTTTTTTCAAATCCCATCACAAACCCCGTCAAGATGCTATGAATTCAATAGCTGATGCCGGGCGGTTTTACTGGATGAAATATCTTTTTTGTTCGGTGGCTGTGGCCTTGGCGCTGGGCGGCTGCTCGGCCCTGCCGGACAAGCCAACGCGCGCCACCATGTATGACTTTGGGCCCGGTGCGCTGTCAACGAATCCCGGCACACGCGAGGCGCCCTTGCCGCCGCTGGCGATCGACGACATCGGAACCAGTGGCGGCGCGCTGGACAACATGGCGCTGCTCTACCGCCTGGCCTATGCGGACGCGCAACAGCTGCGCCCCTATTCCCAGGCGCGCTGGAGCATGCCGCCCGCACAATTGATACGCCAGCGCCTGCGCGAGCGGCTGAGCCAGCGCCGCGCGGTGTTCAACGCCGGCGAGAGCGCGGCCCTTAACCGTACCCAGAACGCGGTGCTTCCGCGGCTACTGCGGCTGGACCTGGAGGAGTTCAGCCACCTCTTCACCGCACCCGATGCCAGTGTCGGCCTGATTCGCCTGCGCGCCACGCTGGTGGACGTCACGCCCGCCGGCGAAAAGCTGGTGGCGCAGCGCCATGTGATCGTGCAGCGTCCCGCGCCCAGTGCGGATGCCCCCGGCGGCGTGCGGGCGCTGACGGCGGCCACCGATGCGGCGATCGAGGAGCTGGAGCAGTGGTTGCAGCAGGCGCCCGCGCGCTAAATCAGCGGCATCCATGAAGACACTTCAAGAGCAACTCGACACTGCCGGCCTGCACGTGTTTGGCTGCTGCGAGCGGCTGAGCGCCTATGGCCCCGGCCTGTTGCAGAATTCTCCGCTGCTGCAGGACTTCACCCCTGCGGAGGCCGACATCCTGGGCGCCTCCATGCTGCTGGTGCGTGCCGAGCCTGGCCAGGTGATGATCCGGGAGGGCGAGTCGGGTGACTGGATGATGCTGATCCTCAAAGGTACCGTCGACGTGACCAAGCGCGTCGAGCCGCAGGGCGATGCGGCGGACGCAGGTGCGCCGGCCTCGGTCTCGCGGGTGGCCGTGGTGCGCAGCGGCGCGGCCGTGGGTGACATGTCCATGCTCGACAACGAGCCGCGCTACGCCAGCTGCACCGCAATCGAAGCCGTAGAGGCCGGCGTGTGGGGGCGCCATGAAATTGCCCGGTTGATCCGCGACCACCCCGGCGTGGGCGCCAAGCTGCTGGTGAAAATCACCCAGCTGATGGCGCAACGCTTGCGCAACACCAGCAACCAGCTGGTCAAGCTGCTGAGAAAAAAATGACCACCCCCGTCCGGGCTCACTTCGTGTAGCCCGTTCCCCCCTCAAGGGGGCGGCGCCTGGGGCCGGCGAAGCCGGACCCGCGGCCCCCACTGGTGAAATACCCCCACTGGTCGCGCCCACAGAACTCTTCAACCCAGCATGAGCCGCGGAACCGGCTTTGCCGGGCCGCAGGCGGGCGGCCCCCTCGGGGGGCAGCGACCCACACGAAGTGGGGGAGCGTGGGGGCTTCACATTGACTTCACGCAGGCGGGCGGCACCTCATCTGGACTTCACACGCGGTTTGCACACTTCCTTTCGTTGTCAATACGAAAGGACGTCATGAAACAAAAATTCGCAGCACTGGCCCTGGTGCTGATACTGCTGGTCCTCGCGTTGCTGAAAATCAGCGACGTGGTGCAGGACCGCCAGAACCACCGGCAGATCGCCATCCAGAGCGTGGCCCAAAGCCTGGCCGGCCCGCAGACGTTGACGGGTCCGCTCATCCACATGGCCTGCACCGAGGAATGGGAGGTCAGGAATTCCGACAGGCAGGTGCACAGCGAGCGGCGCGAATTCCTGCTGGTTGCTGCGCCGGCTTCGCTCACCCTCAAGGGCAGCAGCAAGCTGGAGCCGCGCGCCCGCGGGCTGCATGCGACGCAGGTGTTCAGCCTGAAGGCCGACCTGGTGGCCGAATGGACCGACACGGAGGCGCTCAAACCTGTCGCTGAACATGCAGGCTCGCGCATGAATTGCGGCCAACCACTGCTGATGCTGGCGGTGTCCGATGCGCGCGGCATTCGCCATGCCAGCGTGAAGGTTGGCGACCAGGTGCTGGCGCTTAAGCCGGGCACGTTCTACGGCAGCTACCCGCGCGGCGTGCATGCGTCGCTGCTGCCCGCCATGGTGCGCGCCCTGCCACTGCAGGTACAGCTCGAACTGGAACTGGTGGGTACCGAAAGCATTTCGGTGGTGCCACTGGGCGGCGATACCCGGATGCAGCTCGCGTCCAACTGGCCGCACCCGAGTTTTGGCGGCCAATTTTTGCCGGTGGACCGCAAGATCACACCGGAAGGGTTCGAGGCCAACTGGCGTGTGAGCTCGCTGGCCAGCACGGCGCAGCAGGACGTCACGCAAAGGGATGCGGCCAAGCGCAAGGGTGCCTGCCCGTCTTATGGCGATGGCTCGGCCCACGGCTCCTGCGTGGAGGCCTTTAGCGTGACTTTTGTCGATCCATCCAATACCTACGCGCTCAGTGACCGGGCCACCAAATACGGTCTGCTCTTCATTGGCCTGACTTTTCTAGCGGTGGGGCTGTTCGAGTTCATGAAGTCACTGCGCGTGCATCCCATCCAGTATTTGCTGGTCGGTGCGGCGATGAGCATGTTTTTCCTGCTGCTCGTGAGCCTGTCCGAGCACATGCCGTTTGAGAGCGCCTACGCGATTGCCTCGGCCGCCTGCGTACTCCTGCTGACCTACTACGCCAGCCACATGCTGGGCCGCTGGTCGCGCGGCCTGCCCTTTGGCTTGGGCATTGCCACCCTGTACGGCATGCTGTTTGTGCTGCTACGGATGGAGCAGACGGCCCTGTTGCTGGGCGCTGTAGCCTTGTTCGCCGTGCTGGCCGCCGTCATGATGCTGACGCGCCGGGTAGATTGGTATGCGCGCTTCAAGCAGATGGAGCCCGCCAAGCCCGAACCCGCGAAGGTGGCAGGCTGATGGGCGCCGCCCGGCTAGAAATGCAGCTCGACCCGCAAGCCGGGTTGGGTGTTGCGCACCACCATGCGGCCGCCATGCAGCAGCATGATTTGCCGCACGATGGCCAGCCCGAGACCCGAGCCCTTGGTGTGGCCGTCGGGGCGCACTGTCGAGAAAAAACGTTCGCCCAGGCGGGGCAGGGCGTAGTCCGCCACGCCGGGGCCGCTGTCCTGCACGGCAATGCGGTCCGGCCCGGCCTCCAGCGTGATGGTCGAGCCTTGGGGCGCGAACGAGCGCGCGTTTTCGAGCAGGTTGCTCAGCGCCAGGCCCAGCAGGCCGGGCTCCGCATGCACGCCGGCATGTTCCGGGCTGACTACGACTTTGACGGCATGCTGGGCCCGGCCGCCGGCCGCCACCTCAAAGGGCTTGAGGACGCCGGCCCAAAGAAGGCGCTCGCGCTCTACCTGTGCATGGCGCTGCTCCAGCTTCGTCAGCTCGAGCATGCGGTCCACCAGCGCCTGCATGCGGCTGGACTGGGCCAGTACCTGCCCCGAAAACTCGCGGCGCGCGTGTTCGGGCAGATCGTCCTGCAGCAGCTCGCCTGCGCTGCGGATCGCGGCGAGCGGGCTTTTGAGCTCGTGCGTCAGGGCGCGCACGTAATCTTCTATGTACTCGTGGCCCTCGAGCTTCAGGCGCATGGCATCGATTGCCATGGCCAGCTCGCCAAGCTCACCCGGTATTTGCGGCACCGCGGGCTTGGCACCCTGTCCGACGGCGTTGGCATAGTGGCGCAGCTTGCGAATGCTCCACACCACCCACAGCGTCACCGCCACACCGATGGCCAGCGACAACACCAATAGCAGCAGGCCGCTCAGAAAAATCTTCCGCTCGGCCCGGTCGATGAAGGCCTGGATGGTGGACATCGGCTTGGCGACGGTCAGCACGCCTATGATTTTTCCGTCGCTCTGCACAGGTGCTGCCACATACATCACCGACGTGCGGTCGTCCTGCTGCACCTCGCGGGTGGCGCGCGCGCCGTATTCGCCGCGCAGGGTGCGGGCCACGTCGCGCCAGCGTGAATAGTCCTGGCCCGTCGCCACGTTTTCGGAATCAAACACCACCTTGCCGTCCGCGTCGGTGACGTACACGCGGAAATCCAGCGACTGCTTGGCCAGGCCCCAGATCTGCGCATCAATCGGTCGCCTGGCATAGCTGCGCACATGGCCGGCAAAGCGGCCGTCCGCGATGGCGCCGGCCGCCAGGTCGTCGCCGGCCAGCTCGGCCAGGATATTGGCCGTGTCCACCATCATGTCTTCCATGACTTCGCGCACGCTGGGTTTGACTTCGGCCATGAAGACGCGCAGCGTGAAGAACGCCGCCAGGCCGGTGACCAGGAAAAAACCGAACAGCAGGCGTATGCCCAGGCGCATGTCAGCTGCCTTTGGCGCGGTTGATATCCAGGCTGTAGCCCATGCCTCGGTGGGTCACGATGTAGTCGTGCTCCGGCGCCACTTCCTGCAGCTTGGCGCGCAGGGTTTTGATGTGCGTATCCACCGTGCGGTCCGTGCTGTCCGAATCCGTGCCCCAGACCGCATTGAGTAGCTCATCGCGCGAGCGAATGCGTTCGCGGTGACGCAGCAAATCGGCTAGCAGGCCGAACTCGCGGCGCGTCAGGTTGAGCGGGCGGCCGTTCAGGCTCACGCGCTGGCCCGCGGTGTCGATCTCGAAAGGATTGCCAGCCAGCGCTGGCGCGGGGGCCGGCATGCGCGCGCGCCGCAGCAGGCTGCGCACGCGCGCCAGCAGCTCGCGCGGGCTGAAGGGCTTGCTCACGTAATCGTCGGCGCCCAGCTCCAGCCCCAGCACGCGGTCGATTTCCTCACCCTGGGCGCTGAGCATCAGCACCGGCAGGTTGCCGGCGGCCCGCAGCTCGCGGCACAAATCCAGGCCGCTGCCGTCGGGCAGGCCGACGTCAAGGATCACCGCATCGGGCGGACTCCGGCTGATCTGGGTGCGTGCGTCGCCCAGCAGCAGGCTGTGGGTCACGGTGAGGCCGTCGCGTTCCAGGGTGTAAATGATGGAGCGGGCGATCGCGGGGTCGTCTTCGACCAGCAGGATACGTGCGCTGGTCATCCGCAGCAAAGCGGGATCGCCCCCGCAAAGAATGTTTTTCCGCCGGGCCGCCTCATCCGTCGATACAGGGCGACCGGAAGGTTGCGCAGGGCTCTGCTCCAGCAGGGGCCGCGGAACCGGCTTTGCCGGGCCGCAGGCGCAGCGGCCCCCTCGGGGGGCAGCGCATTACACGCAGTGAAAAGCGTGGGGGCCATTTAACTGCGCAGCACAGGGAACAACTTGCCCAGGCCGTCGGCCATGACTTCCACGGCCAGCGCGGCCAGTATCAGTCCCATCAGGCGTGTCATGACATTGATGCCGGTTTTCCCCAGCACGCGGGCAATCGGTTCGGCCAGCGAAAAGCACAACGCCGTCGCCAGGCCGATCACCACGCCGTAGCCCACCAGGGTGCCGAGCTGGAAAAACGTCTTGGCCTTTTCCGCATAGATCACCACGGTGGACATGGTGGCCGGGCCGGTGAGCAGCGGGATGGTCAGCGGCACCACGGCGATGCTGGCACCCCTGGCCGCCTTTTCCGCTCCGTCCTCCATCTCGTGGGTGTTGGGTTTGGCTTCGGCTGGCTGGGCATTGAGCATGTTCATGGAACTGATCAGCAGCAGCATGCCGCCGCCCACCTGGAAGCTTGCCAGCGAGATGCTGAAGAACTCGAGAATCTGCAGCCCCGCGAGGGCGCTGATGGCAATCACGACAAAGGCGCTGAACGATGCCGTGGCGATGGTGCGCTGCCGCTGCGACTTTGAAAAATCCTGGGTGTAGTGAATGAAAAACGGCACGATGGCCAGCGGGTTGACGATGGCCAGCAGGGTCACCAAAGGTTTGAAGTCCATCATTGCTCTTTCAAAGAGTCCATGCAATTTCCCGACGGGCCGCCCCTAGGAAAATTAGCCCCCTCGGGGGGCAGCGAAGTACGCGAAGCGACAAGCGTGGGGGCCAAATTTCCCGACGGGCCGCCCCTAGGGAAATTAGCCCCCGAGGGGCTGGAGCCTGCGGCTCCAAGCCTGCTTGAGCAGGTTTGGACAGGCGACAGAGGCGAAGCGTCTGGCGAGCCGCGGCCTGCAAGGCCTCGCGCCTTACGCAAAGCGAAATCGTGGGGGCCATGCCATCCATCAGCGGCCGCCGGCGACGTCAAGCAAGGCGCCCGTGGTGTAGCTGGCCTGGTCGCCCAGCAGCCAGACGATCGATTCAGCCACTTCCCGGGCAGTGCCGGCGCGCTGCATCGGCACCTGGGGCGCCACGTCGCGCGCGCGGTTGGGCAGCCCGCCCGAGGCGTGGATGTCGGTCTCGATGACGCCCGGGCGAACCGCGTTAACCCGGATGCCTTCAGCGGCGACTTCCTTGGCCAGCCCAAGGGTGAAGGTATCGATGGCGCCCTTGGCCGATGCATAGTCCACATACTGGCCCGGCGAGCCGAGCCGGGCGGCGGCACTGGACACATTGACGATGCTGCCACCGCTGCCGCCATAACGCGTGCTCATGCGTTTGACCGCTTCGCGGGCACAGAGAAAAGAGCCGAACACATTGATTTCAAACATGCGCTGAAGGCGTTCCAGCGTGATGCCGTCGACCCGCGTGGTCTGGTCCACGACGCCCGCGTTGTTGACCAGTGCGTTCAGGCGGCCGAGTTTGGCATCGACCGTTTCGAACATGGCCAGCACCTCGCGCTCCTTCGCCACGTCGGCCTGCACGCTGAGGGCCTGGCCCCCGGCTTCGCGGATCTGCCGGACCACCGCCTCAGCCGCCATCGAATTGCTGGCGTAGTTGACGGCAACCGCAAAACCCTGCCGGGCTGCCAGCAGGGCCGCTGCCGCGCCAATGCCGCGCGAGCCCCCGGTAATCAGAACAACTTTGGACAAGGCCTGTCTCCTGCAAAAAAGGGCAATCCCGTGTACAAACCGGGCTTGAATCAGGTCAATGTACTTTAATTGGTGCCGGATGGCGCGCACTTTCAACCGGAGACTGTTTTGAGCTCATCAGTGGACTATTACTTCTCGGCGCAGAGCCCATGGACCTACCTGGGGCATGAGCGCTTTGCGCAGATGGCCCGTGCCAGCGGCGCGGCGGTACGCGTGATGCCGGTGGACCTGGGCGGCAAGGTTTTTCCCGTTTCAGGCGGGCTGCCGCTGGGCGAGCGCGCTCCGCAGCGGCAGGCCTACCGGCTGCTGGAGCTGCGGCGCTTCTCGGACCACCTGCGCATGCCGCTGAACCTCAAGCCCCGGTACTTCCCGGTGGCCGGGGACGATGCCTCGCGCCTTATCATCGCGGTGGACCTGCACGACGGCAGCGATGCGGCCATGACAATAGGCGGCGCGATCTTCACCGCGGTGTGGGTGCGCGAGCGCAACATCGCCGATGCGCAAGTGCTGGCCGAGCTGCTCGCCGAATGCGGTTTGAATGCCGGGCGCCTGGAGCAGTCCCGCGACCCGGCCGTGCAGGCGCATTACGAGGCCAATACGCGGCGGGCCATTGACGCCGGCGTGTTCGGCGCGCCCAGCTATGTGGTTGACGGAGAGCTGTTCTGGGGTCAGGATAGGCTCGATTTTGTGGAGCGCAAGCTCAAGGCCGGCTAGGGCCACCTGGCAGCACCTGGCCCCTTGCCGTTCAACTTGCCGTTCCATTGCCTGATTTCGATTTTCAATCCCGGCATCGCCGGTTTCCAACAGAGGAGTAAGCATTTCATGGGCCAATTCATTGAACTCAAGTCTGCCGATGGTTTCGCCGTTCCGGCGTACGTGGCACAGCCCGAGGGCACACCCCGCGCCGCGGTCGTGGTGCTGCAGGAAATCTTCGGCGTCAACTCGCACATCCGGGCCGTTGCCGACCGCTTCGCGGCGCAGGGCTACCTGGCGGTGGCGCCGGCCACCTTTGCGCGCGTCAAACCCGACGTGGATCTGGGCTACACCGAGGCCGACATGACGGCCGGCTTCGAGTTGAAAACCGCCGTGGCCGCGCTGCCGGGCGCCGGGGTGCTGCCAGACATTCAGGCGGCGATTGACCATGCGGCCCAGGCCAGCGGCGGCAAGGTGGGCATCATCGGGTTTTGCTGGGGCGGGCTGCTGACCTGGCATGCCGCCTGCATGCTCAAGGGCCTGAGCGCGGCCGTCGCCTATTACGGCGGCGGCATCACGGCCGAGGACGAAATTGCGCGCCAGCCGCAGTGCCCGGTCATGGCGCACTTCGGCGACCAGGACCACTGGATCCCGATGGAAGGCATTGCCGCGTTCACCAAGGCGCACCCGGAAGTGGAAGTGCATGTGTACGCGGCCAACCATGGCTTTAATTGCGACCAGCGCGGCTCCTACAACGAGGCAGCGGCCAACCTGGCGCGCGAGCGTTCGCTGGCCTTTTTTGCCGCCAAGCTGGCCTGACGTCCATGCCGGCGGTTGCGGGTTGCCGGTCGATGGGGCCTCGGGCCCTGTTGAAGTGCATGTTCGCAGCGATTGGTTTGGTAGCGCTCAGCACGCCAATCCATGCGGCTGACTATGCCGGCCCGCTGTTTGATGCCCACCTGCACTACAACGAGGAAGCCTGGAATTGCAGGGAACGCAGCGCCGGGCCGCCCCAAGCAAGTTCAGCCCCTTTTCCTCATGAAAGGGGCAGCGCAACGCCGAAGGCACGCGAAGCGACAAGCGTGGGGGCTTCGTGTAGCGGCCCGCACGGCCCGGCCGATGTGCTGGCCCGCATGAAGCGCAACGGCGTGAAGGCCATCGTGGCCAACTCGCGGCCTAATGACGGCACCCGGGCGCTGGCCGCGCTGGAGCAGACCCGGCAGGCCGGTGTCACGGTCGTGCCCTTCATCCGCCTTTACCGCAACCGCGCCGACTACGACAACTGGTTCCGCGATGAATCGATTTACGAGATGGTGCGGTCGGAATTTGCCCGCGGTGTTTCCGGCGACCAGGCCGGGCCTTACAAGGGCATTGGCGAATTCCATTTGTATGACAGCGCCAACGCAAAGGAGACCAACGGGCCGGTGGCCAAAAAGCTCATGCAGTTTGCCGCGAAGCACCGGCTGGCGGTTCTTGCGCATGTGGACGACACGGCGATTGACCTGCTGATGGCCCATGCACCCGAAGCCCGGCTGATCTGGGCGCATACCGGCATTGGCGGCCCGCCCGTGGCGCGGGTGGATGAGCTGTTGGCCAGATACCCGCAGCTCATGGGTGAGCTGTCTTACCGCCCCGGTCTGGTCTGTGACGGCGGGAAACTGTGCGCCGAGTGGCGCGCGCTGCTGCTCAAATATCCCGGCCGCTTCATGATCGGATCGGACACCTGGATCAACCAGCGCTGGCTGTATTACGACGACTTAATGAAAGGATACAGAGTCTGGCTGGGCGACCTGCCCGCCGACGTGGCGCGCAAGATTGCCTGGGGCAATGCGGCCGAAATTTTTAGCGTCATGGAGAAATAGTGCCCGGAAAGTGCGTGATCGCAGCGGACTCTTCAACCAAGCAGGGGCCGCGGAACTGGCTTTGCCAGGCCGCAGGCGCAGCGCCCCCCCGGGGGGGGCAGCGAACCACACGCAGTGGGGGGGTGTGGGGGCCAAGACCATTCAAGCAGGGGCCGCGGGACTGGCTTCGCCAGACCGCAGGCGCAGCGGCCCCCTCGGGGGGCAGGGAGCTACACGCAGTGAGCGACCGTGGGGGCACAATGTGCAGATGATCCAGCTGTATTACTCCCCCAGTTCCGCCGCCATGGCGCCGCATATCCTGCTTGAAGAGCTGGGCGTGCCGTTTGAGAAAATCCTGGTCGACACCTCCACGGGTGCGCACCGCAGCGAGACCTATCGCCGGATCAATCCCAATGGCCTGGTGCCGGCGCTGGCCGATGGCGACCTGGTGCTCTACGAATCCGCCGCGATCTGCCTGCACCTGTGCGACACCCATCCGCAGGCCGGCTTGGCGCCGGCGCTGGGAACCGCCGAGCGCGCGCACTTTTACAAATGGCTGATGTGGCTCACCAACACCCTGCAAGCCACGCTGATCATTTATTTTTATACCGAACGCTGGATGGATGAAGGCAACAGCGCCGGCGTTGCGGAGCTGAAGTCGCATGCCGAAGCCAAGGTCGGCCTGATGCTGGACCAACTGGATGCCGAGCTGGCGCGGCTTGAAGCAAGCCATGCCAAGCCCTGGCTGCTCGGGGCGGATTTCTCGGCGGTGGACATCTACGCGATGATGCTGTGCCGCTGGACGCGCAACTTCGCCTCGTCGCCGGCCCGCAACCGTACCCATCTGGGGCCGTATCTGCAACGTGTACTGGCGCGCCCTGCCGTGATCCGGGCGTTTGCCGCCGAAGGCCTGGCCCAGCCCTGGGTCTAGCCGGTTCTCTGATCATTCAGCGCCTGCTCTGCGGGGTCGCTTTGCTGCGCCTGATCGATCTGGGCAATCAGCTTTTCGGGGTCCGTGGTTTTCTTCAGGATGCGTGTGCTAGTGGCTGGTCCTGGCCAGGTAACGTTTGCGCCAGAACACGGCCGCCACCACAGCCACAATGAGCACCATGACGGCAAGGGTCCACCAAAACCCTGACGATGAATGGATGATGGGCAGGAACTCGAAGTTCATGCCGAAAAATCCGGTGATCAGGTTCAGCGGCAGGAAGATGGCCGTCAGCGCCGTCAGGGTCCGCATGATGTCGTTGGTGCGGTGGCTTTGCGCATTGAAATGCATTTGTACTGCGGTCTCCGCGCTTTGCTCCATACGGCGGACATGGTGCACGACGCGCTCGATGTGCTCGAGCACATCGCGGGAGCGCACCTTGAGCAGTTCGCGTTCGCGCTGCGCGGCGGGCGTGGTGCCCTCGGGCCAGGTTTCAACCGAATCGATCCAGTCCTGGGTCGCCGCCCGCTGGTCTTCACAAATCTCGTCGAGCTGGTGCATCGCCAGGCGCGCCTCCATCAGCGCGCTCCAGTTGTTGAACCTGGCGTGGGGATTGAGCAGTTCGTGTTGCCAATGGTCAAGCTGCCGTGTCAGCTCGCGCCGCAAGGCGAGGTAGCCGTCCACGATGTGGTTGACGATGCGCAGCATCAGGTCTGCCGGGCTGGCCGGCAACCTGACACCGGCATCGCGTGATTCGGATGAGGTGGCATTGAGCAATTTTTGGGCGTAGGCCTCGCGCACCGCGCAGTCAGCGGGATGCACGGTCAGCAGCACACGGTCAAACACTGCAAAGCCGACCGGGCTGGTGTCGATGCGCTGCAGGATAGGCGGGCCGCCGCGCTTGCGGCTCTGGTGCAGCGGCTGCCCGGGTTGCGCCAGATCGGTTTCCGTCTGGCCGGTGGCCAGCCGGCGAAACACCAGAACGTCGTATTGCGAGGTGTAGTCGTAATGCGAAGGCAGCTGGTTGTTCAGCAGGTCGCTGACATGCAGGTCCACCAGCTGCGTGCCGCACAGGGTCTGCAGGCAGGCCTGGATTTGCGCTTGCAGCACCTCGAACTCGCGCCGCGCACAGGCGATCCAGACAAAGCCCTGCGCGGGCAGCTGGGCGGGCAGGGCATCGGTTTCGACAATGCCCTGGGTGCCGGAGGAAATATTGAAAACACGCATGGACGCTGAAACCCCTGCAGTTGAGTATCAAATTGGCCTGTAGCCCTTGCCGGCTGGCTGTACCAGGCTACTTTTTTGATCGTAACCCCGGGCGGGGGGCGGCAAGGCGGAAAGGCAGAACGGCGCTCTCAGGCCTGCCGCAACTGCCTGGCGGCGTCTATTGCGAAGTAGGTCAGCACGCCATCGGCGCCCGCGCGTTTGAAGGCCAGCAGGCTTTCCATCATCACCGCGTCGTGGTCCAGCCAGCCGTTCTGGGCGGCGGCCTTGAGCATGGCGTACTCGCCGCTGACCTGGTAGGCGAAGGTGGGCACCTGAAACTCGTCCTTCACACGCCGCACGATGTCCAGATAGGGCATGCCGGGCTTGACCATCACCATGTCGGCGCCTTCGGCAATGTCCATGGCCACCTCGCGCAGCGCCTCGTCGCTGTTGCCCGGGTCCATCTGGTAGACCTTTTTGTCGGCCTTGCCCAGGTTGCCGGCGGAGCCGACCGCGTCGCGAAAGGGGCCATAAAAGGCACTGGCGTATTTGGCGCTGTAGGCCATGATGCGGGTATGGATGAGTTTTCTGGCTTCCAGCGCCTGGCGGATCGCGCCGATCCGGCCATCCATCATGTCGCTGGGCGCCACGATGTCCACACCGGCTTCGGCCTGGGTCAGCGCCTGTCCGACCAGGATCTCGATGGTTTCATCATTCAGGATATAGCCGGTGGTCGGGTCGGGCAGGCCATCCTGCCCGTGGCTGGTGAAGGGGTCGAGCGCCACGTCTGTCATCACGCCCAGTTCGGGAAACCGCTTCTTCAGCTCGCGCACCACTCGCGGCACCAGCCCCTCGGGGTTCAAGGCTTCCCGCCCGTCGGGGGTCTTCAAGGAGCCGTCGATCACCGGAAACAGCGCCATGACCGGTATGCCCAGTTTGACGCACTCTTCGGCCACCGGCAGCAGCAAATCCAGGCTGAGCCGCTCCACGCCCGGCATCGAGGCGATGGCTTCACGGCGCTGGCTGCCGTCGGTGACGAAGACCGGATAAATCAGGTCGTGCGCGCTGAGGGCGTTTTCGCGGACCAGGTTGCGGGTGAAGCTGTCGCGGCGCAGGCGCCGGGGCCGGCCGATGGGGAAGGGGGCGAAGTTGGATGCGTGCAGGGTCATGGCCAAATTGTGCCAAAGCTTCGTCCCGGCCACGAATTATTTGCCCCGCAGGCTTTGGCGGTCCGCTTTGTTTCGGCCTGAAATTGCAGGATTCTGTCCAAACGCCCATTGCCAAGGCCTGTCCGGGGTGGTTAGAATCCACGCGTGTGGTTACCAGTTTGGAAGCTGCATCCCGCTTTTCCTCCCTGAGCGGGGCCTTTGCGTGTGACAGCAAAAAGGCTTACCAGCCCGGTTGGCCTTGTGCCAGCCGGGCATTTTTTTGCCCGCTCGGGGCGAACCCCCCATCACGCAAAGGGAAAAGCGAAAGCGGTCTCAACTGCTGGGCGGGTTTTTAAACCAGTAGGGGCCGCGGGACTGGCTTCGCCAGACCGCAGGCGCAGCGGCCCCCTCGGGGGGCAGCGCATTACGCGAAGTGAAAAGCGTGGGGGCTACAAACGTGGGGGCTACACTCCCCCGGATGCTCTGGGTCAAATCACTTCACATCGTTTTTGTTGCCAGCTGGTTTGCGGGGCTTTTTTACCTGCCGCGCATTTTTGTAAACCTGGCCATGGTGCCGCCGGCAAGCGTGGCGGAGCGCGAGCGGCTGATCCTGATGGCGCGCAAGCTGATGCGTTTCACCACCATCCTGGCGGTTCCAGCCTTGGGCTTCGGCCTGTGGCTGTACCTCGGCTACGGCATTGGCCGCGGCCCGGGCAACGGTTGGATGCACGCCAAGCTGGCCGTGGTGGTGCTGGTGATCGGCTACCACCACGCCTGCGGCCGCCTTTTGGCGAAATTCGTCGCCAACCGCAATACACGCAGCCACCAATGGTTTCGCGGGTTCAACGAAGTGCCCGTGCTGCTGCTGCTGGCCGCAGTGATACTGGTCGTCGTCAAGCCCTTCTAGCGCACAGGACGACACCGCGTGAAGCCCCCGACCCCACCAGCACACGCGGCCGAACCGGCTCCGCCGGGCGTCTCGCGTGGTCCCCTGCAAGGGGAAAAGGCACTACACGAAGCGCAGCGAAGTGAGAACGATAGGGGTGTGCCACAGCCGGCGCCCAGAACCACCGCCTGGCCGCTGGCACTGGTAGCCATCTGCCTGATTGTTTACGCAAGCCTTTATCCGTTTGCCGACTGGCGCGACCAGGGCATCTCGCCGCTGCGGTTTCTGACGGCGCCGTTGCCGCGCTACTGGACCGGTTTCGATGTCGGGGCCAACCTGCTGGGCTATGCGCCGCTGGGGTTGCTGCTGACGCTGTCGGTGTTGTCGACGTTCGGCAGCCGGCGCGCCGGGTGGTCGGTCTGCGCGGCGGTGCTGATGGCGGCGCTGCTGTCGCTGACCATGGAAACGCTGCAAAGCTACCTGCCATCGCGCATCGCTTCCAACGTGGATCTGGCCCTCAATACGCTGGGTGCCTTGCTGGGCGCCTGCTGCGCGTGGGTGCTGGAGAAAACCGGCCTGGTGGATCGCTGGAGCCGCTTCAGGGGGCGCTGGTTTGCCCAGGATGCAAGCGGCGCGCTGGTGCTGCTGCTGCTGTGGCCGCCCGCGTTGCTGTTTCCGGCGGCGGTGCCCCTGGGGCTGGGCCAGGTTTTCGAGCGGCTGGAGTCTGCGCTGGCCGAAGCCCTGATGGACTCCCCCTTCCTGGAGTGGATGCCGGTGCGGGATGTGGAGCTGCAGCCGCTGGTCCCGCTTGCCGAACTGGTGTGCGTGGCGCTCGGCGCGCTGATTCCCTGCCTGCTGGGCTATAGCATCATCCGCACGCTGTGGCAGCGCGTGGCCTTCGCGGCGGCGATGCTGGCGACCGGTGTGGCCGCCTCGGCGCTGTCGGCGGCCCTCAGCTATGGGCCCGAACATGCCTGGGCCTGGCTGGATGTGCCGGTGCAGGCGGGCGTGGCGCTCGCGGCCTTGCTGGCCGTGATGCTGCTGGCCGTGCCGCGCCGTGGCGCCGCGGCCGTTGCCCTGCTGGCGCTGGCGATCCAGTTGGGGCTGCTGAACCAGGCGCCTGCCGATCCCTATTTTGCCCAGACCCTGCAAACCTGGGAGCAGGGCCGCTTCATCCGTTTTCACGGCCTGGTTCAGTGGCTGGGCTGGCTGTGGCCCTATGCGGTCATGCTGTATGTGCTGGTGCGGCTTTCCAGCCCCGAACACCCGCGGCCGGGTGAAAAGTAAAATCGGTCCATGACTCCATCCATTTCCCCAGACGTTGTGCCGACGGCCGCAAAGGCTGACTCCTATTACGAGCGGCATATTTTCTTTTGCCTGAACCAGCGCGCCCCTGGCGAAGACTGTTGCGCCAATCACCGCGCGCAGGAAGGTTTTGACCGCTGCAAATCACAGGTGAAGGCGGCCGGACTGGCGGGGCCGGGCAAAGTGCGGGTCAACAAGGCCGGCTGCCTGGACCGCTGTGCCGGCGGCCCGGTGGCGGTGGTTTATCCCGAAGCGGTCTGGTATAGCTATGTGGATGCCGACGATATCGATGAGATCGTCGAGTCCCACCTCAAGAATGGCAAGGTGGTGGAGCGCCTGCTGACGCCCGCGCATCTGGGTCGTTGAGGTGAGGCTGGGCGGGCCGGTGCGGCGCTTCAGGTCCGGTACAGGCCGGATAGGTCGTTCCTCTTTTTGTAGCGTCTCAACTGAACAGAAAGTTTTCCCGTGAATTCCCACACCCGCAAATCAAGCATCCAGGGTCCGGCTGGCGCCCTGGAAATTGCGCTGGACGCACCCGCCGGCATTTCCCGGGGCATGGCGATCATTGCCCATCCGCACCCGCTGTTCGGCGGCACGATGGACAACAAGGTGGTGCAGACCCTGGCGCGAGCCTTCCTTCACTGCGGCTGGACGGCCGTGCGCTTCAACTTCCGGGGCGTGGGCGGCAGTGCCGGCAGCCATGACGAGGGCCGGGGCGAGCTCGACGACCTGCTGGCCGTCGTGCAACATGTGTCGCCCATGCCGGACGGCGACGGCGACGCCGGCGCGGGTGGGAGCGCGCTGGCACTGGCCGGGTTTTCCTTTGGCGCTTTTGTCACCACGCATGCCTTTGCCCGCCTCAACCCCGTTCGCGTTATTGAAAAACTCGTGCTGGTCGGCACCAGCGTCAGCCGGGCGCCGGCCGCGCCGATTGACGCGGCCGCGCACCTGAAGACGCTGGTGGTCCATGGCGAGCAGGACGACACCGTGCTGCTGCCCGCCGTGCTGGACTGGGCGCGCCCACAGGCACTTCCTGTTACGGTTGTGCCCGGAGGCGGTCATTTCTTTCATGGACAATTGCCGCTGCTGAAAAATCTGGTGATCCGCCACCTGGCTTCGCCCGCGCTCTGAGCTTTTCGGATCCTTTGCGGTTTCTCGCTCCCTTTCTCCCATTCCTCCCCCTTTTTCCCTTCCCCTTAACGAGTTTCCCGACATGTACTGTTCACTCAAGGCTCCAGGCGGCCTGCGCGGCGCCGCCGCCACCCTGCTCCTGGTTGCCTCCTTTTTCCTTCCCGCCGCGCACGCGCAAGCCCCCCAGGTGCCCGAGATTGCCGCGCGTTCGTATTTGCTGCTGGATATGACGGCCAACCAGATCCTGGCGGCCAAAGACATTGATTCCCCGATCGAGCCGGCCTCGCTGACCAAGCTCATGACCGAGTACCTGGTGTTTGATGCGCTCAAATCCAAAAAAATCGACCTCAAGCAAACCTTCGGCGTGAGCGAGCGGGCCTGGAAGATGCCGGGCTCCCGCATGTTCATCGACCCCAAAATGCAGGTGCCGGTGGAAGACCTGATCAAGGGCATGGTGGTGCAGTCGGGCAACGACGCCACGATGGCGCTCGCCGAAGGCGTGGGCGGAACGGCTGAGCACTTTGTGCGGCTCATGAACGAGCAGGCCAAGGCCCTGGGCATGAAATCCACGGCCTATAAAAACCCGGAAGGCCTGACCGAGCCGGGGCACACCACCACGGCGCGCGACCTGAGCATCCTGGCGACCCGACTGATGCGTGATTTCCCCGACTACATCGGCTATTCAGCGATCAAGAAGTACCGCTATCCCGGCACGCCTGCGGCCAATGACACCAACCGCAACACCCTGCTGTTCCGGGATCCCACCGTGGACGGCCTGAAAACCGGCCACACCGAGGCAGCGGGTTACTGCATGATCGCCACGGCCAGGCGCGACTTCCCGAATCTGGGCGCCGGCGGCGCCCCCGGTGGCCGTCGCCTGCTGGCCATCGTGCTGGGCACGTCCAGCGACAGCGCCCGCGCCAACGAGTCGCAAAAACTGCTGAACTGGGGCTACACCGCCTTTGAGGCGGTCAAGCTCTTCGACGCGGGGCAGGCAGTGGTCGCGCCTTCGGTCTGGAAAGGCAAGAGTTCTACCGTGAAGCTGGGCCGACCCGAAGCCATTGTGGTCGCCGTGGCGGCTGGCAGCGCTCCCAAGGTCAAAACCCAGGTCGCCAGGCCCGATCCTTTGGTGGCACCTTTTGTGAAGAGCCAGCAGCTGGGAGTCCTCAAGGTCATGCTGGGTGAGAACCCCACGCCGGTGGCCGAGGTGCCGCTGGTGGCGCTGGAAGCCGTGGAAGAGGCGGGCATTCTCGGGCGCGCCTGGGACTCCATCCGCCTCTGGATCAAGTAAGCCGCCGCATCTGATGCGCCAGGTCTTCGGAAAACCTAGAGTGAAGAATTCAATGTTGGTGCATACTTTTTTGAAAGTGTGCGCTAACACTATTGCTTAAGGTCGTTCGCCTTACGGTCTGAAATCCGCCGTCGGGGGCGCTGATCTCATGGCAGGCGGACGCCATCATTGCGGCGCTGGCCGCGTTTTGCTTGAGCGTTTTCACTATCCGGTTTATACTAGAAGGCTTTTCCGCTTTTGCAGCGGGAAATATTTGTGGCCGCGCATCAACCGCGGTAATTAGTTTTCAGACGTTTAGGGACGTTTTTCAATGCCAACCATCAATCAGTTAGTCCGTCAGGGGCGCGAGGTCGAAAAGATCAAGTCCAAGAGCCCTGCGATGGAGAATTCTCCGCAGCGCCGCGGTGTGTGCACCCGTGTGTACACCACGACGCCTAAAAAGCCAAACTCCGCTCTGCGTAAGGTCGCCAAGGTGCGCCTGACCAACGGGTTTGAAATCATTTCCTACATCGGCGGCGAAGGCCACAACCTGCAGGAACACAGCGTGGTGCTGGTTCGCGGCGGTCGTGTCAAGGACTTGCCTGGTGTGCGTTACCACATCGTTCGTGGCTCGCTCGACCTGCAAGGCGTGAAAGACCGCAAGCAGTCGCGTTCCAAGTACGGTGCGAAGAAGCCAAAGGCCAAATAAGCCAAACCGGCTCGGGTTTTTCTCTTCATTGAGAGCTCGCGCCAGAAGAAGTTGTCACAGAAGTCTGTGATAGTTCCTTCGAAACAGGTGTTTCACTCGCCCTGGCAGGTGTTTGAAACGAAGTGACCCAAGTGCAAATTGGTTGCGCCGGTCGAGTAAGTGAGGGTTTGATAACTCTCGCGGTGTTGCCTTAAGAGGCGGTGCCAACTGAAGCAAAGAGGTGAAAAAATGCCACGTCGTCGCGAAGTCCCTAAACGTGAAATTCTTCCTGATCCAAAATTTGGCGACGTTGATCTCGCCAAATTCATGAACGTGATCATGCAAGGCGGCAAGAAGGCCGTCGCAGAGCGCATCATTTATGGCGCGCTCGACTTTATCGAGAAAAAGAACCCCGGCAAAGACCCGCTGGAGGCTTTCCACATGGCCATCGGCAACATCAAGCCCATGGTTGAGGTGAAATCCCGCCGTGTCGGCGGCGCCAACTACCAGGTGCCGGTTGAAGTGCGTCCCGTCCGCCGTATGGCCCTGGCCATGCGTTGGCTGAAGGAAGCCGCCAAGAAGCGCGGCGAGAAGTCCATGTCCCTGCGTCTGGCCAATGAGCTGATGGAAGCGACCGAAGGCCGTGGCGGCGCCATGAAAAAGCGTGACGAAGTTCACCGCATGGCAGAAGCCAACAAGGCGTTCAGCCACTTCCGCTTCTAAGTTCCGATTGCAGTGTTTGCTGCATTGATTTGACGGGTTGCCGGGCGGTCTCAAGGTGGTCATCACCTTGATTCCTGGCGGTTCAACCCCAATTTCTGCCAGCTGGGCGCACAACGCACAGCCGGCAGATGCTTCAAAAACAATGAGAGCTGTTTTTGGCAACGAGTCTTTGTTCGTCAACCCGAACTGAAAGTAATTTATGTCCCGCGCTACCCCCATTCAAAACTACCGCAACATCGGCATTTCCGCGCACATCGACGCCGGCAAGACCACGACTACCGAGCGGATTCTTTTTTACACCGGCGTGAACCACAAGATTGGTGAAGTGCACGACGGCGCCGCCACCATGGACTGGATGGAGCAGGAACAGGAGCGTGGCATCACGATCACTTCCGCTGCCACCACCTGCTTCTGGAAGGGCATGGACACGTCCCTGCCCGAGCACCGCATCAACATCATCGACACCCCTGGCCACGTGGACTTCACCATCGAGGTGGAGCGTTCCATGCGCGTGCTCGACGGCGCCTGCATGGTGTACTGCGCCGTGGGCGGCGTTCAGCCCCAGTCTGAAACCGTCTGGCGCCAAGCCAACAAATACAAGGTTCCCCGCCTCGCGTTCGTCAACAAGATGGACCGCACCGGCGCGAACTTCTTCAAAGTCGTCGAGCAGATGAAACTGCGCCTGAAGGCCAGCCCTGTGCCCATGGTGATTCCCATTGGTGCTGAAGAAAACTTCACCGGCGTGGTCGACCTGCTGAAAATGAAGGCCATCATCTGGGACGAAGCCTCGCAAGGCATGAAGTTCACTTACAGCGAAATTCCCGCCGAGCTCGTCGAGCTGGCCAAGGAATGGCGCGAAAAAATGGTTGAGGCTGCTGCCGAGTCGTCCGAAGAACTGATGAACAAATACCTTGAAGAAGGTGATTTGAGCGAAGCTGAAATCAAGCTGGGCATCCGCACGCGTACCATTGCCAGCGAAATCCAGCCGATGTACTGCGGCTCCGCGTTCAAGAACAAGGGCGTGCAGCGCATGCTGGACGCCGTGATTGAATTCATGCCGTCGCCGATCGACATTCCTCCCGTCAAGGGCATGGACGAAGATGAAGCGCCCGTCACCCGCAAGGCTGACGACGAAGAGAAATTCTCTGCGCTTGCATTCAAGCTGATGACTGACCCGTTTGTGGGCCAGCTCACTTTCGTGCGCGTTTACTCCGGCGTCCTGAAAAAGGGCGACAGCGTTTACAACCCGATCAAGGGCAAGAAAGAGCGTATCGGCCGTATCGTGCAGATGCACGCGAACAACCGTGAAGAAGTCAGCGAAATCCGCGCCGGCGACATCGCCGCCTGCGTGGGCCTCAAAGACGTGACCACGGGCGAAACCCTGTGCGATCCCGATGCCATCGTCATGCTCGAGCGCATGGTGTTCCCTGAGCCCGTGATTACGCAGGCCGTGGAACCCAAGACCAAGGCCGACCAGGAAAAAATGGGCATCGCCCTGCAGCGCCTGGCGCAGGAAGATCCGTCTTTCCGCGTCAAGACCGACGAAGAGTCCGGCCAGACCCTGATTGCCGGCATGGGCGAGCTGCATCTGGAAATCATCGTGGACCGCATGAAGCGCGAATTCGGCGTGGAAGCCAACGTGGGCAAGCCGCAAGTGGCTTACCGCGAAACCATCCGCAAGACCGTGGAAGACGCGGAAGGCAAGTTCGTGCGCCAGTCCGGCGGCAAGGGCCAGTACGGCCACGTTGTGCTCAAGATCGAACCCAACGAAGCCGGCAAGGGCATCGAATTCATCGACGCCATCAAGGGTGGTGTGGTTCCTCGCGAATACATCCCCGCGGTGGAAAAGGGCATCAACGAAGCCGTCACGTCCGGCGTGCTGGCCGGTTATCCGGTGGTTGACGTCAAGGTCACGCTGCACTTCGGTTCGTACCACGATGTGGACTCGAACGAACTGGCCTTCAAGATGGCCGCCATCTTTGGTTTCAAGGAAGGCTGCCGCAAGGCGGGCCCGGTGATTCTGGAGCCGATGATGGCCGTGGAAGTGGAAACACCTGAAGACTACGCCGGCAACGTGATGGGCGATCTGTCTTCACGCCGCGGCATGGTGCAGGGCATGGAAGACATGGTCGGTGGCGGCAAGGCCATCAAGGCCGAAGTGCCCCTGTCCGAAATGTTCGGTTATTCGACGACGCTGCGTTCGATGTCGCAGGGCCGTGCAACGTACTCCATGGAGTTCAAGCACTACTCTGAAGCACCGCGCAACGTGTCGGAAGCCATCATGGCTGCGCGCGCCAAGTAAGCAAAAACCGGTGCCGGCCTCCTAGGGGGCCGGCATCACATTTTCTTGTCTGCGATTGTGTGCCACTTTGTACCCGTGCGAAGTGAATCAGCAACACAGTGCAGACGTTAAACCGTACACGGGCATGTTCTTTATCTGGAGAGAAAAATGGCAAAAGGCAAATTTGAGCGGACCAAGCCGCACGTCAACGTCGGCACGATTGGCCACGTGGACCATGGCAAGACGACCCTGACGGCGGCGATCACGACCGTGCTGGCATCCAAGTTCGGCGGCGAAGCCAAAGGTTACGACCAGATTGACGCGGCCCCCGAAGAAAAGGCCCGCGGCATCACCATCAACACCGCCCACGTCGAGTACGAGACGGCGAACCGCCACTACGCCCACGTCGACTGCCCCGGCCACGCCGACTACGTCAAAAACATGATCACCGGCGCGGCCCAGATGGACGGCGCCATTTTGGTGTGCTCCGCCGCTGACGGCCCCATGCCCCAGACCCGCGAGCACATCCTGCTGGCCCGCCAGGTCGGCGTGCCYTACATCATCGTGTTCCTGAACAAGTGCGACATGGTCGACGACGCCGARCTGCTCGAACTCGTCGAAATGGAAGTGCGCGAGCTGCTCGACAAGTACGAYTTCCCCGGCGACAAGACCCCCATCATCCACGGCTCCGCCAAGCTCGCCATGGAAGGCGACAAGGGTCCCCTGGGTGAAGAAGCCATCATGAAGCTGGCCGAAGCCCTGGACACCTACATCCCCCTGCCCGAGCGCGCAGTGGACGGCGCCTTCCTGATGCCCGTGGAAGACGTGTTCTCCATCTCCGGCCGCGGCACCGTCGTGACCGGCCGTGTCGAGCGCGGTGTGATCAAGGTCGGCGAAGAGATCGAGATCGTCGGTATTGCCGACACGCAAAAGACCACCTGCACCGGCGTCGAGATGTTCCGCAAGCTGCTCGACCAGGGYCAGGCCGGCGACAACGTCGGTATTTTGCTGCGCGGCACCAAGCGCGAAGACGTGCAGCGCGGCCAGGTGCTGTGCAAGCCCGGCTCGATCAAGCCRCACACGCACTTCACCGGCGAGATCTACGTGCTGAGCAAGGACGAAGGCGGCCGCCACACGCCCTTCTTCAACAACTACCGCCCCCAGTTCTACTTCCGCACGACGGACGTGACGGGCGCGATCGAGTTGCCAGAAGGCAAGGAAATGGTCATGCCAGGCGACAACGTGTCGATCACCGTCAAGCTGATCAACCCGATCGCCATGGAAGAAGGCCTGCGCTTTGCCATCCGCGAAGGCGGCAAGACCGTTGGGCGC